>DBAU01000018.1 GCA_002291845.1 Alphaproteobacteria bacterium UBA1002 | reverse complement strand
GGATGCATCTGGTCGAAGAAAATGGCCGCACCGTGCTACGCCCTATAGAGGGTCCGGCAACCGGCCTTTACGGTTATTTCCGCCGTCAGGCAGAGCTTATCAATCCTCAAAGCGGACGCGGCGGCGTAGATACAACCCTTCCAATCACCGTATCGCCGGCACGCCGTCAGCAGCAGACCAGCCTCCCCGGCAGTAATGGCGCTACCTTAGCGTCGCTTGCCGAGCGGGCCCTCACCGCTTCGCTGGATGATGCAGATCACCCCCGCGTTTCGGGCTCACTACCGAACCTAACTGCCACCCAGGGCCGTTCCATCAGCGGCTAAGCCGCCTTTGTCCCCAGTAACGCATGACAAATGCAGACTGATCTGGCTTATATGAAAGCAACAGCCCCGATGTTGTTGTATGCTGCGCGCCACGGTCGATACATTTTCACTGCACCGCATGCGAGATTCTCTCTCGCGTGAGGCGGCGCCGCGCCGGCTCTTTACCCGCGATCATTTTTACAATGTCTTTGGCTATCCCATAGAAGGCGAAGTAACACAGAAAACGCAGGGCATTACATTTCTGTGGCACTGGATCTCGCGCCGTTCCGTGCTTGGACGCCTTGCGGCTGTAATGTCTGATAGCTGGCACCCTTTCATCACCAAAGATCGCATACTGGCTGATCGGCTGACAAAAGAATTACTGCAGCAGGAGCGGCTGACACACTTCATGCAGGCACTGGCGCGTCGCCTTCCCCCCGGAGGAGTGCCGCTTCAGCATCTTGAAGATGCGCTGGTGCTGGCAATCAACCGTGCACCATGGCGATGCGTGATGAGCCCAAATGCCACCGCGGCCCTTCGCGTCGCGGAAGCACTTTATGATGCAACCTTCTGTGCCACCTATGCGTATTATGAGGAAATCATGCGTGATGCAGGCCTCGCCATGGCGTATGCGCAGGCGTATGCAGAAACAGTAAGTGGCGTCGCGCTGCGGCGTACACTGAAGCAAGAGGAAAGCTACCATCCTATTTTGGGAGGGGGGGGCTATTATGAGTATCTCGAAGCCCGTCAACACCAGTTTCTCAAAGGTGAAGAGGCGCTTAACCATACGCAGGTTCATTTTGCCCCCCTGCGCCTGCTGGCAGGGCCTTCACAAGGCGAATCAGCCGTAAATACTTAATTTTTGCGTCTTGTTTACCCGTTTGTCATACAGGTGTCATAATTCCTTCGTGCGACTGTCATATTCCGGCGGTACACTGAAAATGGGAAGGAATGTAAGCACATGGGTTTCTTTTTTCGAATCTTGATGCTGGCGTTTGGTGGGGCGGCTATCTGGGGTGCCGCCACTGAGGAAGGGCGCGGCTTCTTTGGAAACCTCTTCATCAACCTAGGCAACTGGCTATCACGAACGTTCCCTGGCCTGAGCGGCATGATGGGCTTTCTGGCCCCGGGGCAGGACCCGGACGGCACACAACGTGAGACGTTTCTGCGTAATGGCAATATGACGCTGCTGCAACGGGGCATGCAGCAGCAAGAGGTCCCTGCCGAAATCATTACGGCAGTGGCAGAAAATAGAGAAATTTTTGATGAGTTTCTTACCACTATGGGTCCGGACGCCGTCCGCGCTATCAGTCGCACCCCCAACATTTCGACTCTGGCCGAACAGATTACGCCACAAAGCCTTGCGCGTGTTATGGGCAATCCACGTTTGGCTCCGCGTATTCTCAATGCAGCCACACAGCTGGGCGCCGGAGGCACTGCACCTGCACCAGGCTCCGCCGCTGCCGTGATTTCCGGACGTGTCCGTGACCAAGCCTTACAGTTATTACTGAATCCTCAGCACGCGGAGGCACTTCGCGGGGCGTTGCAGAGCAATCCGCAATTACTGGCGCAAACACGTCCCTTGATGCGCGCGATGGCCGGACCCGGCGCAACCCCTTTCATTGATGCACTCACGGCTTCACCGGAATCATTCCTTATCTTTGCGGATGTCCTGCGCCGTGCCGGAATAACCCCGGAACAGCTGCTGGCAGAAAATGGCCTGCAATCGGCCATGACCCCCCAAATCCTGACGGAGATGGGTCTGCGTCTGGCGGCACATCCAGAGGGTGAACGGCTGCTGCGGGATCTCTCGCGCATTTCACTGCCCGATACTGAAGAGATGGCCCCTGCCCGTGCGGCACTCCGCCTGATGACACCGCAAAATATCTCGCTGATTACCTCGATGGCACGCGACCCACAGGCGGCAGGCCTGATGCAGATGGTACTGCCACTGATGGGATCCTTACGGCAAGGTGCTCCTGATATGCAGGCCCTTAGCCACCTGCTCTCGACCTATGCGCCGCAAACCGAACGCCTCTTGCGTGAATTTGACCCCTCTGCACTGGAGCCAGAGGCGCGCGAGAGCTTCAACAGACTGCGCAGCTTCGCACTGACACCGACACAAAATGGTCGCACGAACCTTGCCGTGATGAGTGAGGCTCTGGGCGCCCTGCGCCGGCCAGATGGTACACTGCCCGCTGCCGCACAAGAGGCTATGCAGGCACTGATTGCTATGCAACAAACCGGCATCAGCGATGCGGAACGCCAGCGCCACAGCGCGGATCTTGTCCGTGCCAGCGCGAGGCTCATTTCAGAGCCGGGGGGCGAGAGGGCGCTAAATGTGCTCAAGCAGCTTTCACTTAGCGGTCTGCCTGAATCTGCAAGCCGCGCCATGTCCTTTCTTACGGAAGAGAATATGGCGCTGTTTCGTCAGATTGCGCCGCATCTGGCCAATGCAGATGATGCCACATTGGGACGCATCATGCAGGTATCTCAAAGCATTGCCTCAGGGACTTTAAACGCAAACGAACTTCTGGTTCTGCTGCGTGATCCAAACATGGTGACAACGATGGGGCGCATCATGCAAAGCCTGCCGGCGGAGGCCTTGCCAGCGACCATCTCTGCACAGGCCCGTGATGGCTATGCCAGAGCGCGGGCGATCTTGTTAGCGCCAGCGCGGAATGCAGAAGGACAACCGGCAGGGACGAATCTGGAGCGCCTCAGTACTATAATGCGTGATCCGGTGATGAACACCCCGCAGGGACAAACGCTGGTACAGAATATGCTTGATGCGGTGGTGCCAGCAGAAGGCGACACCCGTAGCCCGGCACAACGTCAGGCGGCACTGGTAAGCTCTGCTATTGCAGTGGCTGCGTTGCCGGAGTCTGCAACACTGCTGCAGACCATTGGCCAGCTGAACCTGGAGGGTGTGTTGGGCGAGAATGCCCGCGCCCTGCAAGTTCTCAGCAACCATAACATTCCGCTGCTACAGCGCGCTCTGGCAAGCGTAACCCCCGAACAACGGGCGACAATGGTAGCCCTGACAGAGTCATGGCTTTCCAACAACGCAGGCGGAGCTGCTCAGGAAGGAACCAATATTTTCAGCTTACTTCCGCTGATACAAAACGCCGACATGCAGCGTCTGGTGGCCCAGATGGAAACGGATCATCTTCCCCAGTCCGCGCGAGACACGATTGCAACCCTTCGCGAGCGCTTGTGCAGCACGCAACCGCAGCGGGGAGTTAATGGGTTTTTTTCATCCATCCTTCGTGGGGGGAGCGCAACGCCTCCACCAGGCGTTTGCCTTCCCGATACGCAGGCACCCCACGTGGCACAGAGATCGTCAGGGCCTTCCACAATTAGCGGCGGCATGCATGTCCCGAATGATGTAGGTGTAGTAGCGCCGCCAACGCCATCCGCAACACCGCCCGATTTATTGGGAAAACCCACGAGCAACAGGCCCGTATCGTGATTTTGTAGACGAAACACATAAGTCAGGAACGACAGATAGACTTCGGACAGCAGACGAGACAACAAAATGGCAAATACTCAAATCACCTCCCCTTTTGATAATCCCCAGCAGCGGGACAGGCTTGAGGGAGCGCTTAGGCAGAATCCTGCATTGCTGGCTCAGATTCGTGGTTTGCCAAATGCTCAGCAACAGCGCCTCTATGACATCATGTTCAGTGAGAATGGCGTTCTGGATAATACTCAGATTGCTGGCCGCCAATTCACCCCTGAGCATCAGGAATCCTTACGTCGGCATCCGGTATTTGGCTCACTGTATACGTCCGTGCGAGACACGGTGGCCAATCGAGGGAATTTTCTGGAGAGGACTGCCACGCGCATGACCAGTGCGCCCGAGAATGTGGCCACGGTGATTGTTGAAAATACCATGGAGGCCCTAAGCCCCAGTTCATTATTTGCGCAATTTCGGCAGCGTTTTTCTCAACGTGGTGGACTCTCCAGCCCATCCAACTGGTTGCAGTCCATTTGGGAAGGTTTTGATCTCGTCCAATATTCTTTGCGCTTTGCCGTCCATCGTCTCACCGGCTTTGGGCAGCCCGCCTTCCTTTCGGAAGGCATGAATTCCATGGCGCGTGATTCTTTGCAGGAAATTGCCATCCGCTCTGCCCACCAATTAAATGGAATGGGTATGACCCGCGAGCGTGCCATGGAAACGGCGCAACAAGTATTTACGACGGGCGCACGCGTCGCTGGCGTGGATATCCGAGGCTCCAGCTTGCCAGGCGTATTCGCTGGTGTTGCCAGCCTAGGCGGTGTACGCCCATCCCCGCAAATTCCTTCAAACACACGCGTTGAAGTGCCGATTCCCATGGGACGCGATGCCGCCGCCTCCCGCGAATTCAGCACCATGCTCGCCTTAGCGCCAAGCCTACGCGATGCCTCCCGCAGGGCTCCCTCGGCCCTGATCGCCCAAACGGATGCTAACGGGAATCGTTTGGCGTCGGACGTCATTGTAAATCGCCGATCTACTGTGTCTCGTGACGAAGCCCACTTTCTGATTTCTCAGGGTAGTGTGGAGCGCCCAAATCCACTATTCACGAGCGTACGAAACAGTCTGCTAAGTGCATACGAACAGTCAGGTGCGTCCAACACCATGACACGTGAAGCGTATGTGGAAGCCCAGTTGCGAGGGCTGAGAAGTGGGGTAGCCCCTCAGTATAATCCAGAATTTAATCGTCTGTACGCAGAATGGCAGCGCACGCAGTCTCCATTGCTCTCCCGTGAATCATTAAATCAGTGGATTACAGGTGAAGGAGCTAACAGCCCCTTGTTAGCGGGCTTACGTCGTCATACGCCGTCCGGCGTTGGCGAGATGACCTTAGCGGAGCTACGCCAGTTTGCACTGACTGATCGCCAAATCTCACCAGAGGTCCGTGCCGATCTCATCGCCCGTCTCCGTGAGCAGCATGGGCTGAGTGAACGCGCGGCCCAGCAGCGCTTGAATGCCGCACTGGATCATTTTGCCAACCTGCCTGCCAATCATCCCATGCCCTCGATTGGAGGACGCCAACCGGCGGAGATTGGCAGCGGCATCCCCTTTCCTTCTCACGAGTTGTTAAATCGTCGACGTCAGGAGTTACTCGCGGCCGCGCAGCCGCAACCTGCTGATATTGTCACGGTCAGAGGCTTGGCCAGTGATGCCATTCAAAGCGTGCGAAGTAACTTTACCGTTGCTGAGATTCAGGCAAATCCCGCATTACTGCGCGCCTTAACCCCTGACGAGCGCCGGCTTTATGAACAAGCATCGGCGGATGTCACTCAGCAGCGGATGTCTAACCTGGCACCCATTACCGGTATTGCGCGCGCCACATTGCGCACGGATCCAGAAAATGGGCAGGTGATCGATCAGTCCAGCTTGCTGGTTCCTCCTTCTGTGCAGCAAAGCGTGACACGGCTAACACTCGCTGAAGCGCGCTTCCTGAGAGAAAATGCCCCTGACAGCCTTCTCAATGCTCTCTACAGCCGTCGCAATGGCAGTGGGGTGCTGGTAAGCGGCCGTGACGTTTTACAGGAGGCGATACGGGTTGCCTCTGGTAGCGGCCCAGACAATACCCGTCTGGTAAGTGTGTTTTTTGTGTCGCCAGAAAATGTGGCCCGTGCGATTGAACAATCCCGTCACATTGAAAGCCAGACGCTTCCAAATACTATGCAGCCTCCACAAAGACCTGCAGCGCCGGAGCGGTCACCTGCCATCACTGAGGCGCCAAATCTACTTGATCAGGCGCGTCAGGTTGCGGCAGAGCTGACAGGGGTGCAGCCCTCACAGGGGGGGGTCTCCTCTCCCGCTGCCACACCGAGCGTGTCAACGGCAGAGGCAGAACGTAGCGAAAGGGGTACGCATGTGATTGGATAACCAAAAGCGCATCGCTTTTTAGTATTAGATCGCTTGCAATTGCCCGTTGCTGCACGCATGTTAGGCCCATGGATCTGAAGTTACACATCATCGTCGTGACGCTGTTCGTATTTATCGGGATGGGCGCTTTACTCGCCACCGGGAAAATTCAACTCGGCGATCCCCCTCCTGCACCGGAAGCGATCGCGCCGGAAAAAGTTTACGATGAGTTTATCCAGATTGATTCCGCAAGCTGGGGTATGAACTGCGTTAGTTACGCCAATCGTTATCCTCAGCAAGAAGCCGAGGATGAGGACGATACGCCCCCTCTGCCGCTGCGTCGGGACAATGTGCTGCGCGCACTCTCTAGCCTTTGCAACGGGTACGCGACCTGTAACTTTACCATAACCAGTGAAACGCTTGGCAAGGACCCTGTTCCCAGCTGCACCAAAGAGTTGCGGATTGAGTATCGCTGCAATGACATGGAAAAAGTCCGTCGTGAATCCTTCTTTGATAATCAGGAGGAAGTGATTCTGGACTGCCGCCCCCCCGAAGAATCTGCTGCTGAAAATCCAGCAGCGGCGACGCCGGCGGAAGAAAGCACGGGAGAATAGCGCTGTCATCATTTGCGCAAAGCACATTACGCTGGGGAGATTTTCTTGCGTGGGCCATGATGGTGGCTGTGCTTGGTGGGTTGCTCTACTATTTCCGGCGTCAAAACCGACTCTGGCTTCCCCAACTCGACACCCCATCGCCTGAAGTGCTACATCATCTGCACACGTTGGTGAGAAGCCGCGGATGGATGATCTGTTACCTCTGGGGTCTACTGACGCTCAGCCTCATTTTGCATGACATACAACGCACCATAAGGCCTGCAGAAGCACCCCTAGTGCCCCCTACTCCAACCATCCATGCATTACCTAACACGCCTTCAGCCCCTGCAGCAGTATCCGAAGTGCAGCGTGAAATCGAAATTGATAAAATCAAAACGTATTTCGAAGACGCCTATGTGTCTTATTATTATTTACATAAATGCGGTGTTGCTCGGGAATCTGACAATGCACGACTTTATCACGCGCTGCTGCGCTCCTTGAGCACGTATCAGGCCAGTGATGTCGCTCCACAAATAATGAATGCGGCGCGGGGATCGTTTGAGGTGATGTATAGCCGCATCAGATGCGACGCAGAAACCGTGCAGCCGGTTCAGCAGCGCTTTGATAGGTTTATCACTTCGTTCCAGAACGCTCCATCAAACGGGACTCCATAGAACCGGGCCGCTGCTTTCTAACGTAAGCCGGGCCTCCACAAGCTGCCGCCGCCGTGCCCGACGGATATACTGCGTGACATGAAACAACGCTTCCATCTGTTGCGCACCAAAGATGATGCGTATACGGGCAAACTGCCCCGCTGAAAGTACACTCAGCAGACGTGCCTCTCCCGCGCCGGCATCAAAGAGACCGCGCCCTTGTATGCGGACGGATCGGCTTCCGCTACCTTCTGCGGCCGCTTGCCATCCCCCCGTTGAAAGCGCAGAGAGCGCTATGGGCCGGTGATTCCATTCCGTTTCTGATTCCTGCAGCCCGCCCAGCGGAAGAAACACTTCCGGTGTCTGGCCATTACTGATGCTAAGGGTAATCTGTTCACCGCGCGTGAAGGTCATGCGTCAAGGCTCCGTATCAAGGTTTTTCCAGCCAGGCCTCGAGCCTGAGCGTCACGCGACGGCGGCGTCCGCCGTCCAATGTCTGCGCCTCGGCACGGGTGCAATAAAGCGCCGTGCACTGCCAGCCGTCCGTTAGTACCAGCGGCGTGGCCAGCGCGGCTTCTACTTCTGCCTGCAGCGCTAGGGACTCCGCCCGCCCCGCCGCATCGGAGAGGATCATCAACGCCAGACTGACCCGCTGAAGCGTGGTGCCCGCCGTGGAGGCCTCCTCCCCCGTGGCGTCGCCAAAGAGCAGGTAGGGAAACGCCACCTTGGCGGAAATCTGATCGAATACTCCTGTCACCCGCGCTTGCACGCCGGGATGGGTTGTCAAACGAGCATAGAGTGCTTTTTGCAGAGCTTCATACGCCGTGGCCATCAGGCTTCCTCCGTCACCAGTTCGACATAACGCGAGCGCCCGTCATCGCGTATGGCCTGTAATAGAAAACACCGCGTCCCCCAGCACAGGCGATGGCCGGCAACCAGGCCGCTGCTACGGCGACGGATGCGGATGGTCACCTGCGCACGGGGAACTGCCTGCCCGGCATCGCCCGGCTCTAACGCCTGCAAACGGCCCGGGGTCTGTACCTCTCCCCACAGGATGGCCGTCTGTGTCCATTGCAGGGTCTGTCCACCCAGACCATCCGCCACATGAGCCGGTGCTTGCAGAATCAGTCGGTGCGGTAAACGCGAGGGAGCAGAGCTACTCATAGCCGGCGCTCACGAAACGATGCATAAAGCGCGGCACAGGCATCCGGAAATCCGCCGCCGACGCCTTCGTATAATGCGCTGATATGTATGAGTAAGCCCTGACGAATGGCGGCGGGTATGGCCTCTGCAGCGGCATAGCCCGTGCGGTACACAATTCGCACTGCCTCGGCGATGCTCAGGTGCGGCAGCAGAAACGTGCGCGGTGGGTTGAGGTGGTACACGTCTGTGGGTAATGTTTCCAGTACCGTCCCGGTCTCCGCGATGCGTTGCACGGACAGAATCGATTGCACCGGGCCGCGTGGCAGCCAGACAGCATCCTCCAGCCCCTCCGCCAGATCCAGCTGCCAATCCTGCGTCATCAGTGAGCGGCCAAGATATGCCTCCGCTGCCTCACGTGCGGTTTGAATCATCCGCCCCAGCGCCGTGTCATCATCCGCGTGATCGACGCGCAGATAGAGTTTTGTTTCGGCCAGCGTCAGTGGCTCGGCAATAGGAGGCACGGTACGCATAAGCGTGCGCGCAGGCGCAGGAGTCGAAGGGAGCATGGAAGTTTCCTGTGTGAATCAAACGAGCCCCTCAATAGGGCTCGTACAACAGGACACCATGTAACGGCACAGGCAGGAAGGGAGATTTTTTGTGAAAGACGCTACTCCGCCGGATCGGGGCGGGCAGAAACAATGTTCTGGGTCAATTGCCCGGCTTCTTCCGCATTGGGAATATCAAGCATCTGGGCATGATTGAAGCCGTACTCACGCTCCATCCGCTCACGCACCTCGTCGGATGGCTCACCTTCGCCGGACTCCACGATGATGCCAAAATCCTCCGGGTAAAACAGACCGCTTTTCTGCGCGGCCATGAATTCTTCCAGCTTGTCCGCACGAACGGCGACATACGCATAGATGGGCTGACCATCGGGATTTTCACCCCGCACCAGAAGTACACAGACGGTTTTTTCCGCAATGATCTGTTCGGAACGGCTTAGCTTGACCACGGCAACCCTCTGCTTCTTAACTTTTATTGACGCTAGCGCAATCCTAGCGCGGAATCAAGCAAATGGGGGCACAAAGGTAAATTTACCCCTCCAAATTCCCTTAAAACCCTCATTTGTGCCGCCCATGGCACAAAAACTGTAACAATTTTCGTGTTAATACGTGCCTGGCGAAGAAAATAATAAGAACAAAAAAGGCTACACCTGTGGATCTTAGGCGTATTCTTCAACAACCGGCAGGCGCTCCTGAGGGCACATCAGGAGGCAATAGCGCTACGTCTTTAACGTCAATAGAAAATAATATGTTGGCGGCAGTATCCCCCGACCACCTGCTTCGCGTGCTAAATGAGGCGCAACCGATGCTTGAAGGCTCGCTGGAGCAGGAACGTGACCCCGCGCGCCAGTTTACCTTTTCACTTGCAAACGACGCCATTCAGTGCGCCAATCGGCTACTGGAGAAGCTTGCGTATCCATATAAATCTTTGCTGGACAGAGATCCCCTCACCCATAAGCCAACCTTTAGCGCCAGCGCAGCGGCAGAGCAGTTTATGAAGCGTTCCGCTGATCTGGCGAATCAGTTTAGTTACCTAAACGAAGGGTTAAAAAGCATCCATCTAGATGGCTCAGATGAGATGAATGAAATGGAAAAATGCGGCCTGACGGCCAAGCGCCAGACCCTCGTCAAAAAAAATTGATGATATTATTGCTGTGTTAAGGGGTGAGCCATGGAAGGCATTTCTCACCAGCCGCACGGGCGAGCCGAAGACCGGCATAGCAAAAGCATAACGAACCTTGTGCAAATGGGAGGAGACACACGCATGCAACTTGCCCCCTCCCTTCTGCAATACTCCGCGCAAGTATTCGCTGGCGCGTTATGTGCCTATACCGCCAGTTTCAGCAGTTTAACCGCTTCGTAGTTCACCACTTCGCCGCCGACGCGTTTGGTGGTGTAGAACTTGATGAAGGGTTTATCGGTAAACGGATCACGCAGGATACGGATGCCCACACGGTCCACCACCAGATACGCGGCCTTGAAATCCCCCACCGCCACGGCGAGGGCGTTGGCAGTCGCTACTGGCATATCCGCCGCGTGATAGACCGGAATCCCCAAAAGCGTCTCCGGCGCGCCGGCGGAAATGCCCGGCTGCCACAGATACTGATCCGACGTCGGTGATTTCAGCAAGCGCACTGCCTGCACCACACTGCGATGCATCAGGAAGCTGGCGCGGCGGGCGTGCTGCTCCTTCAACGCATAAAACAGCTTGATGAGACCCGCCTCCGTAACCACCCCGGCCGTCCCGGAATTGATCTGCTCGACCTGCCCCCAGTTGGTCCCGGCGGCATAGGAGAGAATCCCCTTCGGCTTACCGTTCCCATCGCCGGAGATAAATGCCGTGGATTCCAGGCGAGCGAACTTATCGGCTACCTTCTCGGCTACCCACTGTTCAATATTCACCGAGCTGTCATCCACCAGTTTTTGGGTAGCTTTTGGCTGGGCATACAGTTCGTGCACCGGGATAGTGTGCTTACCGATGGTCGCAGTATTGGTATCCACCCGCGCCCCGGTTTCGGCAATCCAGCTCGCCGCCATATCAGTGGTATCCTCGATGATGTCGAGCGAATCGCTGGAGATGGTCTCCACACTGGCCAGCTGGCGCATCGGCGAGCTTTCCCGCACGATGGAAAGAATCGCCTGATTCATCTCGTCGGTGACGAGGAAACCACCATCCGTGCCATCGCCGGTAACCGAGAGCGCCTTGGTCTGCAGATGCTCCAGCCCGCCATCCATTCCCTTGCGCAGGTAATTCTGGAACGCCTGCTTGTATTGCGTGTCGTAACGACTAAGGCTCTTCTCGCCCACTGCACCGGATGCGCCGGGACGCCCATGCATGGTTTCGATGCGGTCCATGCGTTCCTTATGCTGGTCCATCGCAAGATTGATTTTTCGCAGCTGGTCGTCAAAGAGTGGGTCTGCAAAGCCTTTGCGCTCTATCTCACGCAGGCGGGCTTCATTAACATCTTTAAACTGCTCCCAGGCATTGCCCAGTTGATGTACGCAGTCCGTGATTTCGTTCAGGCTCATCGAAGGTTCTCCTTTGCTTGATGATGCCGCGATGGTCCGTCACAACCAGCAGGCCGGGAAGTGTGAAACTTTCACCGCGCACGCACATGTCTTGATTCTGCCGCTCAGCAGTCTATCTATGGTGCATGACTAATGCCCCTGCATCCAAAGCGCCCACCCCCGCCCACTTTCATCCCCGTATTGGCGGCATCCATTGGCTCGGCATCGCCACGCTGACCAAAAAAGAGGTCTGGCGTTTTGCGAAAGTGTGGAACCAAACCATTCTAGCACCCGTTATCACCACGCTCCTTTTTCTGGCCGTATTGAATCTGGCCATGGGCCGACGTCAGGACATGGTTGAAGGATTAGCGTTCGATCGCTTCGTCGCACCCGGCCTCATCATGATGGCGATTGTCCAGAATGCCTTTGCAAACAGCTCCTCTTCACTGATGCTGGCGAAGGTCCAGGGTGTCATCATCGATTTGCTGATGCCGCCATTTAAAGGCTTCGAGGTGGTCGCCGCGATGGTATTTGGCGGGGTGGCACGTGGCGCTGTGGTAGGCATCGCGGTCGCCGCCGCGGTTTATGTGTTCGTGGAGCCTTCGCTGCACTCGCTGCCGCTGATGCTTTATTATGTGCTTGCTTCCAGTATGATGCTGGCATCACTCGGAATTCTGGGCGGCATCATTGCCCAATCGTTTGACCAGATGGCGGCGCTCACCAATTACATCGTGACACCCCTGTCGTTCCTTTCCGGTACCTTCTACACCATCCACCGTCTGCCGGAATTCTGGCAGCATATCAGCCATCTCAATCCCTTCTTTTATATGATTGACGGGTTCCGTTATGCACTGACTGGCCACGCGGACGGGAATGTGATGACGGGTGTTATCACCTTGGCGTTGGTAAATATTTTCCTGATTTGGGTCACCCAACGCTGCATTTCTCGCGGCTGGCGGTTAAAGAGCTAGCCCGCCCCGCGTTAACTTTTTTTGCGAATTTGTTGCAAGTAGCACTTGTAAGTTTCCAGTGACTTGCACTAATCTATCCACAAATAGGTCGCAATTTTTCTAACCGTTTACATCTTTTGTAACGGTACTGATAAGAAAAGTTTCACGAACCTAGACTGAAAATATTAAAAAAAAGTAAAGTTGGGGCAGGTATGACGGCAGCGGGGGATGCACTTTCATTTGGTTTCGCGTTTTCCCACGTATCTGCCTCCCCCAGCGCTTCCCTTGCCGACAGCCAGCTTCTAGCCCGTGAGGCATATGCTCATGTGCACGGCCATGGCGCACAATCCCCACAGAATCAGACCGTACGCACCATCACCCAGGCACTGGAGCGGGCGGCCAAGCACCCTGAATTTTCTGACCTTTCTCCTGCCAGAAAACTAGAGGCGGCGATCCAGCTTACCCGCCAGTTTGATATGTATGAGCGGCTGGCCCATGCCTTAGAAAGCCTGCAAAGCAATGTTGGGACGGCGACGTATCAGCTACTTTCCAATGCCTTTGATACTGGTTTTGATGCATTGAAATGCATCCTTGACGCAAATTGTCCGCAAACCCGGATTTTTCCAGAAGCCGGCGTGGGGCATGAAATTCTGCATGCCACGGTAAACGGCGGAAGTTTTAGTGGAAACGCCTAAGGCGTCATCTGGCGTAACGCCTGCAAGGCGTGTAGTAAGGCCCTATGCATACGCGCCAGTGCGGCTGGAGAAACTGGCTCCTGTTTCACTACCGTGACACGCGCAGCCTCATTGGCTGGGAACGTGACCAGACTCACCTCCCATAAGTCCAGTTGAGAAAGCATGCGCACCCCCGTATCCGGGTCGGTGCGGTAGCGCACCGGTGAGTAGCCAATACTAAGGCCTGAAAGCACCCCGGCTTTCATCAGCGCGTAAGCTTCCCGCGCACGCGCCACTTCAAGCAGTAACCGCCCACGCAGATAGAGCCCCTGCCCGTCTTCGCGCAGGGCCTCAATACGCCCGATGGGCTCGCGCACATCATGCTGCCAAAGCAACTTGACGTCACTGCCGCGGCGGGCGAGCGTTTCCGTAAACGCACCTGGCAACACCACATCACGCTGGCTATCCACCATATTAAACACGCTGCCATACCCGGCAAATACACCGGATTCATCCAGCGATTTTACCTCCAGCCGCATCGCCAGCTGGAGGGTATGGTGACGATGTGAGGCTACTTTTTTCTGGTAAGGCTTCATCCCTTCTCCCCTTCACTTAATGCATGGTTCCACGCGGCGGATAGCCCACAGCCGCCCGCTTTTCATCCTCACTGAGGAAATCCGCATAACGCAGGCGTTCCCAAAGGCTTTCACGGCGAGGGGCCAGCGCACTGATGTGATCCGTATCCGGCACCAGATCTAAACGCAGGCCGAATTGCGGACCTAGCCACCCTTCGAGTGCGTTCAGGGTACCGTGGACCAACGGAAGGATGGTTTGCTCCCATAGCGCCAGTCGTGCTTCCGCTAGATTCGTATAGGTATTATCGCCAGGAATCCCCAACAGCTGTGGCGGCACGCCGAATGCCAACGCAATATCACGAGCGGCAGAATGCTTGGCTTGAATGAAATCCATATCTCGCGGCGAGAGGCTCATTTCCTTCCAGTCCAGCCCGCCTTCCAGCAACATGGGGCGGCCTGCCTGCTCCGGTCCGCTGAACTGTTCATCCACCTGCTGCTTCAGGCGGGTGAATTGCTCCTCCGAGAGTGCCCCGCCTTCCATTTTGACCACCAGCGCACCGCTTGGCCGCGCCCCATTTTGCAGCAATGACTGGTTCCATGCCGCCGCCTGATTATGCTGATCGATGCTATACGCGGCCGCCTCGACTGGAGAAAGGCCGTGCCAGTCATGGCTGGGGTGGAAGTCCCTCAGATGTAATATCCGCGAGGCACCGGTGAGACGATCCACCGGATAATCACGCTCCTCCTGATCGACCTTGTAGCGATACGCCGAGGGCAAACCACCACTGCCAGTGATAATCTGCACCCGGTCCGGGCGCAGCAGATGCAGCTCGCGCGGCGGCTCTCCGGCCGGACCGACGGCAAGAATAAACGCATTGCCACCAATGAGACGGTAGCTGTAGAGATGCTCAAAGAATGACTGCCCCGGCAATAGGGGGCTTGGCTGGCTAAGCAGGCGCGGCAGAACCTGATCAGAGACCGGGCGGCGCACCCCATCCGCTCCACGCTCCAAGGCACGCAGCGGCACACTGGCCGCACCGCGTGCAATCATCGCGATGGCGCGATGGGCCACCACGTTACGCCGATAGGCTTCCTCGGCAAAGCGCAGATAATTGCGCCCGCTCCACACCGCGCTTCCCGGCGGCTGCACGAACGCCTGAAAGGCCGGATAGAACCGCGATGATACCTGCTGCTTGCGGGAAAAGAAACGCTCGATGGCGCGCACCAGCGAGCTGCGGGGCGAAGAGATATTTTTCATGATCATCCTTTCAGTGGAGAGCTGCCAAAAGGATTAAGCCTCCACGGACCTGGCCGGAAGTGGTAAACTCGTTTGCCGGATTTTTAAGGAAAACAGTGAATCTCAGCAGAGGATTCGGGCGTGCTCTGATATGCCTCACGCCAACACTTATGGCAATAACTCGGGAAGCGAGCATAAACCGTCTCATGAAGCATTCGACTCTTCCCCTATGGGTAGGGGCAATGGACGGGCCTCTTCCCACCGATGTAGTGCATGATGAAAAATCTCCATCTCTTCATCATTCAGCGGTCGGGGCGTTTCGGATGTCGTGGAGACTGAGGCACGACACAGTTTCAGTACATCAAGCTCCAACTCTACCCAGCGTATCTGAACCTGAGAAAGTTTGACGATCGTGGAGGTGGCGGATTCTTTGTCACCCCATAGGCGCTGGGCATCAGGACTATTCGCGCCCGCATCAATATGCGTGGCCACACGAAAGATCATGCGATCTAACATGCGCTGGTGACGATGCAATAGACAAAGCAGTTCAGAAAGATCCGTAGACATGCGCCATCATGAAGCGCCTGACTGCGGACAGGAAGCCGAAAACTTAACCGCCAAACGGATTGTTAGCGACAAAGTTATATACAGCGTAGCCGACAATCATCAGGATAAGAAAAATTGCAATGGGAACTGGGTTCAAACGCATGACATGACTCGCAGAGTGTTAATGCAAGCAAGGTAATGACATTACACAACAACACAAGGCGTTTACCCCTCTGATTGCTGCACATTGAGGGGATTTTAATAGTTTGTCACATTTTTACGCAGCATCATGCATGGCTGTTTAGCGTCGCTGATGCGGTGCGCGTCGTGTTTTACCTTCACGCATGCGCCGTGGACGTGGCTCACCCGTGCCTGGGGCGGCTCGCCACGCACAATTTCGTTCTAAACAGCCACGAATCATTCGTCGCACGTACTCTGGTTCAAAGCCCGCGTAATAGCAGACTGTTGCAAAATCAACGGAGCGGCCGCGCAACCACACCAGAGATTCTTCCCGGGCTTGCTGGCTCTCTTTTTTCTTACTCTGACAGGATGCATCCATCAGCGCTTGAACAATCACCGCACGCCAGACCGCCCGTTCGCCTCGCACAGGATCAAAAGGTTCCTGTTCAGTATCGGTATGCGTTGCGCCAGAACGCCCAGACATGGCCACCGCCGGAGAAAATGTTCGAGCAGAACCGGGAGTATCATGCGTCATTGATTCATTGGGTTCCCGATTCATGAATGTTTCCTACTCTAAGCACCGTATGATTTGATTAATTTTGACACATCCTGATGCAACCCCTGACATTTGTAAATGGTGATTTTCACAACCATAAATAGATCTTATTGCCCAAGATTCATACTGGGAACCACCTTGTCCGAGCCAATAAAAGCGCGGAAGGGGAAAAATGGCACATCATAAATAATATTTGTATAACAGCATTTTAAATAATCCTCTTTCATTTCACATCAGCACCACGCAGTGACTACCGGGCAACGATGGGGACGCGTAGCATAAGGTATGACTGACCATGAATTACCACAGCGGGAAGATTTCCATCATTTATTACGCCAGGACTTCAGCGCCTTTATTTCACAAGCGTTCCATGAGGTGAACCCCGGCACCCCTTTTCATCATAACTGGCATATTGATCTGATGGCAGATTATCTCGAAGCCGTACGCCAAAGCCAGATTACACGCCTCATCATTAATATTCCTCCTCGCTCGTTAAAGTCTCTTTGCGTAAGCGTGGCATGGCCAGCTTTTCTCCTGGGGCACGAACCAAGCACACGAATATTGGTGGCAAGCTATTCTCAATACCTTGCAATCAAGCACTCACAGGACACGCGTCGCGTAGCCAACAGCGAGTGGTTTCTTAAGATTTTTCCAGAATTTGCCATTCAGCCCGGTCACAACGAAAAGCATAAATTCGTTACAACGCAGAATGGATTTCGTTTTGCTACCTCGACGGGCGGCTCAGCAACTGGCGAAGGGGGTGATTTTTTGATCATCGATGATCCTTTAAATCCCCTCCAAGCCGCATCAAAGCGCAGCCGATCACTAACCAATGACTGGTTTGATCAAACTTTCTCCACCCGGTTGAATGACAAAAAAAATGGGCGAATCATTGTCGTTATGCAGCGTCTTCATGCAGATGATCTAAGCGGTCATTTGCTTGCACGCGGCGGAT
Source organism: Alphaproteobacteria bacterium UBA1002 (assembly GCA_002291845.1). Lineage (GTDB taxonomy): Bacteria > Pseudomonadota > Alphaproteobacteria > Rickettsiales > UBA998 > UBA998. Next base: position 5,266 of record DBAU01000018.1, on the reverse strand, counting down.
GGGAGCATTTATGCCTGCCCGCGTCGAGCGATGATGGACAAGAGTTTAGCCTGCTAGGCCATCGCTACATGCGACCTGCCGGGAGCATACTACATGAGACGCGGGAGGGACGTATTGAGTTGGATCGGGTGCGTCGGGATTTAGGAAGTGCTGGCTTTATGGCGCAATACCAGCAGATGCCTCTGGCTGAGGGGGGCCACATGATTGAGCGACAATGGCTGAAACGCTACACGGTGGCTCCCGCGCGCGATTCCCTACGTTGCGTGCAGAGCTGGGATACGGCTATTAAGTCCGCGGCTACCCATGATGCCAGCGCCTGCCTGACCTTCGGTGAAGACGCGAATGGCCTGATCTACCTGCTAGATGCCTTAACGCTTCGTGCGGAGTATCCGGCACTTCGCCGTGCCGTCTTACACCACGCAGAGGCATGGTCCCCGCAAGGCATCTTGATTGAAGACAAGGCGTCAGGACAGTCTTTACTTCAGGATTTACGGCAAAGTACGGCATTACCCGTGATTGCGTGCCTGCCCCGGCAGGATAAAATCACACGAATGGCAGCGGTAAGCCCACTTATTGAGTCGGGAAGTTTAATAGTACCGCAGGACGCGCCCTGGCTTGGGTCATTTGAAGCCGAAATTTGCGCCTTTCCTCACGGGGCACATGATGATCAGGCAGATGCCTTGAGCCAGTATCTGGGATGGCGACGATGGGGGAACTCGTCGCCTCGCATGCGACATCTTTGATACAATACCAACAAAGTAATGACGCGTGATTTTAGTCTCTAAGGCAATGTTTATCTATAATTAAAGATGATTTTTTATCACTCAGCGCTAAATACTTATTTTGCATAATCTGAAAATTATGCTAAATTGATACTTAGCTGGAATAACCAGCGTAACCAAGATGCTATGCATCTATTTAATTGGAGACCAAACCATGAAAAAGTTCCTTGCACTCATGAATGATGAATCCGGTGCAACCGCCATCGAATACGGCCTGATCGCAGCGCTGATCGCTGTAGCGATTATTGTTGCAACACGCCAAGTTGGGATACAGGTCAAAGGCACCTTTACCGATGTCAAAAACGCTTTGGCAAGCCGCGCAGGCGCCAACTAAGCAATCACTTGAGAAACCGCCCTCTCGAACGGGAGGGCGGTTTTTTTGTGGGCGCGTCACAAAAGATTCACATACAAACACCTGCTGTTTAGCGTACTATCATTGGCGTGAAGGGTATGCACGATGCCGTTTGATGGAATTATTCCTGTGGGAACACCGCATACCGACATTTCTGATGCCAATGCCCCCATGTGTGCCATCACGGCAAGCCATCCCGCCGCTGCTGCTATAGTCCACCTGCCAGGAAATAATAAGCAGGCACCCAGCACTGAGCCGCATCGCTGTGCCATGGATGAACCGTGGGAGGAAGCCCTTGCACACGCCCACAGGGCCCAAAAACTATGCCCCCCTTGATGTAGAAGAGAAGCTTAAGGAATTAGCCGCCAAAGCCATACAGATGGTATTTGCGCTGGGCATGGAAAAAAACACCGATCCCGCCATCATGCGCGCGATCATGCGTGATATTACCCAGCGCGTGCACAAATTTCGCTCCGATGTGGCGGTGCAAGACCTCAGCACGGCAGCCCTCACGGCGAAGCTGGGCGATTTTGACCGCATGCTCACCAAGCACGCACATCAGCTGCGCGGCAAGTTGAAGCAGGAGCATGAGCGAGGCCATATCGAGCCACGTGCCATGGTGCGTTCCATCGGCCTTAACCCGCACCTGCTGGAAGAGGGCACGGAGTGGCTGAACGCCACGCTGCGTGATCTTGATCATGGATTATTTAACCATTAAGCCATGAGTCGCCGCGTTTTTGCCGCACTGCCGAAAAAACCAGCCAACTTGACTCCTCAGCACGTACACGGCTTGACGCGTATGCTGACTCGGTCTAAGTTTTCATTAATTTTTTTATAGTTAGCTATGGACGATTCAAAACGCTCATTCGTAGATAAGTTAATCGCTCAAAAGGGCCACTTGGTGCATAAGCTGAAAGCCAAGGACTCCACCGGGCGGTGGGCGTATTATTTTGTGCTGGTTGAGGCACCGCGCGAACAAGCCTTCATGGATGCGTTAAATTCCCAGGAATCCATTGATTTAGAAGATTTTGGCAAGGTCATTGCATCGTGCTACGGCGAAGAGCCGAATGAACAGGTAAAACAGTTGCTGAAGGAAAAATACGGCTTTGAAGTGTAAGCCATGTTTTCTTTCCCACGGATATCCACCCCTCATGCTGACCAATCCAATCCCTCTGGCCCAGGCCCTCATTCGTGAGCCAAGCATCACTCCGCTCTCCGCAGGATGCTTTGATGTACTGGAACGATGGCTAAAAGACCTTGGATTCACCGTTTGGCGTGTGGTCTTTGAAGAGGAAGGTCATCCCCCCACCGAAAATCTTTATGCCAAGCGCGTGGGGCACGGTCCCAACCTCTGCTTTGCCGGCCACATTGATGTGGTGCCGCCGGGCGATACCACGCAGTGGACGCATCCACCGTTTGATCCCGTCATTAAAGATGACGTTCTATATGGACGCGGAGCGGAGGATATGAAGGGCGCGATTGCCAGCATGATTGCCGGGGTCGCGCGATTTCTAGAGCGAGGTGGCGCTGCACCAAACCTTAGCTTTTTACTCACCGCCGATGAAGAGGGCTATGCGATTAATGGAACCCAGAAAGCGCTCCGCTGGATGCGCGAAACGTTGGGAGAAACCATTGATTACTGTGTGGTCGGGGAGCCAACCAACCCCACGTTTCTGGGTGAGATGGCAAAAATCGGACGTCGTGGCTCCTTACTGGGACAGCTCACCGTGCACGGGCGGCAAGGCCACGTGGCCTATCCACATTTAGCGGATAACCCGATCACCCGGCTGGTGGCGATGTTACATGCCCTCAAAGCGGAGCCCGTGGATGAGGGAAATGCATGGTTCCCACCAAGTAACCTGGAGGTGACCTCCATCGATGCCGTGAACCCAACCCACAACCTAATTCCCGCCAGCGCCACTGCCCATTTCAATATCCGTTTCAATGATGGATTCACGGGGGAAACCATGCAGCAATGGGTGCGTGAACGGTGCAATCGTGTGGGGGGAGCATATGATTTACACATGCGCGTCTCGGGAGAGTCGTTTCTCTGTCCTCCTGGTCCGCTTAGCGATGCATTGATACGTGCATGCCAGATAGTGACAGGACACGTTCCCCAGCTTTCGACCACGGGCGGCACGTCAGACGCACGATTTATTCGAGAATATTGCCCGGTGATTGAGTTTGGCACCACCGGATTTACCCCGCACCAAGTCAATGAACGCGTTGAAATTCAGGTTCTTGACCAGCTGGCAGATGTGTATGCACAGTGGATTAAAGAATTAAATGATTGTCACCTGAAAGCATAAATTGTAATAAAAGTGACATTATTTACCTATATGAATGTTTAGCCATTTTCAACAATACTGCTGAACCCGACGAGAGAAGGAGATTGAATGATGGTTACTCCCTTTACTGCTTTTCATAGCGCCCGCACCGAGGACGACCATCTGATGTTTGAAACGGAGCTGCACCAGTTCATCGAGTCTCCAGAAGCGCCGTATGCCAGCATTATTCAGCGCATACAATCAGCAAATCCCGATCTGACCGCGTGGAAGATTGTGCATCTGGCTCTCAATCTGCATGCCGCCATTGTTGAGATAAACGGGAATGGCTTTGGGGCGATGGGCAAAAGCTATGTGGACCGTGCGAAAGAAGGTTTGGAATTGGTAGAGCCTCTTCTGGCCCTTGGGATGCTGACACACACCCGCTCAACATCGTCCGCGTACACCCGAGAAATGGCCTGATTTCATTTTGCTAACCTGTGCGTTTGCAACAACGGTTGCGTCCACCCGCTAGCAACGCTATAGGGCAGCCATGGACTCATCCCCCCTGCTAAATGTTTACCGCCGCTCTGAGGTCGTGATGGCCCGGGGGGAAGGTGTGTACCTCTATGATACGCAGGGCACGCGCTACCTTGATTTTGCCGCCGGAATTGCCACCAATTCGCTAGGCCACGCCCACCCCTCACTGGTGCATGCTTTGCAGACGCAGGCAACACAACTATGGCATTGCTCGAATGCCTACCACACCCCGCCGCTGGATCGCTTTGCCGCGTCCCTCACGCAGGCCAGTGGCTTTGATAAAGTATTTTTCTGCTCATCCGGCACAGAGGCGGTCGAAGCGGCCCTGAAAATCCTGCGGCGTAGCCAGTATATGCGGGGCCAAACGGAGCGTACCCGCTTCATCGTCGCCGAGGGCGGCTTCCACGGGCGCACCATGGGCGCCCTCTCCGCCTGCGGCCATGCGGCCAGTCGCGAAGGATTCGAGCCATTAGTGCCGGGCTTTGATGTGGTGCCGTTTAACGATATTGCCGCGCTGGAAGCAGCGATCACCCCACAGACCGCGGCAATCTTTGTGGAAACCATCCAAGGCGAAGGCGGCGTACGCGCGCATGATGCCGTGTATCTGCAGGCGGCCCGCCGCTTGGCTGATCAGCATGGCGTATGGCTGGCGCTGGATGAGATCCAGTGTGGCTATGGGCGCACCGGCACCCTCTTCGCCTATGAGCTGGCTGGCATCCAGCCCGACCTCATCACCTGCGCAAAGGGTATTGGCGGCGGCTTCCCGCTGGCGGGCGTGCTGATGCGTGATGCCGTTGCAGAGGGCATGACCCCCGGCAGCCATGGCTCTACCTATGGCTCCAACCCGCTGGCGATGGCGGTGGGACAAGCGGTGCTGGACATCCTCACCGCGACGGATTTCCTGCCCCAGGTCCAGCGGCGTGGTGCCCAGCTCAAAGCGGAGCTGCAAACGCTGGCCGAGACCTTCCCCACCCTTTATGCGAATGTACGCGGGGTCGGCTTAATGCTCGGCTTGCACCTGCAACCCGGCGTTGCCAAAGCACAGCTTACCACGGCCCTGCGCCAAGCCGGCCTGTTGGTGGCCCCGGCGGTGACGGATGTATTGCGCATCGTGCCGCCACTGATTATCACGGAAGCAGACATCGCTGAAGCGCTACGTATTTTACGAAGCGTGTCAGCGGATTTTACCCGCTGAAGACAGGTTTGTTATGGCCCCTACCCTGCGTCACTTCATTGATCTCAAAGACATCGACGCGATGACCCTGCGCGCCATGATTGATATGGCACGCGAGATGAAAGCCGCCCGCCGCGAACGCCGCCCGCACCCG
>DBAU01000081.1 GCA_002291845.1 Alphaproteobacteria bacterium UBA1002 | reverse complement strand
CGCCGGAGCCGTATAACGAGCCCGCCCCGGCTCAACCACAAGCGGCGGTGCCGCCGCCACGTCCCCCCGCACCACCGCCCCGTCCGGAGGAGGGCAATAATGAAGGCGATGAGAATCCCTTCGGATAGATCTAAACGATGGGCCTAGCGCCCAAATATCCCGCCTGCACCGCTATTCGCATTTCCCCCGGGCCCTACTGTCCCGGGTGTCAGTGTCCCAGGGCGGGAAGGAGTGGGCAAAGCGCCCAGACACGCAGCCGGGTTATCTGCACAGAAGATCTGTGACGAGCCATCTGCTGATGGCGGGGAGGATCTTCCTCTCGGCGTGGTTATGGGTGTACGCGCTTCCATCTCCCGCCTGGCACGTCTCGCTTGTTCTTCCCGAATTTCCTCCGAGAGCCGATTACCATCACCCATACGTACCCCGTCAGCCACAGGAATTATTCCATTCTCCGCTAGAAGGGCTTCCAAAGAAGTAGGCCGTGCGATCATAAAAAATCCATATATATTTAGTTATATTTTAGCATGATACCATGGAATTGTGACGGATGTATGAAGGGCCTCGCGATGCCGTCTCCGCAAAATGTTAGCACTAACTTACAATTCCTTGTTGGTTGAAGCGTAGATTGCTTGGCTGCGCGAAGTGTTCGCTCAGCCTCATCGGTGGTGCGCGGGTGTAATGCCAGGATTAGACACACGCTCCCGCCATCTCGACGAAAGAAGACGAGAGAGTTCGGTATGAAGTATTTTTTCGTCTCTGGTCGCCTCTGAAAGCGAAACCATTAAAGACTCTGCCTCTTCGAGCAAACCTTCATATCCTTTTTTCAAGAACGTTTTTGCCAAAAATGTTCTCAAAAGCATAGCATCCGGTTTATGTGACGCGTTGTGAAACATCTGGCCCAAGGCACCCAGGGTCGTCAGTAATGAGTCAGGCTCATTGAGGCAATCCGGATATTCCTGTTCACCGGATCGCCGTCGATCAATCAGATGCGTTTCCACGGCCTGCGATGCTTCTATCCAATCTGCTGCACGGGTAAGCGGTACCCCCGCGGCGGAGAAGATACGTGACAGACTTATAAGTTTCTGCCGATGATTATGAGTAAAGTCTTCTACTTCAAATTTATGCGCCTTGGAGATCTCTTGCCATAGGGATGCCACCGAAATCTTACGCAGGTGATCCATTAAACGCGCCTCTCGCTTGGCGGGTAAAAGATCATAGAAATCCTCCCGCTCAATTATAGGGCGCATGTCGCTTTTAATGTAATTCAATGCAGGAAGCATTACTGTAAACAAAGCATCTAACGTCAAGCGTGGTAACGGACAAATCAGCGGCAACCGCTCATCAAAGCCCGTGCGTTCGGGCAATTCAGGAAGCCGCTGCAAACGCTCACCAAACTCAAATCCCCTAGCCTTGTATGCGTCAAAGAGCGCCATAGGATGAGTAGATTCTTTGACATGATTCAGCGCCTTGGAAAGAAGGTCACTTTCATGCTGCATATGCTCCTTATAGTATATGTTATACCTACCCCAAAAAAGGGGAGGAGAAGGGGTACGTTCCAATTCATTAATCAAGGAATTGGGCTGTAAAAAATATTCCACCGCAAGCACCAGAGATTCCACCGCATAGTTGCCATTCTGCGGAAAATCATAAGGAACCGGGGAAAACCCCAGCCTGCGAAATGCTAAACCAATCAGCAAATGGGCTGCTTCATGGTAAAAATTCTTGGTCTGAAGCGAATCCGTAATCTGAGGGTCAAACCCATAAATCTTGGCTTGACGAAGAGTCGCTTCGCCCAAAGTTAAGCTCCGCTCCGGGCCATACGAAGCCTCACACCATAACGGCATATGGCGATGATAGTTTGGGAATTCCCCACGATCTCCTTTCAGATCCTCTGGTAGTGGAAGTGCCATAAAAACCCTTTATCTGTATTAAACAATACTCTCCGCGCATGACAGAATGATGACACTTCAATGACTTCCGCATATTCTCCTGCACATAAAAACGGGCAGCGCTGGCAGTGCTTCGCGCACCTTTGCTGATTTTCCCGTTGGTTGGCATGCCATTCTGCGCTATGAGCTACGCCATGCGTTCCCATATTCTCTCCTACCAATCCACCCGTGGCAATGCGCCGATCCTTAGCTTTGAAGAGGCGGTGCTGACCGGGCTGGCCCCTGATGGTGGGCTGTACCTGCCACAGGCGCTGCCCCATTTCGCTCCCCATGACCTCGCCCGCTGGGTAGGCCTGCCTTACCATGCGCTGGCCTATGAGGTGCTCTCTCCCTTCACCGCCGAGGCCGTGGAGCCGGACGCGCTGAAGCAGATGCTGGCGGAGACCTACGCCACCTTCCACCATCCTGCCATCGCCCCTCTGAAGCAGCTGGATGCGAATGACTGGCTGCTCGAGCTGTTCCACGGCCCGACACTGGCCTTTAAAGATTTCGCGCTGCAATTCCTCGGACGGCTGGTGGAGTATTTCCTGGCACGCAATCACCAGCGCATCAGTATCTTAGGGGCAACCTCGGGAGACACCGGCTCAGCTGCCATCGCCGGATGCCGGGGCCGCGAAGGGGTGAATATCGTCATCCTCTATCCGCATGGCCGCGTCTCGGAAGTACAGCGCCGCCAGATGACTACCGTGCCGGATGCCAATGTGCATTGCCTCGCCATCGAGGGCACCTTCGATGATTGCCAGCGTATCGTGAAGACGCTGTTTGTCGATCAGCCATTCCGCACCGCGCAGAACCTGGTGGCGGTGAACTCCATCAACTGGGCACGCATCCTGGCGCAGGTCGTCTATTACTTTTATGCCGGGCTGGCGCTGGGTGCTCCGGCACGCCGCCTTGCCTTCTGCGTTCCCACCGGTAATTTCGGCGATATTTATGCAGGCTATCTCGCCCGCCAGATGGGGCTGCCCATTGAGCGGCTACGCATCGCCACCAACCGCAATGACATCCTCAGCCGCACCCTCTCCAGCGGAGCGTATGAAAAAGGCGGCGTCGCGCAAACCCTGTCGCCGAGCATGGACATTCAGGTCTCCAGCAACTTTGAGCGCCTGCTATTCGACCTGCACGACGCCGATGCTGCCGCGGTCAAAACGCTGATGGACAGCTTGCAGCAATCCGGGCGCTTTACTCTGGCGGAGCCTGCCCTGCGCCGGTTACGCGCGTTGTTTGATGCTGCCGCGGTGGATGATGAGCAGACGCTGGCCACCATCGCGCAGATGCACCATGACTCCGGCGAGCTGCTCGATCCCCATACGGCGGTGGGCATTGCCGCCAGCCGCCAGCATCGCCCGGCGGCAGATGTCGCCATGGTGACGCTGGCCACCGCGCATCCGGCTAAATTCCCCGATGCGGTGGCGCGCGCCAGCGGCCTGCACCCTGCCCTTCCCCCACACATGCAAGGCATGATGCACGCGGCAGAACGCTTCACCGTGCTCCCCCCGCACCCGGATGCCGTGAAAACCTACATGCAGGAGCACACCGCATGACCTACCGGCTCACCACGCTGCCCAGCGGCCTGCGTGTAGCGACGGAGGAGATGCCCAGCGTCGCCACGGTCACCGCGATGGTCACCGTCGATACCGGCTCCCGCGATGAGCTGGAGGGCGAATACGGCATTGCCCATCTGCTCGAGCATATGGCCTTCAAAGGCACCGCCACCATGACCGCACGCCAGCTTGCGGAAGCCTTTGATGAAATCGGCGGCCAGAACAACGCGTACACCTCCGCGGACCAGACCAGTTATTACGCCAAGGTCATGGCGCAGGATGGGCCGCTCGCGGTGCGTATTCTTGGCGACATCCTGACCCATTCCACCTTCGATGCCGAAGAGCTGGAGCGCGAGCGTAGCGTCATCCTGCAGGAAATCGCCATGCATGAGGACATGCCGGAGGAAAAAGTCGGCGAATTCTTCCAGGAATCCGCCTTCCGCGATCAGCCGCTCGGACGCTCCATCCTGGGCACCACGGACAGCGTATCCCGCATCACCCGTGCGCAGATTCTCACCTATATGCGCCGCGGCTACGGCCCGCAGCATATGGTGCTCAGCATCGCGGGCAAGTTATCGCATGACGAGATGGTGGATGCGGCGGCAGAAGCCTTCGCCGATTTGCCAAGCAGCGCCGGTCCCTCACGTGACGCCGCGGTTTACACCGGCGGCGAGAAGCGCCAGGAGGCCGACTTCGAGCAGGCGCATCTGGTGATGGGCTTTGCCGGACTGCCCCATCAGGATGAGGATTTCTACGCGCTGCAAATGCTCAACACCATCCTCGGCGGCGGCATTTCCTCGCGGCTGTTTCAGGAAGTGCGCGAGCTGCGCGGGCTGGCGTACAATATTCATTCCTTCGCCTATTCCTTCACCGATAGCGGCACCTTCGGCATTTACGCCGCCACCGCGCCGGAGCAGGTGAGCGAGCTGGTGCCCGTGGTCGCCGAGCAGGTGCTGAGCCTCACCCAGCAGATCAATGAGGCCGAGCTGAACCGCGCTAAAAAGCAGCAGCTCGCAGGGCTGGCCATGGCCCGCGAAAGCACCACGGCACTGGCCGAATGGATGGGTCGCCATCTACTTGAATATGGCGATTACCGTCAGATGGATGATCTGGTGCAGCGTGTCGTCTCCCTCACGCCGGAGGATATCCAGCGCACCGCCCGCCGCCTGCTCAGCATGGGCCCGCTGAGCCTCGGCGCGCTGGGGCCGATTACGCATCTGGAAGACTATGAGACGATGAAGGCGCGGTTTAGTCTGTAAATCCACTGGCAACCTGTGAATTACTTGGCCCATTGAGGACCTAGCATGACGAAACCTTCAGCAGATACCCATACCCTCACCGTTGCCACGGATGCGTCCGGACGGCTGGATAGCTACCTGCGTGACCAACTGCCGGAGTTCTCGCGCAGCCGCCTGCAACAGCTGATGGCGGAGGGGCATCTGCGCATCGGCGAGGCCGTCATCACCGATGGCAGCCGTAAAGTCCGCCCGGGCGAGACCATCACCCTGCACATCCCCGCGCCCAAACCCGCGACCATGGAAGCACAGGCCATGGCGCTCTCCATCGTGTATGAGGATGAGCATCTGCTGGTCATCAATAAGCCTGCGGGGCTGACCGTGCATCCCGGCCCCGGCAACCCCGATCATACGCTGGTCAATGCGCTGCTGGCCCATTGCGGCGATTCGCTCTCCGGCATCGGTGGGGTGGAGCGTCCGGGCATCGTGCACCGGCTGGATAAGGATACCAGCGGGCTGATGGTGGTGGCTAAGCATGATGCGGCCCACCGCGCCCTTTCCGCCCAGCTGGCGGACCGTACGCTGCACCGCGTCTATATTGCTTACGCATGGAGCAAACCGCCGCGCACCCACGATACGCTAAGCACCCAGCTTGGACGCTCCGTGCAGAACCGCAAAAAAATGGCCGTGCTGAAATCCGGTGGCAAGGAAGCGGTCACCACCTACACGGTGCAGAAGGATTATCCGGTGATGGTCGGGCCAGCCCGCCGTATGCTTGCCAGCAAGGTGCAATGCAAGTTAGCCACCGGGCGCACGCATCAGATTCGTGTGCATCTGACTCATCTCGGCTGTCCGCTGATTGGCGATGCGCTCTACGGTGGCCGTACGCTGACCAAACTGCGCCCCTTCCGCCCGGCACTCAGTGAGGTAGCCTACACGTTCCTGGAGGAGTTCCCACGGCAGGCGCTGCATGCGGCAGAGCTGGCCTTCGTGCATCCGGTCAGCGGGGAGCCGTACTCCTTTACTGCAGCGCAACCGGAAGACATGGCCGCGCTAGAAGAGGCGCTAAAGATCTGTAGTATATAATTTATTTCACATCCTATTATTATTGACACGGGCAGGCTTTCGGCGTATGTTCAAAACCGAGTAAACTAGTCTGTCAACTTTGTTATTGCTTCTTCACTACGCTTCCACTAGACTCACATTAGTTTTTTCTTATATATAAAACAGACTCAATACGGTTACAGGGAGTTATCCATGAAAGCACTGGCACTGCCGGAGCTGTCCCCGGAAAACGGACTGCAGAAATATCTTTCCGAGATCCGTAAGTTCCCGGTTCTCGAACCCGATGAAGAGTACATGCTCGCCAAACGTTGGACCGAGCATGGCGACTATGACGCTGCGCATCGGCTGGTCACCAGCCACCTGCGCCTGGTGGCTAAAATCGCCATGGGCTACCGCGGCTACGGCCTGCCGGTCGGCGAGCTGATCGCCGAGGGCAATATCGGCCTGATGCAGGCGGTGAAGCGTTTCGACCCAGATCGTGGCTTCCGCCTCTCCACTTATGCCATCTGGTGGATTAAGGCGTCGATTCAGGAATTTGTTCTGCGCTCGTGGTCCCTTGTTAAAATGGGCACCAGCGCCGCTCAGAAGCGCCTCTTCTTCAACCTGCGTAAACTGAAGCGCAAACTGGAAGTGGTCACCGAAGGCGACATGAGCGATGCACAGGTGCGCGAGATTGCCAGCCAGCTTAGCGTGCATGAACAAGATGTGATCGACATGGACCGCCGCATGAATGCGTCGGACCAGCATCTCAACGCCATGGTGGGTGGTGACTCCAAGCAGGAATGGATTGACCTGCTGGAAGACCAGTCTGCAAATCAGGAAGAGCTGCTCTCTGATTATGAGGAGTTGGATCAAAAACGCAGTCTGCTGCGCCGTGCACTCAGCTTGCTGAACCCGCGCGAGCGCGACATCATCGAGAAGCGACGCCTCGCTGAAGAACCTTCCACCCTGGAAGACCTCAGCAAGGTCTACAATATCTCGCGCGAGCGCGTGCGGCAGATCGAAATGCGAGCGATGGAAAAACTGACGCTGACAATGGTCGGTGAGTCGGGCAAACTTTCTGACGCCGCGTAGGCACTTTCCCTCCTTTTAGCAGCAAGCGAAAAGCCCGGTCATTTGGCCGGGCTTTTTGTTTCATTGGTGATGCATCTTTTACGTGTACTCTCGGTGAATAGAATTCTTAGACCTTGATACAACAAAGAATTTACTATTCATATGTGTATCATTTTGATAAATCTCAGGCATGAATTTACGTATCTCTTCTCTGGTGGGGCTGTTGATGGAGAACCACCCAGTGGCCGTAGTTCTGACCAACACCGCCATGGGCGAAGGAAAGAACGGGCCCCACATCGAATATGCGAATCAGGCTTTTTATCAGATGAGCGGCTACCACGCGGAAGAAGTGGTGGGGCAAACGCCACGCATGTTTCAGGGTCCGCGCACCAACCGCACCCTGCTCTCCCGGCTGAAACGCTCACTGCTGGCGGGCAAAGCAGGGCGCGTGCAAGTCATCAACTACCGCAAGAATGGTGAGCCGTACTGGTGCGATATCAGTGCCTGGCCCCTGTGTGATACACAGGGCAACGTGCTACACTATATCGGCTTTGAGCGGGAAATCATTCGTCAGCCCGGGCGACCGTCGCGCCAAACGCGTGACCCAGAATGGTGGATTCCCGGACTAAACGCCCCCCAAATGGCGGGCTTCAGGGCGGTTTTGTAGCTAAACTTAGGCCGATGTCTCGTCGATAAAGCGCCTTACTTCTTGCGTAAGACTTACGGAGTTATTGCTTAGGCTGCCCGCAATACTGCGAACGTTTTGGGCTGCCTGACCGGTCTCCCGAGAGGCTTTCGTTACGCCCACAATATTACGGCTAACCTCATCGGTCACTACGCTTTGCTCTTCCACTGCAGAAGCAACCTGTGTGGAAATCAGGCTGATATCGCGGATGAGCTGTGCAATACGACGGATGGATTCTGCGGCCACGTGACTGACCTCCTGCACAGAGCGAATTTGCTCACGAATTTGCAATGTCGCCTGCCCACTCTGCCTAGCGAGCTCTTTCACTTCACTAGCTACCACGGCAAAGCCCTTACCTGCCTCTCCAGCACGCGCAGCTTCTATCGTCGCGTTAAGAGCAAGTAGGTTTGTTTTATCTGCAATATTCTCGATCACTTCCACCACCGTACCAATTTCTTTGGCGGAACTGTTCATACTCTCTACCAGCGTATCTGTAGTACTGGCTTCATCCGAGGCAGCAGTTGACATTTTAGAGGCGTCACCAATACGGTTGGCTATCTCACGGATGGAAGCTGCCAGCTCTTCAGCAGCAGCGGATACAGATGAAGACAGCGACTCCGCCTGCTCGGCTAAGGTGACCATGTTAGCTGCAGATCCATTCATATTTTGAGAAATCTCAGCCATCGAAGATATTTCCTCAGAAACTTTCTCTGCCATACGTATCGTGTCACTGATGATAGACCAGGATAGCATCGGGCCTAGATAGCTGCCGTCATCGTCCATGATGGCGGAAACCTTCAGGCTTAGTACTTCTGGGCCAACGCGGATTTTCGCTGTATGGGGAAGGTTTTTAGGATCAGACAACTTCCGGCGCTGATGCTCAGGCGCTTTATGAAATACATCAATGCTGGTACCCAGCATCACATTAGCACCCACCGGCAAGTGCTGCTCAATGCGTCGCAACGTATCCTTACTAGATTGGTTGAGGTAATTGATTTTAAAGTCTACTGGGTCGCAGGTCATGATATTAAGCGGCATGTTGTCAATCATCTGTAGTAGCCGATTGACCTCTTTCTCGCGTTTCACCTTGTCTGTCACTACGTTCCAGCAAAGCATGGCATGGGTGTAGCGGCCTGACTCATCATGCAGTGGCTCAATATCCAGCTGGAGCACTTCTTGTCCCAGAACAATTTTAGCCGAATGAGGGAGGTTCTTTGGGTTGGCAAGCAACTGACGCTGAAATTGTGGGTTCTTGTGAAAAATATCGATGCTAGTGCCGACAATCTGCTGCGGATCGATTTTCAACAGATGTCGGAGGCTTTGTAACAGCGTCATGGAACGGGGATTGGCGTAATCAATCTCGAACGTCGCAATATTGCATGTCATCACGGCGAGCGGCAAACGATCCATCATCGAAACAAAATGTGCAGCAGAAGGGTTTCGATCCATCGCGCGAAAGGTATTTATCTTAAACATAAAGCCTCCCTTATATATGGTACGAAAAAGGTGTGCATGGAGTAAGAAACCGTCTAGGAAAAAAATGAAAAAAATATTTTCTTGAGTATGTTCTTACCGGGCTGTGGCGAGTGTGCACATCTGGGAAAACAGGGTACGCCGCTCCTCCTGCTGCACCCGCTGGATCAAGTCGCGCTCGATGGCACGCACAAGATCACGCCCCTGCAACCGTTCAAAAAACACCCGCTGCATCAACAGATATTCCGGCGATTGCTCAAGCGCATCCAAACGGCTGGAAAGCAACCGGCGGGAGGCGCGTAATGCCTCAAGTCGCTGATGAAGGTCATCCGGCCGCCGGGTGGGTAGCAAATGCAGCGAGAGCGACCACAACGACGCCAAATTACGGTGCTGGTACGCATGGTTGACAATCTGCATATAATCGGCACGACCTCCCTGCTGGTCCGGGTGGCAGGCCTTGGCGAGGTCGCGATAGAGCCGTTTAAGTTCCTTTTGAAACGCCGCGCCTTCTGCGGGCACAGAGGATTCTGGCAGGGGGAGGGCAGCCATCTCAGACGCATCCTCCCGGGAGGGATCGACAAGCTTGGACAACCGGGAAATCAACGGTCCGACACGGGTGAGGTAATCCGCAAGAAATTCATCCAGACTGCGCCTTGCCTCGCTAAAGCGGGTCGAGAGGGTTTCCATCTCGTGCAGCTCATAGGATAACGCTTCAGCCAGCCGCACCGGTTCGGGGGCATAGAAATCAGCTTCAGGCGGCTTGCAAATGCTGTCCATGCACGAATGATCGGTAGCTTAAAGCCTCGGCAACATGATGACGCAAGACCCGCTCACTGCCTTCAAGATCGGCAATGGTGCGCGCCACGCGAAGCATACGGGTGTAGCCGCGCATCGACAAGCGGAACTTCCGCGCTGCTTCGTCAATCAGTGTCTGCCCGCCAGCGTCCGGCGTGGCGTACTGTTCCAGCCAGCGACCATCGGCGGTGGCGTTGATACGAATGCTTGGAGACTCGCGGTAGCGCGCCTCCTGACGCATCCGCGCCGCAGCAACACGGGCTGCCACCGTGGCACTGGATTCGCCTTCCGGCTTGGCCAGCATTTCCAGCGTGTCGATCATCGGCATCTCAATCATCAGGTCGATGCGGTCAAGGAACGGGCCGGACAGGCGGGACTGATACTCCGCCCCGCAGCGCGGGGCCTTGCTGCAGGCCAGCGCCGGATCGCCCAGATGGCCGCAGCGGCAGGGATTCATCGCCGCAATGAGCTGAAAGCGCGCGGGGTAGGTCACATGCGCCTGGGCCCGGGCAATCGAAACGGTACCGGTCTCCAGCGGCTGGCGCAGGGCCTCCAGCACAGCACGGGGAAACTCCGGCAGCTCGTCGAGGAACAAAACGCCCTGATGGGCAAGCGAGATTTCACCCGGCTTGGCCCGCTTCCCCCCACCGACCATCGCTGCTAGCGAGGCGGAATGGTGCGGATCGCGAAACGGGCGCCGCCGCATCAAGCCACCCTCTGGCAACACCCCGGCGATTGAGGCAATCATGCTAGCTTCCAGCATTTCCTGCGCGCTCATCGGGGGCAGGATACCCGGTAAGGCCGAGGCAAGCATGGATTTACCCGTGCCGGGCGGGCCAGACATCAACAGATTATGTCCTCCTGCCGCGGCAATCTCGAGTGCGCGCCGGGCGCTGCCTTGGCCTTTAATCTGGGCCATATCAATGCGCGGCTGTGGGCTTTCTCCACGGACAATCTCCGGGCGGGCCAGTACCTGTGTCCCTTTGACATGGTTGAGGAATGACAGCAGTGATTCGGGGGCAACGATCGGCAAATCCCCGGCCCAGCGGGCCTCGATGCCGCATGCCTGCGGACAGATCAGGCCTAAGCCGCGCACGGCGGCTCCCATCGCTGCCGGAAGAACACCAGAAACCGGTAGAATGCGTCCATCCAGCGAGAGCTCGCCCATGGCCATCCAGTCCGCTGTCGCATCCTCGGGCAGTACGCCCATAGCCACCAACAGACCCAGCGCGATGGGAAGATCAAAATGGCTCCCCTCCTTTGCAAGATCCGCCGGAGCCAGATTGACTACAATCCGTTTGGCGGGGAGCGCTAAGCCAAGGGACTGAATGGCTGCCCGCACGCGCTCCCGGGATTCGGCTACCGCTTTATCGGGCAATCCAACCAGCACAAAGGCTGGCAGGCCCGGCGATAGCTGCACCTGCACCTCAATATCGGTCACCTCAATGCCTTCAAAGGCGACAGTCCGCACGCAAGTGGTCACAAAACCCCGCAGCCGTTGGCTTGTTTTTCAGGAATACACCCTTCCCGGGGCACGATAAAAGGTTTTTCTAAAGATTTATTAGGCTTAATTTAACCACCCTGCTAAATAATGCGACTTTAGTTAACCTTTTGGACATAAAGAGCGCGACCGTTGCATGATGCCTGATGTTTCGCATCCCTGTTCTTGTGAGGGCTGGATATGAGCCCCGCGCGTCGCCAAACCCGTGCACCGCGGGTACGCAATCTGCTCGCCTTCAGCAGCTTCATTATGTTGTTGTTTGGCATGATTGTGCTCTATCAGGCTTTCCGTGAGTATGATCAGGCCATCGAACGTGGCCGACGCGATGCCGAGCGGCTGGCGACCATCCTTACCGATCAGATTAAGATCACCTTCATCACTGTAGACCTCTCTCTGCAACGCGCGGTGGAGCGTCAGTATCTGAACCTGTTATTTGGTGGGCATCTGCCGAAAGACATGGTGCATAACCTGAATTTGTGGGTGGAGGAAATTCCTCAGCTGGTGGCGATGATGGTGGTCGGTGAATCCGGCGAAGTGGAAATGGCGGTCCATGACAAAAAATACGATGGCTGGCTGGATTACCGCCGCAATCTTAAGAATTCGCTCCCCTTTGCCACGCTGGAACAAGACAGCGCGCTGGGCCTCTATATCGGCCCCTATGCGGAAAATAAAAATCTTAACGCCAACCTGATCCTCACGGCGCGACGCATCAGCAAGTTGAATGGCACCTTTGGCGGGGTGGTGCTTGCTGCGGTGCAAAGCAGCTATTTTCTTGATTTCTTTGACTCCATTGACTCTGGCGCGAACCGCTATCTTTCGCTAACCCTCAAAGACGGCACCGACCTACTCTCGGGGGTATCGCATCCACGGGTAAATACCTTGCTTTCCCCCCAGTTTCTGATGGAACACCGGGGTTCCCTATCCAAAGAGTCGACCAACAGTGAGCTACGCAAAGTGGGCGACAGCCTCAAGATTATCGCCATGCGGGATATTCCCGAGCTGCCGCTGATTGTCTCAGTGATTATTGATGAAGAAGACTTCCTACGATCCTTCTGGCAGGATCGCTTCAAGGATTTATCGTTCTTGGCGATTTTCACCGTATTTGGTTCGGTTCTTTCTTTCTTTGCGCTCACCATGGCCAAACAGATTATCCGCGTGGAAGAGTCCGAAGCCGCCGCGATTCTGGCCAGTCAGGCTAAGTCGGAATTCCTCGCCAATATGTCGCATGAATTGCGCACCCCACTGAATGCCATTATCGGCTTCTCCGAGATGATGAACTCCGGGTATTTCGGGCCCATGAATGCTAAGCAGAAAGAGCGCATGCAGGATATCAACCTGTGCGGCAACCATCTGCTGCAGCTTATTAATGACATTCTCGAATTCTCCAAAGGTGAGGCTGGCAAGCTGGAGATTGTGGAGGAGAAGGTCGATGTGGCGGGCATCATCGAGGAAATCATCCGAATGATGAGCGAGAAGGTCAAATCAAAAGGTTGCCATCTGCGTCTCGAAGTGGCTCCGGGATTACCCAAAATCTTCGCGGATAAACGTAAGGTGAAGCAAATCCTTATCAATCTTATATCCAACGCAGTGAAGTTTACGCCGCCCAAAGGTGACATCACGGTCGGCGCCAAACGCGAGGCGAATGGCGGAATCTCGCTATGGGTCACCGATACGGGGATTGGTATCGCGGAGGAGGATATCCCCACCGCACTTTCCGTCTTTGGGCAGGTGCATCGCAGCCATAGCCATGAAGGGACCGGACTCGGTCTGCCACTCTGTCGGATGTTTACCGAGCTCCATGGCGGTCGCCTGCACCTCACCAGCACCATCGGCGAGGGCACCACCGTGCGCGTGATTTTCCCACCCGCGCGGGTCATGGCGGAAGACACATAGCCTTTTTTTCGTAGAGTCTGTGATCCCTGGAGAATACGTGTTGTGCGGGCTAAAAACCGGCAGACCTGAGGCTATTCGTATTCTTCCATGGCGGCGGCCAACATTGCCAGCCGGGCGATCATGGCCATGGCTGGGGGGATCTCGCCGGGCATGGGGAAAAACTGCATACCCGCCGCGTTGAGATTATTCTCCTCGCCACGCTCGGCATTGACGCGCCAGAACGCACCAACGGGCATGTGATCTACCAGATAAACCACCGGCTCGGCGTACGCGTCCCCTACGCGCTCCAGTGTGGGAATACCCTCTTGTATAATCACCTCCGTGGAGTGCGCTCCCTCCTTAATGACATCCATTTTATTGCGCGTTTTTTTATTCATCTCGGTCACATCTGCGCCTGAGCGTGCCGTCATAATACCCATGCCATAGGTGCCGGAATCCGCTTTCACAAAGACATATGGCTCGCGCGCAATCGCGTGAGCGGCATATTGCTCGCGCAAACGGCGCAGAAGTTTTTCAACATTCAGCGCCACACATTCCAGTCCGCTCCGCTCACCAAAATTGATCCGGCCACAGCGTTCAAACTCGGCACTCATCCGCCATCCCTCCAAGCTGAAGGCTTCGGCAAATTCCCGCGCCACCTTACGATAGGCTTCAAAATGGACGGACTTACGACGCTGATGCCAGCCAAGTGTCATGGGGGGCGTCACAGGCTGAGCCAGATCCTGCAACAATGGCGGCACACCGGTGGTTAAGTCATGATTAAGCAGAATCACATCCGGCTGGAAATCTCCGGCACGGAGATATCGCCCCTCACGCACCAGCGGCAGAGCCTCCAGAGATTGCCCCTCTTCGGAGATAAAGGTAAACCGCTCCGACTCAGGCAAATCAAGCCGCCCGATCGCTGCCTCGTACCCCGCACGAACGAGCAGATCATGCAGCCGCGCCAGATTATTCAAATAGCCCTGATTGCGGGTGTGATTCTCCGGAATGAGCAGCACGCGCTGTGATTTCGGGCAGCATCGTTTGAGATGACGGCGAAATGCTTCAACGGCACGTACCTGGCCCTCTGCATCAAGATTATTGAATCCTCCAGAAAACAGATTGGTATCCACCGGCACACGCTTGTCGCCACTGAAACGCAGATCGACGGAGCCATAGGGCAGACGTTTGACCCCGTCTTCTCGGGCGGCAAACCATGCATCCACCTCGACACGGCGTTCCTGCCACAGCGTCACCAATCCGGCATCAATTGTATGCTCGGTGGGCGTCATGTACTCCCCTGTGTCAGGCGCTCGTCGATCCACGGAACGCCGGTTTGTCTTCCCAGTCTCCCAGGTAAAGCTGCAAGCAGGTCAGAGCGGCCATCGCCGCCGTGTCCGCCCGTAGCACGCGGGGACCCAGTGTCATAGGCACAACGTAGGGAAGCGCACGCAACCGTTCAAGCTCTGCAGGCGCAAAGCCCCCCTCCGGACCGATAAGGAGTGCTGCCGGGGCCCCTTGGTGCGGCGGCAGTGCCACGTTTGGGGGAGCACCTTGTCCGGTTTCATCGCACAGAATCAGACGCCGCTCCGTGGGCCAGCGATCCAGCCACGCCTCTAGCGGGCGGTACGGGAAAAGCTCCGGAACTTCCACCCGTCCCGTTTGCTCAGCGGCCTCGATGGCATGGGCACGTAGACGGTCCTCATTCACGCGACTGACTACTGTCCGCGCGGTTTTTACCGCACCAAATCCACGCACACCCAGTTCCGTTGCTTTCTCCACGACCAGATCGATGCGTCCGCTTTTGATCGGCGCAAAGAGCAACCAGTGATCCGGTGGTAAGCGATGCGGACGCGTGCATGCCAGTAACTGGAGCGTGACAGAGCGCTTGGCCACGGCCTGTACGCGGGTATACCACTCACCATCATGGCCATTAAAGAGTGCGACCGTGTCTCCCTCGCTCACCCGCAGTACGCCAGTGAGATAATGCGCTTGCTTGTCTTCAATCGTTACGACGCCGCCGACAATCAGCGGCGTTTCCACAAACAGACGGGCGCGGGGGGGTGGTGTAGAATCCATGAGGCTGTTATAGAGGCTCTCGATGGAAAGAACCACCCGCCATTCACGCCGCCCTTGGCGGCTTTATGCGCATCTGATGCGCCTACACCAGCCGACCGGTATCTGGCTGTTATTCTGGCCCTGCGCATGGGGCCTCAGCTTCGCCTCCGGCGGACGGCCACGATGGGACCTCTTGCTGCTGTTTCTGATAGGTGCTGTCTGTATGCGCGCGGCGGGATGCATTATCAATGATCTTACGGATCGCCAGATTGATGCACAGGTGGAACGCACACGTCATCGTCCATTAGCCTCGGGCGCTCTCAGTGTGGCAGAGGCCTTCATATTGCTGGGTTTTTTACTGGTTTTATCACTGGCAGTCGCCCTGAGCCTCGGCCCGCCCATCGTGGCACTGGCCGCCGTCTGGCTGATACCAGTCGCGGCGTATCCATGGATGAAGCGGCTCACCTGGTGGCCGCAGCTTTTTTTGGGGCTCACCTTCAATGCGGGCGTCTTGTTTAGCTGGCTCGCGGTGACCGGAAATTTGCCGCTACCCGCCTGGTTGCTTTATGCCGCTGGGGTGTTCTGGACACTGGGTTATGACACGATTTATGCGCATCAGGACAAGCATGATGACGAAAAAATCGGCGTCAAATCTACGGCTCGACGCCTTGCAGAGGCCACCCGTCCCGCGTTGGTGTTTTTTTACGGTATGATGGTTGCCCTGCTGGTGGCGACTGGATTTTACCGCGGCAACGGTATGTCATACTTCTTTATAGTGGTTCTGGTGGCGATCCATTTGGGAGAACAAGCCTTTAGCACAGATTTTGATGATCCAGCAGGTTGCCTAAAGGCATTCCGAAGCAACGCCCTGACCGGCGCGATGGTGTTTATTGCCACGCTGGACATCTGAGGCCCGCCGCAGGCGATCAGGTCACTGATTTTTATATATATAGTTGCAGAGCTAATAATACGTATCAGATTTTTTAACTTGCCTTATACGTGAATTTGGGCAATGGGTGGCGTCATGTTTGCCTCGGCTGATCTTCTCTCCAATCTGACATCGCCGCCCATTTTGGCGTTCTTTCTGGGCATCCTCGCCTACTTCCTGCGGAGTGACTTACGGGTGCCGCCACAAGTCCACGAAGCGGTCTCCCTGTTTCTTCTGCTCGCGATTGGTATCAAAGGTGGAATTGCCTTATCCGTGGCGCCGTTGCATGAATTTATGCCGGCCCTGTTTGCCACGCTGACGCTGGGGACGATCACCCCAGTGGCTGCGTTTCTGCTCGCGCGCTTCGTCGGGCGGCTAAATCGCGAAGATGCGGCGGCCATGGCCGCGCATTACGGCTCTGTTTCCGCTGTGACGTTCATGGCTGGCTTAGCTTTTCTGGAACGCGCACAGGTGCGGCCAGAGCCTTTTATGCCGGCCTTGCTGGCAATTCTGGAGGCGCCGGCGATTCTGATTGCCCTTCTGCTCTTGCGTGTCGGACAGCGCCGCGATGAGCAGGGGGCCCAGCTCTCCGCACTGTTTCACGAGATTTTCTCGGGCAAAACCATGTTGTTGTTATTTGGCGGTTTGCTGATTGGTTACGCCGCCAGCCCGGGCGACCAGGCCAAGATCAAGCCCTTCTTTGTGGAGATGTTTTTTGGCATTCTCACGTTCTTCATGCTGGAGATGGGGCTCCTCGCGGCAGCCCGTTTGAAAGATATACGCCGAAACGCGGTGTTTTTGCTGATTTTCTCCAGTGTAATCCCGGTTGCGTTCTCGCTGATTGGTGCGTATCTCGGTTTGCTTGCCGGGCTCAGCACAGGCGGCGTGGCGATGCTGGCTACCATGGCTGCCTCAGCTTCTTATATTGCCGCACCGGCGGCAGTTCGCATGACCATCCCGCAAGCAAATCCAGCGCTTTATCTTACGGCAGCATTGGGCCTCACCCTGCCCTTTAACCTGATTATCGGCATTCCGTTTTATCTTCGTATTGCGCAAGCCTTGCATGACCACCATGCGTTAACATTGGCAACGCTGGGGTTTTAAGTAAATTCTTAACCTCTTGCACCCATACTCCAAGGGATGCATCACTTTAGTACAGCATGCCGCTTCCCATGACTGAACCGTCCTATCCTCTGGCTGCGGAGCGATTGGCCCGATCCGGCAATGGCGTGACGGTGCTCGGCCAGAAACCGGGAGGCTATCCGGAAGAATTCTGCCGCCGCCTGCAGGAAGCCATCGTGCTTTGCCGCCGGGCTGAGCGTAAAAGCGTCCTGTTGGTGATAGGCATCGAAAACCTCGATATGATTATGTCAGGCTATGGCCATTTTGTTGCCGAGCAAGTGTGCCAGTCCGTGATGGAACAGCTTATGGAGCATCTGTCCCCGGACGATGTGCTGGCCCGGCTGCAAAAAGACCAATTTGCGATTATCCTCTCCCATATTGAAGAAGACGCAGTGGCGGCGATGTCCAACCGCCTGAGCGATGCGATTATCCAGTTTGGCTATCGCTCTGATTATGGCTCACTGCATATCCTGCCCGGAATTTTCTCAATGGCGTTGGGCAGTGAGGATCTGCAGGCAGAAGACGCCCTTGATCAGGCATTTATTTCGTTGCGTAATTTCCATGGGATTATCCACCATCCACACCACGGAGATCACCAGCTGGAAGCAGCCAATTCCCGTCAGGAAATGGGACTGGCTAATTATCTCAACCGCGCGATTCATGAGCGCCGCCTACGTTTGGCGTACCAACCGATTATTGAGAGTAAAACCGGCCGCGTCGCCCATTACGAGGCCTTGCTGCGCATCGTCAGCCACGATGGTAAAATCTCCTCTGCCGGAGCACTGATTCCTGTCGCGGAGCGGATGGGACTCATCAATATCATTGATGAGCAGGTGCTCGATATGGTTGTGGAAGAGCTGGCACGGGCTCCGGAACTGGTATTGGCTTTCAACGTCTCAAACCTGACGACCAATAACAGGCTCTGGCTCAGTCAGCTTAAAACCCGCTTGCAGGAACATCCCGGGGTGGCTGAGCGGCTAATTGTTGAAATCACCGAGACCGCCGTGCATCGTGACCTCAAGAAAACTGCCTACTTTGTGGCAGCTGTTCAATCGATGGGCGCGCAGGTAGCCCTCGATGATTTCGGCTCTGGCTACACCTCGTTCCGCCAGCTGAAGTCCCTATCGGTGGATATGGTGAAAATTGATGGCGTCTTCGTGCGCGACTTGGTGGACAACAATGACAACCGTTTATTCGTCAAAACAATGCTCGATTTTACCCATGGTTTTGGTTTGAAGGCCGTTGCGGAGTTTGTCGAGACGGGTGAAATCGCCAAAATGCTCATGGAGTTGGGCGTTGAATACATGCAGGGTTATTATTTTGGTAAACCCGAGAATCACCGCAGTTGGCTGAAGGAAAGCTGAGCCGCTTGACGCATGGCAGCCAGACGCCTAAAACCACAGCATGTGCCGCTTTAGCTCAGGGGTAGAGCAACCGCCTTGTAAGCGGTAGGTCGTCAGTTCGAATCCGACAAGCGGCACCATTTTTTTAGCTATTCTCCGCTCAACGAAACGCTTCGGGGTACGCCCCGGCAAGGGCATAGACCCCTTCATCTAAAGCGGTGAGAAAAGCCAGGCAGCAACACTCACCATCAACCGCCGATTCTTCCAGCCAGGCAGCGGCCATACCGGCCCGTAAAAGGCCCAATTGACGGCAGGAGGACTTGAGCGTATGCGCGATGCGCGCAATGGTTTGCCAATCACGCGATGCAGCGGCCTCCTCAATCTGCAGGCGGGCTCTCGTTGCATCCGCACCAAAGCGTCGAAGCAGTGGTAGGAAGTCTTCTTCGAGCAATTCAGCCGCCTCTGCCAGCCGGGTATGATCGAGAAGGGGAAGCAGAATGTCAGTATCGGACGTCATGAACGTACGATGCCAGCAAAAACTTAAAGAATGGCGAAGATTACGACAGGATAGAGGGCGCCATCTGCTGAGAGGACTGCAGTCGCTCCGTAGTGCCACCGCCGCGTACCACCGTTTCGGGGGCAGACGTTGAGGATGCAGGGCTATTCTGATTGGCCGTGATGGGCACAACCTTGTCAGATGCTGAGGGCACGGGCTCAGGTGACGATACCAATGCGATATACTCAGCACCATACGGGCACACGGCCTCAACAAACGCGGCGCCGCTCGCCACGTGCTGGCGCACCGCTTTCACGGCCTCAATCCCCTGTCGGTTGGCCAATTCCACATAGGCAAGACTTTGCTCCGGCCGTCGTGGATCAATCAAGCCGTGGCCCAGTAGATAAAGAAATTTCGGTAATGCGAAGTCCGAGGTCGCCTGCAATTCGCGGTTCTCGTAGGAAACATGGTCAATAGAGGAGTGTTTGTATTTGTAGGTCTGGTTCATCAAATCCGCAACGCGGCTGAACAGACGCTCTGCTTTGGGCCAGTCGACCCCATCACGGCGCTCGCGGATCAAGGCATCCTTAAACGCCGCATTCTGATTATGGCGCAGGGCATATTTCTGATAGAGATCGATCACGTCTGATGAGGAAATCGGCTCACCGATTCCTTTGATGGGATTAAGCTTTTTATCAATCAGCTGCGTTAAGTCCTCAAAAAAACTGGTTTGTTTCGCAAGGATGTCGCGCAGCAAAAAATAACCTTTGACGCCGATGCCCAGCTCACCAAAGGGCACCGACTTAATGCCGGGATGTGCGCCAGGAATATGTGCCAGCTGGCGGCCGAAGAAAATCGCGTCCGTTGCAAATCGACCAAAGGTCTTTTGCAAATAGTTCCGCACCGTGCCCTGCACAATGGAATTATCGCTACGCATAATGTCGTAGGAGGTGATATCACGCGGATTTTTTCCGTTCTCATAGGCGACGGTTTCAGCAAAGGCATGCCAGATATCTGTTTTCACGCGCATGGCATAGAGTGCCGTAATGATCGCACTGCCGACCCCAAGCATGTTGTCGTAATGGGAGTCCAGTACGCGGTCGCGTACCTCTTTGTGCAGAAGGCTTAAGCCGTTTTTACGCTCGATGGGACTCCCCCGCCATAATTCCAATTTCTCAGCGCTGATATGGGGATCATACAGATGGGCCCGGCGCATGATTTCGGCCTGACTCATCGCATTGGCTTCACCTTTCAGGTAATCTCTGAAGGGCTCCATCTTTTTGGGAATGCCCAGAATGCGATTTTCAACCCAGCCAATCGCAGGCCATTCTTTGAAAAATGTGATCACTCCGCGCAAAGCATAACGGGTCGGCAAGGCAGCAAGCAGCATCCGGAAATATCCGGGGGTACTGGCGGGATCCTTGGTGACGCCGGTATGGAGAGACTCTTCGGAGTTTGGGTTCATAGGATTGGTGAGGTTGCTAGCCTCCACACTATAGCAAGAACAGCGCGAGCCATGGCATGAAGATTTGATGACAATTCAAACGGATGAGCCGCGGAGAAGGAGGTAGGTCAGATGCTTATGGGGAAATACAGACTACGATGATTCCGGACCGAGTTGCCACATAATCATTTCGCATCCGTAATCATAAGGCACTTCTTAGGCTGATAATCCCACCAAAACCAGCTAAATTACGGTAATGCTCAGTAACATTGTCCATGTGATGGCCGCCAATGCATAAAGCATCAGTCCACGGGTAAGATCGGGGAGCGTGGCGCGGGCGGATCCTTCACCCATCCACGTGAGAGCGTCAGGCGTGCCGCTCACCCTGCGTGGTCCCCCTAAGCTGACACCAAGCACCGCAGCCACCATCCGCCATTCGGGACGCGGTCCCCCACGAAATGCCGTGAGCGCCCGTCGCAGTGAGGACCCCGGAATTACCGGGAAAATCAAGAAAATCAGCGCTCCACAGAGATGGCTAGGAAATTTTTGCAGCCATTGGTAAAATCGCTGCGGTCCCTGCCCAAATGCGGCCATCTCCGCGGCGCGAGGATCGGCTATTGCCGCCAGCCGCTCACTCCACACAGCCAGCAACGCCCCCGACATGCCGAACAAAAGATACGCGACAGAAGGCAGCACCACCCGGCGACTCAGATTATCGGCCAATCCCTCGAGCGCGGCACGGATCAGGGCATGGATATCGAGCGCGGCCACATCTTGCGCCACCCAGGGAGCCAGTAGCGTACGGGCCGCCACTAATTTCCGCCCTCTAATCGCCTGCCGTACCCGCTGCGTGGCGATGTAGCACGGCCAGAGCGGCAACAGAAAAGCTAGCAGCAGGACATGGGCGGCAAAAAATTCAGGGGTGCGAGTAGCGACACCTTCTAAGGCCCAGCCAAATACCAGGCAGATCACACCACCCATGATCAAAAAAATCCACCCCCGGCGACTCCTCTCAGCGGCGGAGCGCTGTGGACGATTCAACCGCATAACCGCAGTACGCATCGCGGTAGCGAGTCCGGGCGCAATATGCCGCAGCGGTAGATATTGCCAAACGCGATGAAAGGGCAGAGCCAGCATGCTGACATACAGTGCCAGCACGAGAAGAAACGCGCGATCATCGAGCACAGCCAGCATGGGCGCTCCTAAAAAGCCGGTGTGGTCCGGCTAGTTAATTACCACCTCAACGCGGCGGTTTGCCTTACGAGGCACACGCTCCGCCCCCTCTCGCGGATCTGTTTCCCCAAAAGCATACAGCGAAATCAGCTCTGGCGGCACACCCGCCGCTAGCAAAGCACTCTCAACCCGTTTGGCGCGTTTAAGGGAAAGCTCCATATTGGCTTCTTGCGAACCACTGGCATCACTATGCCCATTCAGTACAATTTCGTAGTCATCCACATTGTGCAGATCCGTGAGGATAATATCGAGCACTTCCATTGCATCGCGATTAAGCTCTGTGCTGCCGAGATCGAAAAATACCAGATAGGTAAGGGTGACTTCCGGTGCCTTCATCGGATCTTTCAGCCGCACCTTTCCTGCCCCATGCTGCACCGGGCCGAGAGCCAGAAGCAGGCCTTCCAGTTCCTCACGGCAATGGGCGCCGGCCTTGGATTGTCCAAGCTCGGTGGACTCTTCAATCCAGCAATCAAAATAGACTTGCGCCTTGGCCACCTGATCAGCCACCGAATCGGAGGGTGCATCGCGGTGGGCCATCAGCCAGGCGCGGGCCTGTGCCAGGGCTTCACGGGTGTTACGATCCCTGATGTCCAGCGTCCAGTACTCCATTTGTTCTGGCTGCACATCGCTCCCATAACTTGCCGCTAATCCTTTCGCGGCAAAATGCTGGGAACTTACCCAGTCATAACGCGCCGCTTCCTGATCAGCGAACGCAAGATAATAATTTGCAAGGGCTTGGTGAAACGCGCTACCGGTTGGCTCGGCACGCCGTAGCTTCTCTAGTGCATCACCTGCACAGGCAGAAAGAATCAATAAAGCGAGAAAAAGCGAAGCGCGCATGGGACATCTGCATGTTTTTTTCAGCATGGCAATATTTTGCCGCGAGGCAATGGCTTTCTGCTTAATCCTTGCAATCACCGCCGCAATCAGCTAAAGGCGCGTCAACACGAACACAGATCGCTTTTTCAAGGAGATATTTCATGGCCCTCGAGCGCACTTTGTCCATTCTCAAGCCGGACGCAACGGAGCGTAACCTCACCGGTCAAATCAACAGCGTGTTTGAGGCAAAAGGCTTGCGTATTGTCGCGCAAAAGCGCATGCGCTTATCCCGCCTGCAAGCCGGCGAGTTTTATGCCGTACACAAAGAGCGGCCCTTTTTTGGGGAATTGGTCGAATACATGGTCTCCGGCCCGGTCGTCGTCCAGGTGCTCGAAGGCGAGAACGCGGTCGCGCATCACCGTGAAATCATGGGCGCCACCAACCCAGCCAACGCCGCGGAAGGCACCATTCGCAAAATGTTTGCGGAATCAATTGAACGCAACTCCGTCCACGGCTCTGACAGCCTGGAGAATGCACAAAAAGAAATTCGCTTCTTCTTCAGCGATATGGAAATTGTAGGCTAAGCCTATCGTCTCGGTTTTGCCGCGGTTCGGCAAAACCGAGACATATAAGTACGCGTTTATCATTTTTTTATCTTCACGCGTTACTGTACCGTTTAGAATCAATGATTCAAAATTGTACAGGTTCTGGCGCATGCGTATCTCCAAAAAACTCCCAATCTTCCTTTCCGCTTCTGTATTGCTTTCCCAGCTATTAACCGGAGGATGGAATTATTTTCAAAGCTACAACAGCACCTTGGAGATGCTGAAAAAAGACATCACTGGTATCCAAAAAGAAAAGTCCATCGCGCTTAAAGATTACCTCACCAATATCCGCGAGGATCTGCTCATTTTATCCGAAAGCCAGAACGTATACGATGGTATGGTTCGCTTTGAAGAGGCCTGGAAAGGTCTGGAAGGGGTAGATCGTGATCGCTACCTGCATAGCTGGTACCCCAAAGAAAAAAATAAAGAGCTCAACCAGGCCCAGGATGGTTCGCTATTCAGTGCCGTTCATGCTGAATTGCATCCGTGGTTTCGTCAGGTCCAAACGGTGCGCCAGTATTATGACATTTTTCTGATCGATCTGGATGGGAACATTATTTACTCCGTCTTTAAAGAACCCGACTTTGCTACCAACTTACGCAGTGGCCGCTGGAGCCAGACCGATTTAGCCCTGTTATTTGCGCAGGCAAATCAGGCGGGCAAGGGGGAGGTGTTCTTCAGCGATTTCCACGCATACGGGCCAAGCAACAATGCGGCGGCGAGCTTTATGGCCACCCCGGTGTTCAGCCCTGAGGGGCAGCGAATGGGGGTGGTTGCCCTGCAAATGCCCATTGCACGGATTAATAGCGTGATTAACACCACGGCTTTTGAGAATCAGGGGCATACGTACCTCGTTGGACGGGATAAAATGCTGCGTACAAACAGTCCATTGACGGAGGTGGATGACATTCTTCAAACCAAGGGGGACACCATCACCATCAACAAAGCTCTAAACGGTGAACAAGGAGCTGAATTTACCATGGGTTTCCGCGGAAGGCCGGTTCTCTCCGCCTATGCACCGATGGATTTCATGGGGGTACGCTGGGCACTCATGGCCGATGTGAATGAAGAATATGCCCTGGCGACTTCAACGGAGATTCGAAATAATACGCTTTTGACGATTTTGTTTGGCGGCGTGATCTTTATTATCGCAGGGCTGATTTTTGCTCGCCGTCTTTCGCGGCGTATTGATGGGATAAATGACACGATGAGCACCCTTGCTTCGGGTGATACGTCCGTCACGGTGCCCTTCACCGATAGCTTGGATGAAATTGGTGATATGGCGCGGGCAGTCTCCATATTCAAAGAAAGTGCGCTGAAAAACAAAGAAATGGAAACCGCTCAGATTGAAGCCAAACGGCAGGCCGAGCAGGAAAAGAAAGACGCCATGCATGCCTTGGCATCGAGCTTTGAGAACCGGGTACAGGGCATCATTAATTCGGTGGCATCCGCAGCAACGGAGCTTTACCAGACGGCAGAGTCAATGAGCGTTGCGATTTCCAGCGCGAATACGAAAGCAGGGGCGGCGGCGCACGCCTCTTCCGAGGCGTCTCAGAACGTGCAAAGCGTGGCTTCCGCCACCGACGAGATGACAGCTTCGGTGCGTGAAATCACCGAGCAGGTTTCAAAATCCTCCCGCGTGGTGCAGGAGGCGGTAGAAAAAGTCCATCTGGCGGATATGACCTCGCAGAATCTTGAACAAACAGCTCGT
Organism: Alphaproteobacteria bacterium UBA1002; assembly: GCA_002291845.1. Lineage (GTDB taxonomy): Bacteria > Pseudomonadota > Alphaproteobacteria > Rickettsiales > UBA998 > UBA998. Next base: position 5,806 of record DBAU01000081.1, on the reverse strand, counting down.
CAGATTGGCTCTGTCGTAGAATTAATTCAGGATATCGCCGGACAAATTAATCTCTTGGCCCTCAATGCCACGATTGAATCCGCACGCGCTGGAGAGGCCGGAAAGGGATTTGCGGTGGTCGCCACCGAGGTGAAAAATCTGGCCGGACAAACAGGGCAAGCCACCGATGAGATCGCCCGTCAGATTGGCAGCATTCAACAGGTTTCGCGCGAAGTGGTGAGTACGCTGAATGCCATTCGTGAGGCCATCAACCACATCAATGAATACTCCTCTGCCGTCTCCGCTGCCATCGAGGAGCAAAGCGCGGTCACCGATGAAATTGCAGCCAATATGGGAGCTGCCTCACAACGTACGCAGCTTATTTCAAGCAACATTGATGACGTTACTGGCTCCGCTTCGGAAGCCAGCCATTCAGCCAGTCAGGTGCTGGACGCGGCGCGTGCACTATCTCAGGAAGCAGAAACGCTGCGTCGTGAGGTGGACAGCTTCCTCAGCGGCATACGTAACGGCTAACGGGCACCCGCTGCTTGCGTATCCTCAATCAGGCGCCGCAGTGCGAGCGGGTAAATGCGGTGTTCCTCAAGGTGAATACGCTGCTGAAGCGATTCGGGTGTATCCCCGGCAATTACGGGGACGCGTGCCTGGAGAATAATCGGTCCATCATCAAGTTCCGGCGTCACCAGATGCACCGTACAACCGGACTCCGTTTCGCCATCCGCCAGAACCCGTCGATGGGTGTCCAGGCCTTTATAGGCGGGTAATAAAGAGGGATGGATATTGAGCATCCGCCCCGCCCATGCTTGGGTAAATGCGGGCGTGAGCAGTCGCATAAACCCGGCCAGACACACATACTCAGCGGCATACTCAACTAAGGACGCCTGCAGCGCTGCGTCGAAGGCGTCGCGGCTGTCATACGCATGGTGCTCAATCACTCGCGTTGGCACGCCCGCTTGCGCCGCGCGGGTGAGGCCATAGGCTAGGGGCTTATTTGAAATGACCAGCACAATCTGGGCGGGATAATCTGGTGCCGCACAGGCATCCAGCAAGGCCTGAAGGTTCGAGCCATTCCCGGAAATCAGAACGGCAACACGGGCGCGGGTCACAAACTTCCCACATAGCGCACCGCCGGAGCACCAGGTACCGCAACCAACTGCCCCAGCCGATAAACCGTTTCCCCCGCGCGCTGTAAGGACTGACGAACAGAGGCCTCCGCCTCAGCAGCAACCACCAGCACCATGCCAATACCACAGTTAAAGGTGCGTAACATTTCAGCGTCTGCCACATCACCCAGAGATTGCAGCCAGCGGAACAATGGCGGTAATTCCCACGCATCCAGTTCTATCTGGGCATTCAGGCCCTCGGTGAGAACCCGGGGGATGTTCTCCGTCAGGCCACCTCCGGTGATGTGTGCGAGTGCTTTGATGGCACCGTCTTCACCAAAGGAAGCCGTTTCGCGCAGCACCTGCAACACTGGCTTTACATACAATCGCGTTGGCTCCAGAAGCATTTCCCCAACAGATGGGTAAGAATTGCCTAAATGTGATGGGAGAGGGCTTTCCAGCGCAATTCCTGCACGCTCCAGTAACGCGCGAACGAGGCTGAAACCGTTGGAATGCACCCCACTTGAGGCAAGTCCTAGCAGGACATCCCCTTCCTCAAGACGATCCAGGCGAGGCAAAACAGACTGGCGCTCCACAGCCCCCACGGCAAAGCCGGCCAAATCATACTCACCCGGCGCATACATTCCTGGCATTTCCGCGGTTTCACCACCGATCAATGCGCACCCCGAGCGCTCACAGCCCGCGGCAATTCCCTGAATCACCGCAGCCGCCTGAGGTACCCGCAGCGCACCAGTGGCAAAATAGTCCAGAAAAAAGAGCGGCTCAGCACCCTGCACGAGCAGATCATTGACGCACATTGCCACCAGATCAATACCAATCGTGTCGTGCTTATCCATAGTCTGCGCCAACTTCAACTTGGTGCCTACTCCGTCCGTTCCTGACACCAGAATCGGATCACGATAGCCGCTTTTTTTCAGATCAAACAACGCGCCAAAGCCGCCAAGACCTCCCATCACTTCCGGACGCAAGGTGCGCTTCGCAGCGGGCTTAATCGCCTCGACCAGTGCATTTCCAGCAGCAATATCGACGCCGGCTTGTGCATAGGTAAGGCCACCGGGTGGCGTTTGCGGATTGTTTTTTACAGCCATATCACGTATCCAAGCTATGTTGCCGCCCTTGTAGCGGATGCGGCATGATTGGTAAAGGCGGGAGACGGTATGCGCATCAAAGCCCTTGTGATCGGGCTCTTGGTTTTTCTGGCCGCTGCTCCCGGTGCGCAAGCCAGCAAAGCCCTGGCGCGTGTGCACATATCGGCAGAAGCAACGGATGCCGTTACGGCACAAAAAAAAGCCCTCCAGCAGGGTGAGGCCGAAGCCTTCTATGACGTCATCAAGCAACGCGACGCCAAGCGTGCTGAAATCATTATCAGTAAGGTCAGTCCCGAACAGCGTGCTTTGCTGGTGAAATCCGTTTCGATTGAAAACGAGCAGATGCGCGCAGGACGCTATGAGGCAGACATCACCTACGTGTTCGAAGAGTCAAAAATTCAGGCTCTCGTGGAAGAACAGCAGGGCCTTGTGACTGACATTCAAGGCAATGGGCTGATGGTGCTGCCCTTATATGTGGATGGTAAAAGCTTCTTCTTGTGGGAGCCTGAGAATTATTGGCGCTCCGTCATGGCTCGACAGATACTAGAGGCCGGCAAAGGCGAGCTGGTGGTCCCGTTTGGTGATCCCAAAGATGCCATGATTCTCCCGGCGGCTAAGCTTCTTGGTGGCGCAACGGAGCCGATCATGGAGCTTGCGCGTCGTTATGGCACTGTCCATGCCGCAATTGTCAGTGCTCGCCTGATTGAACAAAACGGGCGACGCGCCGCCGAGATTCGTCTGAGCCGTCCGGGTAATAAGTCACAGGAAGAAATCATGCGCGTCTATCCCGCAGAGCGTGACAATGAGCCCGGGGAGGCCATTCTCCAGCGCGCCGCCAAAGCAACGGTAGCCCTCCTGCATGATACAAGTAAGGAATTCAGTTTATTTGCGAAGCCAGAGGCGCAGAAGCTCAAGGGCCGTGTCGTACGAGCAGAATTCTCGCATGCCCGTCGGTGGACGCAGATTCGTCAGCAGATGGAAGGGCTGCCCGGGGTGGAGTTTATCGAAATTGGTGCCGTTGCCCCAAGCTATGCGCAGGTCACCCTCTATTACCGGGGCGAGGAATCCCTGATTGCCAACGCGCTGCAGCAGCGTGGTTTAACGCCGCAGCCCACGGGTGATTACTGGACCATTTCATTACCCTAACCTTTGCGAGTCCGCATGCCGCTCAATTATTTTCGTACGCTGTCGTTCATTGCCATATTCCTTGCTTTTTGCTGGTTCATCGCGGCCATCCAATCCATCTTGCTACCGTTCGTCTTTGGCATTCTGATCGCGTATTTCTTTGACCCCACGGTGGATCGCATCCAACGCTGGGGGCTTGGCCGAAGTGCGGCAACCGCGGTGATTCTAGGCGTGTTCTTTTCGCTGCTGGCGCTGGCCACCTTACTGCTGGTCCCCAAACTTGTGATGCAGCTGGCTGGTCTACTCTCCGAGGTGCCGGAAAAAATCCACCTTTTGCAGTCCTTTGTGGAACCGTTTGTTAATCAGGTTCTGACACAGGTTGGCAGCGTACGTCTGGAGCAGGCCGCCGCCAGCGCAACCGATTTTTCATCTCAGTTTGTGAGTGCCGGCGGCGCCATTATCCGCCGCATGGTGGAATCGGGCATGGCTTTTGCCAATCTGGCAGCGCTGCTGGTGATTGCGCCATTGGTCAGCTTTTACATTTTACGCGACTGGGATAGCATCATCGCCCAGCTTGATCTTCTTTTGCCGCGTGATTACGCACAGACCATCCGCGAACAGGTAAAGGCAATGGATACCGTGATCTCAGGATTTATTCGCGGTCAGCTAAAGGTCTGCGCCACGCTGGCGTTATTCTATGCGGTCTGCCTCAGTATTGCGGGCCTGAAATATGCGCTGTTAATCAGTCTGGCCGCAGGGATCTTGCTGATTATTCCTTATGCAGGCACACTGATTGCCGGGGTGCTCGCATTCAGTGTCGCGCTGTTGCAGTATCAGGGAGATATCGCACAGATTGGCGTGATTATTGGTATTTTCGTAGTGGGTCAGATGCTAGAAGGCTACGTTTTAACCCCACGTCTTATCGGCACCAGTGTAGGACTGCACCCCATGTGGATCATTTTTGGCATGCTCGCGGGCGGCGCGCTGATGGGTTTTACCGGTGTATTAATTGCCGTGCCACTAACGGCGGTGATCGGCGTGCTGGTGCGCTTTGCTGTCAAACGGTATCTCTCCAGCGCGCTTTATGCCTCACACAGCACACATCGCCCAGCGGATACCCATCCATGAGTGAGTTACCCTCCTCGGCGCCGCACAGCGCACCGCGTCAGGCGGCGCTGCCCCTTGCAGGCACCACCAGCTATCTGCCAAAAGACTTTGTCATCACGGATGCGAACACAGAGGCTTACCGTCTGGTGATGGCATGGCCTCACTGGCCGGACACACGGATGATCCTGAGCGGCCCGGCCGGAAGCGGCCAGACGCACCTGGCACATATCTGGGCGTCTTTTAGCGGAGCAACGGCTCTATCCTGTGAGCATTATGCACCGGCTGAGCAATTACTGAAGCTCCCCACAGGTAGCCCGGTATGGCTAGATAACGCAGAGCAGACCCCATCCACCGATTTGTTCCATCTGTTGAATCTGGCTCAGGAGCGCGGACATAGCCTCCTTTTATGCGCCAAAGAATATTTCATGCCAGTGTTGCCCGACTTATTATCCCGCTGGCGCGCTCTACCGAAAGCCGTGTTGCGTAGCCCGGATGATGCACTGCTCGAGGCCGCATTACTGAAATGCTTTGCCGATCATCAGTTGCATATTTCCACAGAAACAATCAGCTACCTTTTACCCCGTATGCCGCGCACATTGCACGCAGCAAATCAACTCGTGGTTGAAATGGACCGGCTATCACTCATCTCCGCACGACGAATTACCCCCACCCTTGCACGTAAGGCGCTTGAATACCTAGGGTTTTCATGACACAACCGAATGAGGGGTACTCATGATGGCACGACGGGAAGGCCTTGCACCAATGACCGTCTATGCACCAGCGGCGCATCGTAGCCGCTTGAACACGATTAATGTGCTTCTGGTCGATCGCGACGACCGGATGGTGGGGTTATTACGCAAAGTCCTCGCCAGCCTCGGCTTTGGCGCCATCTACACCGCACATAATGGCGAAGAAGCGTTGCAGCAGCTTACTGGAAAACCCATCGATCTGGTTATCACCGACTGGGATATGAAGCCGATGAATGGCCTTGAATTCATCCGTTATGTTCGCTGGAACCGGGCCTCCCCTAACCGCAAACTGCCGATCATTATGCTGACGGGTAAGGCGAAACGCCAGCAGGTCGAAGAGGCACGGGACAGTGGGGTTACCGAGTTCTTGGTAAAGCCTTTTACCGTGCGCACCCTGTGTGACCGCATCATGTTGGTGATCGATGAGCCGCGGAACTTTGTCCTGACACCGCATTACAGCGGGCCAGACCGCCGCCGTCGTCAGATTGCCCTGAACAACCGGCCCAACCGCCGCAAAGAGGGGCCGGAATCTCAACGTTTATTGGCCAAACACGATAACATTACCGTTATTGAAAAAGGGAATGAAGAAATCACCGTAATTGACCGGGATTTCGGC
>DBAU01000110.1 GCA_002291845.1 Alphaproteobacteria bacterium UBA1002 | reverse complement strand
AGGGTTATGGTTTCATTGCACCTGAGCAAGGTGGCGCAGACGTATTTGTGCATATCAGCGCACTGGAGCGTGCCGGTGTAGACAGCCTCAATGAAGGCCAGAAAGTCAGCTACGAGCTGGCCACCAACAAAGGCAAGACGTCAGCGGCCAACCTGAAGCTGCTCGCTGCCTAACCACGGCGCGACTTCGCCTCATTATCATTAATGCCGGACGCCCCGCATGGCTGTGTCAGCCAGTGGGGCGTCTGTGCGCTTTATCCATGGATCATACATGACCGATTTTGACCAATTCGGCTTACCTCCGGCGTTGTGTGCGTCGCTGAAAGCCATGAACTTCACGACCCCGACGCCGATTCAGATGCAAGCCATCCCGCTGGCGTTGCAGGGCCGCGATATCCTCGGCTCCGCCCAGACCGGCACCGGCAAAACCGGCGCCTTTGGCATTCCGCTGGTGGCCCGTCTGCTCACTGATGCCCGCAGCACCGCGCTGGTGCTCACCCCGACTCGTGAACTAGCGGTGCAGGTGCTGGCGGCCATCACGCAGATGCTCGGCAAACAATCACCTATTAAAACCGCGTTGCTGATTGGCGGTGACTCGATGCATCAACAGCTACGCCAGCTGAAGCAGCGCCCGCGGGTGCTGGTGGGGACGCCGGGCCGCATCAATGACCATCTGGAGCGTGGGAGCTTGAACCTTCACGAGGCCAGCTTCCTGGTGCTTGATGAGATGGACCGTATGCTCGATATGGGCTTTGCGGTGCAGTTGGATCGTATCTTTAAGTTCCTGCCTAAACAACGCCAGACGCTCATGTTTTCGGCCACCCTGCCGGATAATATCTTGAAGATCTCCGCCAAGTATCTCAGCAACCCGGAGCGTGTCTCCGTAGGCTCGACGACGGTACCTGCCGCGAACATAGCCCAGGAATTGATCCGCCTGCCGCAGGCAGAGAAGTATGCCGCCCTGCTGCAGCAACTGGATCAACGTGCCGGCTCGATCATTGTTTTCGTGAAAACGAAACACCTGGCGGACCGTCTTGCTGACAAACTACGTAAGGAGCGTTTCAGTGCGGAGGCCATTCATGGCGATCTTCAGCAGCGCCGCCGAGAACGGGTCATTCAGGCATTCCGTGACAAGCGTCACCGCATCATGGTGGCGACTGATATTGCGGCACGCGGCCTTGATATCCCGCATATCGAGCATGTGATTAATTACGACCTGCCGCAAAGCCCAGAGGATTTCATCCACCGCTTAGGCCGTACCGCCCGTGCCGGTGCAGAAGGCGCCGCTGTCTCGTTCCTCACTCCGGAGGATGGTGTGAAGTGGCGCGCCATTCATCGCCTGATGCATCCGGGGGAGAAGCTGGAAGGCGGGCCACGTCCGGCTAAAGGTAAAGGCCATCCTGCCCGTGCTCGCCGCCGCCGCCGTGGGGGCCCCGCCAATCGCATGGCTGCCTGACACCTGCCACGCTTTTCTTTCGAGGCTAAAAGGGGGCGGCTTTAATGCTGTCGCCCCTAACCATCAGGCGCTAAGTCTGCTTAGGCTTTTAGCACAACGCGGTATTTTGCACGGCCTGCATGAAGATGCGCCAAGGCTGCATTGACTTCTTGCATCGCAAAGGTTTCGGTTATCGCAGAAATGCCATGGCGGTGGCTGAATTCTACCATTTTTCGGGTTACTTCGGGGCTGGCCACGGGAGAGCCCGATACGCTGCGCTGGCGGCCAATCAGATCAAACGCTCCCACCGCGATGGGGTCCGGCACGGCACCGACGGTATGGAAGATACCACGTGGGGCAAGCGCATTAATGTATGCCCCCCAATTGAGGCTGACATTCACCGTGTTCAGGATGAAATCGAAGGTCCCTGCCAGTTTGCCAAGCGCGGCATCATCTTTTGAGTGAACCGCGTGATGCGCGCCAAGCGTAACGGTCTCTTCAGCTTTAGAAGTTGATGAGGTGAACGCTGTGACCTCGCAGCCCCATTTATTCAAGAATTGCAGTGCGAGATGGCCGAGCCCACCTATCCCAATAACCCCGACGCGATCTGTCGGACGAATGCCATGTTGTACCAGCGGGTTGAACACCGTGGCGCCTCCGCAAAACAGGGGGCCAGCTTTTTCCGCATCCATCTCCTCGGGTAGGGGAATCGCCCATTCTGCGTTGCAACGCACACGATCGGCAAACCCGCCATGCCGCGCAACGATGGTTTGTTCTGCGCGATGGCAAAGATTATGATCCCCGGACATGCACTGCGAACAATACATGCAGCTGCCGCTAAACCAGCCGATGCCCACGCGCTGACCCACGCTTAGCGTGGAGACCCGTTCGCCTACCGCCTCAACGATGCCGATGATTTCATGGCCGGGCACCAGCGGGTATGTGCTCATACCCCAGTCATTGTGAATCATGCTTAGGTCAGAATGGCAGATACCGCAAAACTCAACCTTTACGTCCACCTGTTCTGCGCCCAGCGCTCCCAGGGTGAACTCAAAGGGTCGCAGGGCTTCTCGCGGAGCATATGCGGCGTAGGCCGTAACTTTTTTCATGGAACACTCCGCGGCGGATGGCTGTCTTAGTAAAGCAAGGATGTAGCATGAACCTCAGCGGCTCGCCAGCCATGCTTCAAGGTGGTGACGCAAAGGCTTGTCCGGTCGGTAGATCTGTCAGAGTGATGACCTAAGTTAGTGCATAATGCACGAATTCTCTTGATAAATAGTGCATAATGCGCTAATTAGAATAGCGTTATAAAGGGCAGATTATTGATATGACTCCCGAACAGCTTCGAGAGATTGGCGAGCAGCTCTATGGAAGCTGGGGGTGGCAGACGCGGATGGCTGAAGTGCTGAGGGTGGATAGCAGTACGGTGCGTCGCTGGCTTGCTGGCAAGGTGGCCGTTCCTGGGCCGGCCCTTGTTGCTTTGGAGTTGCTGTTGCGGGAGCACAAAAAGAATACCGATAACTAATATTTTTTAAAACCGGAGGGTTTCATGGGTTTGTTCAGTTTCATTTCAAAGCAGTTTATCGATGTTATCCAGTGGACGGAACAGGAGTCAGGTGTGCTTGCGTTCCGTTATCCGATGGAGGGGATGGAAATTCAAAATGGCGCACAGCTTATTGTGCGAGACACCCAAACCGCCATGTTTGCGAATGAAGGCAAGGTGGCGGACGTGTTTGAGCCTGGCACCCATACCCTGACCACTAAAACTCTCCCCATTCTGACGTATTTGCAAAATTGGGATAAGTTTTTTGAATCTCCGTTTAAGTCAGATGTGTATTTCTTTTCTCTGCGCGAGCAGCTGGATCAGAAATGGGGTACTCCAGAGCCAATTACGGTAAGAGACAAAGAATTCGGTGCGCTGCGCCTTCGCGCGAACGGTAACTATTCCTATCGCCTTTCGGATCTGCAAACGTTCTGGACCAACATCAGCGGAACAAGCGAGATATATCGCACGAGGGATCTGGAAGGGCAATTGCGTGCCATCGTGCTGACCTCTATCTCATCGTTTCTTGCGCAAAGCGATGTCGCGTTTATTGACATGGCAGCAAGCCAGTCAGATTTTTCTGCCAAGCTCAAGGAAGTGGTGGCGCCAGAGTTTAAAAAGCTCGGGCTTGAGCTGACAGGCTTTTATGTCCAAAGCCTTTCTTTGCCGGAAGCGTTACAACAACATCTCGATCGTGTGTCATCCATGCGTATGGTGGGGGACTTGAATAAATATACCCAGTTTCAGGCGGCGGATAGCATTGCTTTGGCGGCGGCCAATCCAGGAGGTGTTGCGGGTGCCGGCGCTGGCCTTGGAGCAGGGATCGCCATGGGGCAGATGATGGTGGATAATTTGGTAACAAAGCCGGGAAGCTCTGACACAGATTCGCCGACAGAGGATCCGATTCAGATGCTTGAAAGGCTGGGTGACTTATTCAAAAAAGGCATTTTGACCCAGGCGGAGTTTGATAGTAAAAAAGCAGAAATTCTAAGTAAAATTTAGATACTAATGACAAAATATACTTGTCCCTCTTGCGCCGCAGAACTTGTGTTTCAGTCACGGCTCTCGGTGTATGCGGTTTGTCGTTATTGTCACTCGATGGTGGTGCGTCACGATGTCGATGTTGAGTCCATCGGAACCATGGCGGAACTTCCAGAGGACATGAGCCCGCTACAAATTGGGACAAGCGGTTTCTACAAAGGGGTTCGCTTTAGCATCATTGGGCGGCTCAAGATTGCGTGGGAATCCGGTGTATGGAATGAATGGTTTCTGTATTCTGATGATGGACGCAAGGGATGGCTTGCAGAGGCGCAGGGCAGCTATGGCGTAAGCTTTGAGTTGGATGAACCGCTTCATCCCAAAACAGAAGAAGCCCTCAATAAGCGCTTTGCAGAGTTTGAAATGCAGCGGCGCATAACAAAGGATGGGGATGAGGATGAAGCGCAAGGGCCTTTGGATATTGGTGATCATATAAAGCTTCAGCAGAAAATGCTCACCGTGGTGGACGTAAAGCACGCCACCTGTATTGGGAGTGAGGGGGAGTTGCCTTTTTCAGCGCCCAAGGGCCGCAAAACACTTTCCATTGATCTTATGGGGACGGATGGGGAGTTTGCCTGCATTGAGATCCATGAGGGTCAGAAGCGTATTTTTGTTGGCGATTACGTGGAGTGGAACGATTTACGATGCGATAATCTCCGGCCTCTGGAGGGGTGGTGATGGACGAAATCATCACTCCACACGTTTCAGAATCTGGCGCGTTACAGCAAGCCAGGTCACCAGCCGAAAATCCCAAAGGCAAGCCTAAACTATTCAATTGCCCTGCCTGTGGCGGGGCGCTGGAGATTAAAGCGGTCGGCATCTCGATTGATGCCGTTTGCCGTTACTGCTCCACGGTGATCGATGTAACCGATGAAAACTATCGAATTATATCCCATGCAAACAAAAAAAATCGTTCCACCCTGATTGAAATGGGGGCTCGTGGACGCTTGCAGGGCATTGACTGGGAAGTCATCGGCTATATGGATAAGTCCGATGGCTCTGGCGAATATCACTGGGATGAATATCTGTTATTCAATCCCTATCACGGGTTTCGTTTTCTTGTCCAATCGGCAGGGCATTGGAGCTTTGTCAAAGTCCTCCGCAGAGATGTCCCGGGTGCAGGGTTTGCGCAAGAAGTATTATTAGATGGTGAGGAATTCAGAATATTTCTCAAAGGGCATGCTTTTGTAAGATACGTAAAAGGCGAGTTCTACTGGCGGGTAAAGGTGGATGAGCGCACGGAAGTGGCGGATTATATCTCACCGCCGCTCATGCTGAGCGTTGAAAGTCATGATCAGGAAATAAACATCTCACTGGGTCAATACATTGCGGCGAATGAAATCAAAGAGGCATTTAAGATAACATCGGAAATGCCTGCAAAAACGGGCGTGGCTCCTCATCAGCCAAGCCCATACCCAAAAGGTTATTTATGGAAAATTTGGAAGGTGGCTTTTATTGCCATTGTCTGTGCGGTGGGGATTCACATTTTAATGGCTTTTATGGCAGAAAATGCACATGTTTACTCCACTCAAGGGTATATTCAGCCCTACCAAAAAGGGCAAACATTTAGCTCCGCTGCCTTTCAGTTGCCTGAGGCAGGCAATGTGCTTATCCAAAGCGCTTCACCGGTGCAGAATGACTGGGTAGAGCTCGGCTTATCACTGGTGAATGAGCAAACCCATGAAGCATATAATTTTCAGCATGCCATTGAGTATTATTCGGGATATGCGGGGGGTGAAAGCTGGCATGAAGGCGCCCAATTCGACACGACCACTCTCTCCCGGGTCCCCCCTGGCTCTTATCGACTGCTGATCGATGCTGAGTGGGGGGCTTTCCAAAATGGGGCTCCCGTCACCTTCTCAATCAGCGTAACGCGAGATGTTTCTTCTGTGTCCAACATCCTGCTCACTTTTTGGTTGCTGATTGTTTATCCGTTTTTTGCTTCCATCCGCATGTTGTTTTTTGAAACTAAGCGCTGGTCCGATAGCGACTTTGCGCATTCCAATGACGCACACGGTGACGAGGGTAATAATAATTTTGATGATGATTAATTATGCCGAAAATATTTACTGCTTACTGCGCGCTACTGATTACTCTTATGACACTTGCTAATTATCGGGGCTATGTCATGGGAGATTTTCTGACGGGCGACCAGAAACCCGAAAAGACCGCAAACCGCTACCATAAATAAAGGAGAAATGTATGGAACTGCTTGAAGTAATTCAGATAAAATATGTTGTTTCAGCTGTGGTTTACTCCGGCATTGGCATGTTGATTTTTGCGCTGAGTTTTACATTGTTCGATGTGCTCACCCCAAAAATTAGTATTTGGAAGGAGTTGGTTGAAAAGCAGAATACGGCCTTTGCCATCTTTTTAGGGGCACTCGCGTTTGGCATCGCAACCATTATCGCGTCCGCGATTCATGGCTAACGGAAAGACCCTCTTGTTTTGGCAAACCTACTTTTCATTTCAGTCTTTGTTATTGCCACTTGCGGGCTCGTCTATGAGCTAATAGCTGGTACGCTTGCCAGCTATCTTCTGGGAGATTCCATTACCCAGTTCTCAACCATTATTGGCTGCTACTTGTTTGCCATGGGCATCGGCTCTTGGCTTTCCCGCTTTGTGACACGTAATCTGCTTGGTTTTTTCATCAAAGTGGAAATTCTGGTGGGGCTGATTGGTGGCTGTTCGGCGGCGTTACTGTTTGTTCTTTTTGAGCATGTGTATTCTTTCCGGCTACTCCTCTATGGCGTGGTCAGCGTCATTGGCATTCTTGTGGGAGTGGAAATACCGATCCTTATGAGGATTCTAAAAGATCGTTTGGAATTCAAAGATCTCGTTTCCAAGATATTTACCTTCGATTACGTCGGTGCGTTGTTTGCCTCCATCTTATTTCCGCTGCTACTGGTTCCCTATCTTGGTTTGGTAAAAACCAGCTTCTTGTTTGGTATCTTCAACACCATGGTCGCGCTATGGGTGCTCTATGCGATCAAGGAAGAAATCCCGGCACAAAAGTTTCATAAATTCTCTGCCGTTTTTGTGCTTATCGCACTGATGCTTGGATTTGTCTTCTCTGAAAAGATTACCAGCATTTCTGAAACCAATGCGTATCCGGGCAAAATTATTTTTGCTCAATCCTCTCCTTACCAACGCATTGTACTCACCAAACAGGCGCAGGATCTGCGCTTGTATCTAAATTCCAATCTGCAATTCAGCTCCGTAGATGAATATCGCTATCACGAATCTCTGGTGCATCCTGTGATGAGCGCTCTGCCACGCCCTGCGCATGTTTTAATTATTGGCGGTGGGGATGGCCTGGCACTACGAGAAGTATTGAAATATGAAAGCGTTCAATCAGTCACCTTAGTGGATCTTGATCCTGCGATGACGAGGCTATTTTCGGCCAATGAGATGCTGGTTTCGCTCAATCAGAAGTCACTTCTGTCGTCCAAGGTAAACGTCGTCAATGAGGATGCTTTTCTATGGCTGAGAGAACATAAGAACAATAGCACTATGCGATTTGATGCCATTATTATCGATGTGCCAGATCCATCCAATTTCTCTGTTGGGAAACTGTATTCCCTTACATTTTTCAAGCTGCTGCATGACGTGATGAGTGAAAGCGGCCTCATAGTTGTGCAAAGCACATCGCCACTTGTGGCGCGGAAATCATTTTGGTGCGTTAATAACACGCTGGAAGCGGCGGGATTTGCGACGACTCCTTACCATGCCTATGTGCCAGCATTCGGCGAGTGGGGTTTTGTAATTGCTTCACATGGACCGTATGTGCCGCCGGCGAAATATCCTCAAGGCCTTCGTTTTGTGAGTGTGGAAACCTTACGTGAGATGCTGCATTTCCCAGCAGACATGGCGCGAATAAAAACAAAAATCCAACGCCTCGATGATCAGGTATTAATCCATTATTTTGATGAAGAATGGTCACAATACCTGATTTATTAGGCCTAAACATATCAGCACGTGATGAAGATCACCCGAAGAACATTTGTTGCAGGAAGTGTGGCCAGTCTGGGGGCGCTGGCATTAGGTAAGTGCTTACTTCCAGTTTCGAAAAAAAAGAAGATTCCAGGTGCCATACTCGGTGCGGATTCAGCCATGGGGCATACGCTTCGGAATGGTAATTTCCCTGCACCTACAAACGTCTTTGAGAAAGACGTGGTCATTATTGGTGGCGGCATTTCGGGGCTTGCTGCCGCCTATCGTTTGCATCAATCAGGACAGAAAAATTTTGTATTGCTCGATCTAGAAAAGCAAACTGGCGGTAACGCCAGCAGCGGTAAAAATGATGTTTCTGCCTATCCTTGGGGTGCACATTACGTGCCATTGCTCACCGAAGAGTCAGTAGCCGTTAAGAGGCTCTTCGAAGAAATAGGAGTCATTACCGGGTATGATGCGGCGGGCCGCCCACGATACAATGAGTATTACATTTGTGCGGATCCGCACGAGCGCCTCTACATGTATGGGCGCTGGCAAGACGGACTGGTGCCGAGAATTGGCGTCACGCCCGACGAGGAAGCGCAGTATACTCGGTTTTTTGACTTCGTTGATCACCTGAAAAATCGCAGGGGCCGTGATGGTAAACGTTTGTTTGCCATTCCCCTCGACCAAAGTTCGCAGGATCAAGAATGGATCGCACTTGACGCGCTCACCATGTCAGAATGGATGGATCAGCACGGCTATCACTCGCCTCATTTGCGCTGGTATGTGGATTATAGCTGTCGCGATGATTTCGGAACACGTTTTACCGAAACCTCTGCTTGGGCTGGCTTGCATTACTTTGCTTCACGGAATGGCGTGGCCGCAAACACGGATTCTTCCAATGTCATTACCTGGCCGGAAGGTAATGGTTGGTTGGCAAACAAGCTGGCGGAGCCATGCAAGGACAATATTCTTACCAGCGCGCTAGCCTATCGCGTGACCGAACAGGATAACCATGTGACTGTAGAATACTGGGATCAGAACACACAGACCTCCACCTGTGTTACGGCGCGTGCCGCCATTCTTGCGACGCCGCATTTTGTCACTTCACGCATGGTGAACTCAACCACCCGCTCTTTTTCATCGCAGAATGAGGCATATTCTTATTCACCATGGGCTGTGGTAAATATTACCCTGTCAAAAATGCCCGCAGGCCAAGGCGCACCACTCAGCTGGGACAATGTGGTTTATGACAGTCCACTGCTTGGCTACGTTGTGGCCACGCATCAAGTGCCACAGCTAACTCCGCGCAGTACGGTGGTGACTTATTACTGGCCACTTACTCAGCTAAGCCCGGCAGAAGCTCGTCGTGAGGCACTCAACAGACGCTATGAAGAGTGGCAGCGCATTATTCTTAAAGAGCTGCTTCATATTCACCCAGAGCTTGAGGGGGCTGTTGAGCGTCTGGATGTGTGGGTATGGGGGCATGCGATGGTTCGTCCCACCCCCGGCTTCATATGGGGTGACGTGCGTCAGAGCGCATTGAAACAGCATCCTCCCCTTTTTACGGCCCATACCGATATGAGCGGCATTTCCATTTTTGAAGAGGCCTACACCCATGGTGTACGCGCTGCAGAGGGGGTTCTCTCCTATCTTGGATTGGCCTACCGGAGTGTTCTATGAGTCATGCTCAGCCTTGGATACACTCCGCACGGTTTGATGGTTGGCTGATTCTGTCCCCAGCCATAATTATCACTGCGCTTGTGGTTTTTTGCCGTCAGCTGATGGGGCCGCTGAATGACGTTCCACCTTGGCTGTGGTTGTTACTGATTGTGGGAGTTGATGTCAGCCATGTCTACAGCACGCTTTTTCGAACCTATCTGGACAGAGAAGAACTAAAAAAGCGTCAGGGGCTTTATGTATTAACGCCGCTGCTTGCCTGGATGGCAGGGTGTTTCCTGTATAGTATCAATAGCCTGTTGTTTTGGCGCGTCCTTGCCTATCTCGCGGTCTTTCATTTTATTCGCCAGCAATATGGTTTCATGATGATCTATGCGCGTAATGAGCGGAGACTTCCTATATTTTTTCGCTGGCTTGATAAAGCCGTTATCTATTTGGCTACGCTATACCCCTTGATTTATTGGCATTGTCACGGGCGAACGTTCGAGTGGTTTATCGAGGAGGATTTTTTCTTGCTCAATGCGCCTTGGCTTCACGACGCAGTGGCCAGTCTGTATGCCGCGACGCTGGCGGCGTATGTAGTAAAAGAGATCATACAGTGGAAACACACAGGCGGGTGGAATTTACCAAAAAATATACTTCTTTTTGGCACCGCATGCTCATGGTTTGTCGGGATTGTCATGTTTAACAATGATCTTGCGTTTACTGCAACGAATGTCATCGCGCACGGGATCCCTTATCTCGCGTTAATCTGGTTGTATGGTCACAATCAGACCCTGATCCAAGGCTCCCAGTCCTCCTATCTCTGGAAATGGATTGGTTTATTATTCCGCGGGAGGGCGGTCCCTTGGTACATCGCGATACTTTGCATCCTCGCGTTTCTCGAAGAGGGGCTTTGGGATGGGCTGATATGGCGAGAGCATGCCAGTCTATTTGGTGTCTTTTCTACGCTGCCCGTAATGACAGACACGCATATCCTTGTATGGCTGGTCCCGCTACTCGCACTGCCGCAAATGACACACTACATCCTCGACGCGTTTATCTGGCGGATGAATACGGAGAATACGCCCTGGAAACGCTACCTATTTCATCAGGAAGGCCCCACCACGTGACCAAATTTGTTTCTCCTGGACGGCATCTTCTGATTGATTTCTGGGATGTGAGGCATCTTCAGGATGCGCCACAGATTGAGCACGCCATGCGTGATGCGGCCAATGCGTGTGGTGCCACGGTGCTTGATGTTATCCTGCATTCTTTTGGTGATAATGCAGGTATAACCGGTGTAGCGATTCTGGCGGAATCGCATATCAGTATCCATACATGGCCTGAGATCAATTATGTTGCGCTGGACGTCTTTGTCTGTGGCGCCTGTGATCCCCACAAAGCATTGAATGTTTTGCGTTCCACGTTTGAACCACAAAGGGAGCACGTGCAGGAGTTCCACCGTGGGAAAATGGAAATGTAGCACTGTATTTTTCGGGTCCCACACCGCCCGCCTTTTGTCTCTATACGCTTTCCATACAGCCAGACACCTTAAATATACACGGCACTCTATTAACCAGCGTAAAACGAAGTCCGTGGAGGTCCTTATGACATGGTTATGTTTTTTTAGGTGGGTTAGCTTTCTTTGCAGCAAGCGGCTGGCTGGTGAGCCGACTTGTGCGGCTGGAGGAGAAGCCATGACGCTCTTTGCCCTCATTTCACGTATTCTGACGCTTGGCCTTGGTGCGTATCATTTTATTGCGCTGCTGAGGCCATAGCTTTTTCCTTGGCTGGATGGAGATTTCTTTATGCCGCGCATGTTTGTAATGGCTATGACGACGACCTTCGCTTTATTAACCGCATCGTCCGCTTTGGCAGGAGAGGGGCATACGCTATTCAATCCTACGCCGGACGATCAGCGGCGCCCGATGACCACGGAGCGTCCCAGCAAAACCGATAGCCCCTATTCCATTGATGCTGGCCGGGTGCAGGTGGAAACGGACTTGTACGCGTATGTGGAAAATGATGATTGCGTCGATGGTCAATGCACGCGTACCCGCCAAAGCACGTTGGGACGCTTTACGAACGTGCGGATCGGGTTGACCGATACCACGGATCTGCAGATTGCCAGTGACCTCTATCGGCATCTGGATATAGATGACCGCACCGGCGGGATGGAAGAAACACGGCAGGGTTTTGGTGATACGGTGGTCCGGCTGAAAAAAAATCTGATCGGTAATTTGCCAACGGATGCATTCTCTCTCGGCGTGCTACCGTATGTGAAGCTACCGACGAATCAGGATAATCTAGCCAATGATGAATATGAGTATGGTATCGGCCTGCCATTTAACTTTGTGCTTTCTGACGGGTGGAGCATTGGTGGTCAGACCCAGTTCAACCTGATCGCCCAGCCGGATGGCTCCGGATATGATTCGATGTATGTCAACTCGTTGATCGTGGGTAAAAGCTTGAACGATAAACTCAGTGCTTACGCGGAGTATTGGACGGTGAAGGCGGACCAGCCCGGTGCGCGCTGGGCGAATACGGTGGATTTTGGTCTCGTTTATGCGGTGACCGATAACTTCCGTATCGACGCGAACCTGCATCTCGGCGCGACGGATGCGGCGGATGATACGAATCTGTTTTTCGGTACGGCCTACCGTTTTTAGGAGAGACATATGGAATCCCTCGGCTTCACGGGCAACGGCCTTGCGCAGATTGGCTTTTATCTGCTGACATTAATCCTCTTATCTGCCCGTCTTGGGAAGACATGGCGCCGGTGCATGGTGGCCATGCAGGTTTGCTCGAGCATCTTTCACAGGCTTAAAGACGAGTAACGTTATGGCTCTGAAGCCCTGTTCGTATTCGGGTGATCACGCAAGGCTGCCGGGTTCAGCGCTTCCATAACGGTGCAATGAAGTGCCCCCGTCGTATGGCGGTGCGCAGCAAGATCAGACCGGTTGTGGTACAAAATAGTAAAGCAAAGACGGACTGTTCCATCCCGAATGAGCCACCGGTAAACAGAACGGGTCCTTCAATTGTCGCCTTTAAAAAGCCAGGCTCGTCAGGTCCACCGGAGACAACCCCTGAATAGATTCCCTCCTGCACAAAGTTCCACCCCATGTGGAAGCCAATACAACTCCAGATACGACGCGTAACCATATAGGCAGCAGACAATAAAAGTCCGGCCTCAATACTGATGTAGATTGCCCCGATGATCGTAGCAGCAGGATTCAGCAGGTGAAGGAAGCCAAAAACAAAGGACGCCGCGAGGGTACCTGCCAAGCTACCCAACACGTTCTCGACGGACTGATGCAAGACGCCTCGAAAAATGAGCTCCTCAAACACCCCTGATTTGATGGCCAGAGCCATGGCAGGCAGAACGAACGCGATGGGGTTGAGGCCCTCCACCTTGTAGTAACCCATCAGGATGAGAACAACGACGCAGGCCGTGTAGATCCCCATGCCTGTCAGCACGCCAAGGCTCCATTCGCGCCCGCTACCCCCAGCTGAGAGTTCGGAGACATGGCGGCGTTCAATAAGCCTTCCATAAGCGGCGTAGATACCGATGGCGGCCAGGGCAAGTGCAATCTGGAGTGCAATATTTACGAAAGGCTGGTTGTGAAAATGATTCAGCCCTGCTTCCGCGCGTCCCATAAAGTAGATAAGCCCACCACCCAGGACGAGGAGGCGGATGACCGCCTGCATGACCTCACGCCAGATTCGCGGATGATGTACGTGCTGTTCACTCATACATAACCTTTAGTGCTTTTTGTGTTGCATCTATTTTTTTAGGGAGTGCCCATGGCCAAAACAGAGCGAAACACTCAACGCACCATTTCATCCTTACGCGCACAATAAAAGGTATTTATCTGGTACCTTCGTTCGTTTGTCGCCATTCTGGATCAGATGGGAGACTTTTCGTGCAAAGGTTGGCTGGGCGGAAGACGTTGTGAGAAATGTCTCTTGGTATTTGCTTTGTGATGCGCCTTTTGCCGAAAGTAGGCTTAGCTTTTTACAGTCAAATCTTTGCTAAAATAAGCTTAAGAAGTTGGAAATTAAATCTGGGGGCTTTTCCTGAACAAGCCTGTGACGCGATCAGCAAAACGGCCAATGGTTTCAGGCTTGGCCAGTACCACCAAGGCAACACCCGATGCCGCGGCAGCTGCGACGACATAATGCAAAATTTTGTTCACTGATTCGGACTGATTCTCCTGTCCGGATTCATCGGGGTGGTCTTTAAAAGCACGGCGCAACTGATCAGCACAGAGAATGCCACCTAAAATGACGGTTCCCACTTTAACCATTCCGGATTTTCGGGACAGGGTTTCGGCAGCTTTTTCCAGTGAAGACGAAGCACCTTCTGGATGCGGCGTTATTCCAGCAGGCACAGGAGGTGCTTCGTGACCCAATAAGGGAGATGCTTTTGCTCCTCCCGGTGCCGGTGAGCGCGCCCCTGATGCGGGTTCCGCAGCGGTTGATCTTACACCTGCGGCCAGCGACTCGCGAAGTTCACTTGTGATTGCTGGATGTTCGGCTACTTTTTCAGCGGAGATACTTGAAAGAGCTTCGTGAAAACTTTGTGGAGTCTTGCCCTGACGAATTCGGGCTAGTTGTTCCTCCGTAGGGTGCAACTGGTCATTGAGATAGTGAAGTTCCTGCGAATGCAGTTTTTCAGTGCCTTTGCGGGCGCGCTCATAATTGGGGTGGAGCGCAGCGATTCCAGCGAAAAAGTCATGCCCTGCCTGATTAACCCCTGACGTCAAGTGAGTGCCGATCAATGATTCACGGGCTGCATGCGCTTTTTCAAAGGCAGGCCCAAGTGTTCCTGTAAGAATGTCGCGGAACTTGACGGCATCAAGCTCCCCTGCCGCTTCTAATTCTGCCTTGAAATAATCACCACGCTTGAAGGCATGAGGTCTTGATTGTGTGATACCGTTCAGGCGGGTAGGATGAAACTCGCGCGTGTCATTCTCCAGATGAGCAATCCAGTCCACGCCCCGTTCCTGCCAGTGTTTCCAGGCTGGCCCCAAGCCATTGGCACCGTATTGATCCAGCTGTTTGATCAGCAATGCAGCTCCGTGTCGAAGCTCTTCGGCGGTAATAGCGCCGGTCGTATGGAGATGTTGCAGGATACCCGTACGTTCATAGACATCGAATATCTCGGCAGCGATCTTGTCGCGCAGGGCCTCCCTGTCAGGGAACAAGTGAAACACGTCATCCAGTGCTTTGGCTTCAGCATTGACGGCTTCAATCAAGGAATCAAGCGGCGTACCCTTCAAGGCTCCGGTCCCCGGCACGCTCGGCCTTAGATGATGGCCTGTTTCACGTACAAGAATATCTGTGACCTCGTGCAACGGTTTCTGCTCCGAAGCCGCGCGGGCTTTAGCCGCGTCAAAAAACAGCGCATTCCCAAGCTTGTGCAGCCATAAGGGATCGGGCCGTTCCAAATGCTTTAGGTTGAACGAGGTAAAATCCATGAAATCACTATACAGGCTACTTCACCATGCTCGCTAGCGTGTCATAAAAAATTCATATTTTACCGACATGAAGCCGTAACAATCCTGTTAGATAGTCTTGGGGCAAAAAAATCTGGGGGCACATATGCTGACATTTGACAAGGAAGCACTTGAGAAAGAATCACAAATTCTGGGTCAGCTTGGAGAAGCGCGTAAGGGAATCGCGGCAAAACTTAATGAGCTTACACAGCAAGTGGCGGCCGATACGAAGATTAGCGGCGATGTAGCCGCTCAGCTTGGCTGCAGCGTTCACTAGTGCATTAATTGTAGCTGCAATTCTATCCGCTTCTGCAACAGTATCTGCAAATCTGCTAATCGACACATGTCGCTCTGAATAATCAGTACGTCCCGTGTTCCCGTGTGCCATATGAGGATTCGGTAAAGAGCCAAGTTGCTGAATGGTCTGTGACCAAGCATTGGCTACGTTGATTATCCTTGGAGTTGAGCGATAGTTGTTCTTTAATTCAATAACATTGCCATCAGCCGCATTGGTGAATTCCTGGTGTAGAAGGGCGGCCAGCCCTTCAGCTATCAGGCGCTCTATAAGATTCTCAACAACCCGCTCTATATCGGCCGCATCATCCATAAGGATAAAACCTACGAAGGCCAGCATCAGGCCATCATTCCGATGGAACTCTGGCAGGAGGTGCAGGCGGCATTGAAAGAAGGCCAGCAACATCGCGCTAAGGCGCATGCCAAGCATGGGACCTTACTTGCTGGCAAGTGCTACGCTCCCTCTGGGGGTGTCTATACGCCAACCTACACAACCCGGGGCAATGGCAAGGCCGCTGAAGAGTGTTCGGCGGTCACGCTAGAATCCAGTACTGGTGAATGCCCTGGTGAAATCCTGGCGGTGGAACCGTCTGTTAGAAACGGGGGAGGTGACCATCACCGAGTTGGCGCAGCAGGTTGGCATGAGTCGCACCTATGTTTCGCGCATTGTGAATCTAATGTTTCTTACACCGGAGATTCTCTCCGGCATCCTCACCGGTAGCCAGCCGGCGACATTGCATCTGCAAGATCTGATTGCCAATCTGCCGGTGGAATGGCCTTCCCAGAAACAGGTGCTCTGCTTCCCTGATGTATTGAAATGATTCCCTGTTATCATTTTTAGGGAAATGGCTTTGAAACTGGCTATGCGCCTGGGCTTTAGGTTCTCTCGAAAACATCCATTCCCAGTTAAATTGTCATATTCCCTGTATTTTCGCCCTTATCAGGGAAAAGGCCAAAACGAGGAAACGTCACCTCGAAAACTTCGCCAGTGAGACAATCGCAGAGAAAAGGCCATATTTTTCAGTATTTGCCCAAAAATCCCTGATTCGTATGTAGCGGTGAAGCCCGGAGAAACAGCCAAAAGGGCCAGTTTTTCGATATCTCAGTCTAGAAAGAAGTTAGAGAAGGAAAAAGTGGCTGGGGCGCCAGGATTCGAACCTGGGAATGGCGGTACCAAAAACCGCTGCCTTACCGCTTGGCTACGCCCCAACAAGGCAAGGGAGAGGCGTTACATACAACAGTCATTCTAGCCTTGCAATAGCTTAAGCATGGTTTGCGCCAGAGGTGGTTTGCGCGGCAATCCATTGCAGAAATGGAGCGTGGCCGTCCTGCACGGGCAATACCAGTACGCAGGGGCAGGCATAAGGGTGTGCCGCCACCAGTGCCTGACATAGCGCGTCTGTATGGGGGGCAGTGGTCTTAAAGAGCAGGGCAATCTCTTCGTTCTGCTGGAGCTGGCCTTCCCACCAGTAATGGCTCTGGATTGTGCCGAGCACATTGACGCAGGCTGCCAAGCGCGCTTCGAGGGCCAGACGGGCCAGATGGTCTGCCGTCTTGGCATCGGGTGCAGTGACGTAGAGGAGCTGGGTGACCTGCGGGGAGGAAAGAGCTGTATCAGAGGGTGACATGCAAACAAAGGAGCGTAGCATAGACCAGAAAGCAAGGAAAACCTGCGTTTAGTGGGCAGGGTCGCGGGCGCCTAAAACAAAAACCCCCGGAGTGTTCCACCCCGGGGGTTTTCTTAAGCGTAGGCATTAGAAGCTGGCGCGGATACGCAGCTGGCAGCCAACGATGTCACGCGTAGTGGCCGTGTCGGTGGCATAACGGACTGGAGCATCCGTGTCCCAGCAATCACCCGCGGCCGGGGTGGCTGCACCGGCGTCGGTGGCACCCGCTTCACCCGCAGCGGCTACACCCGCTACGGTTGCTGCAGCGGCGAAGGTGAGGGGACGAACAATCCCCGTGTTGGGAATACCATCATCGAGCTTGGTGTCGATCTGGAACGCCTCATTTGGGGTCATGTTGTCCGTTGGGGCCGCACTGAAGACCGCCGTGGTGGCAGTGGTGTTGCCGTTAAATCCTGCAATAAAGTAGAAATGCAGGCCGTTGAGAGCGGTAAAGTAAATGCGATTTCCTTTACCCAGCTTGGCGGGGGGCATGTTGGTATCAGCAATACCGGTGATCGCCGCGGTGTAGTCAACTGTAAGCATACCTTCCTTGGTCAAGTTGGCCTGGTTGAGGTGCGTCAGGGCAATCACGTTTTCACCCATATAGCCAACCAATCCCGTGGTGCCGGCGCTTTCGATCAGGCCATTCCCGTTGCCTCGGCCACGTGCGGTTGCCAGAAGGTTGGTGTTGGCCAGACCAAAGTTGGCTGCGGTGGAGAGATCTCCCGGCAAACCATTGTATTTGCCGCGGAAGGTATTCACTGCGGCGTCATATGCGTCAAGCTGGTCGATTTGGCTACGGATTTCAGCGGCGCGAATCAGATCTTGACCAACCAGTACACCACCGGCAATGAGGCCGATGATTACCAGAACGATCGATAATTCGATCAGGGTAAAGCCCGCCTGTGACGAGCGACGAGAGGGGGTTTGCATGCAATTTCTCCATGTTCATTGGCACACCGGATGCGGCATGCTTGAGGCCACTATGCGAGGCAAAATTTAAGAATGTTTTAATGCGTGTGTGTCCTTGCTGCTCAAAACAAAAAAATCAAAATTTTGCGTAGATTTTTCACCACATTTTGCAAATCACGATGAAAAAACCACCGTTTTTGAGCAGCCCACCCCTACTAAATAAGAAAAATCTTATCTAAATAGAGGCTAACGCAGTTAAGGAGTATACATGACGGCCCCACGCTATTTGCTTATTGCCGGTACGAGCAAAATCGCCCAAGCCACCGCAGAGATTCTCATCCGTGCGGGCGGCTCTGTCTTTCTGACTGGACGTCAGGAGGCGGCAACGCGTGCCGCTGCTGAGGCGGTTGGGGCTGCCGGATGGTGCTTGTGTGATGCTGACCGGTTTGAAGCCGTTGAAGCGGCGATGACTCAGGCAATGGATGCTCTGGGGGGCCTGGACGGAGTGGCGGCTTTTCCAGGTTCGCTTTATCTCAAGCCGGCGCACCTCACCAGTGAAGGGGATTTTGACGCCGTCATCGCGGCGAATCTCAAGCCTGCTTTTGCAACGGTGCGTGCGGCAGGCAAGCGCCTTGCTGCAACGGGGGGTTCTGTCGTTTTGATGTCTTCCACCGCGGCGATGCATGGGCTGGCCAGCCACGAAGCCATAGCCGCGGCCAAGGCGGGGGTGATCGGCTTGGCGCAGGCGGCAGCAGCAACCTATGCTGGCAGTAACCTGCGGGTGAATGTTGTCGCGCCGGGCTTGACGGAGACTCCCTTAACGGCCTCGCTTACAGCCAATGAAGCATCCCGTAAAGTCTCTCAGGCGTTGCATCCGCTGGGCCGCCTGGGGCAGCCGGAGCATATTGCTTCGGCCGTGGCGTGGTTACTTGATCCTGCCAATAACTGGATTACAGGGCAGGTGCTGGCCATAGATGGCGGGCTAAGCCGGGTCATGCCGAAAATGCGTGCGTAATACGCCATTACCTGCGGTTTTGTAACCTAGCGTCCCATGGCGCCGGCATCTGAAGTGCCGGCAAACCGGTTAAAGCGGTCCCTGGCCGCGCGGCGTTTGCCATTTAAACGACTGCGAATTTCCTGCGTTCGCGCACTCCATACGGGCTGCTCGTCGGTTGAGGGCGGAGGCGGAGGAGGTAGGAGGTCTTGTTGCGCCTCGCGCAGGGCATCGGTGTTTTGCTGGTGCTGCTCGGCATGCTGAAAAACCAGTTGATGACGCCGGTTGCGTTCGTGGATCAGCCGTAATCGTTGTTTGCGGTCCAAAGGAGCCCCAATCAGTTAGAATATGATTATACGCGACTTTGGTGACATTACGATGACGCTTTTTTAGTCGACGATATTTTCTTGCGGCGCCCTAAGTTGGCGCGCAATTGCTTTTGAAGTGTTTCTCGCCGCTTCTCGTTGGCGCGGCGGTTTGCTGGACGTGGTTGGCCCGGCGGTGAGGACTCGGTCATTACGCGGAACTCCAAAACGGTCTTGCCAAGGTCAGGTCGATATGGCAGATTGCGCCACCTTCCGCCAGCACTTTGGTGGCTGTGCGCACCGTTTGCGTGGGTCCGTCAGGGCAACGTCACACGAAAGTCGCATGCGGTGGAAACGGGATGCCGATGTAGCTCAGTGGTAGAGCACGTCATTGGTAATGACGGGGTCGGAAGTTCGATTCTTCTCATCGGCACCATGTTTCAAACATACGCTACCCGCCATGCGGGGGTGATGTTTGTGTGTTTATGTGCGCTATGCCGCCTCTTTTAAGCAGTCCGTCAGTGCTGTCCGGCCGCCTCCATTATCCATGTAGGTAACTAGGGCCGCGACAACCGATCGGTCGAATTGCGTATCGATGCCTTCCAGAAGGATTTTTAAGGCCTCATCAACGGATTTTCCGCTGCGGTAAGCGCGTGCACTGATGAGGGCCACAAAGTTGTTGGCAGCATGCACAATGCGGGCAGAAATTAAAATTGCATCACCCTTTAGTCCAAGAGGGCCACTGCCATCCACCGATTCCTGAGATTGTCGGATGGTTTCGACAACCGGTCCGGTAAAGTCGATGCCTTGCAATAAATCTGCTGTTGCTTTTAACGACGCGCGAATCCTCTCCCGTTCATCGGCTTTTAGTGATTTTGCTGTTAGCAGTTCCTCCGGGACTAGAATTTTCCCAAGATTTAGCAATTGTCCGGCAACCGCAGCAGCTTCCGGATAAGGGCTGGCCAACTGCATGGTATGTGCCACCGCCTCAGCAATCATCGAAACACACGCAGAATGATGGGCGGCATGTGGATCACGCTTATCGACAATAGCTACCATGGTACGGATCAGATGATGCAGCGTACGCTGTTGTTTTTCCTGGCTTTGGATCAGCGATGTGACATCTGATTCCAGAACCAGCACACCGGGCTGGGTAGTTTCTGCATCGCCAAAGGGGATGGCGTAAAGGGGGATATGCTCACGCGCGAGAGCGCGGACGGGCAGGTCATCGACGACCTCCTGCTCAAGAGAGCTCCGTGAGGCATGCCCTTCCAGTGCTTCCTTATTCACTCTCAGGATGGATTCAGCGCGGGCGGCCCCAAGAATATCAATAAGCCCTTTGCCAATCAGCGATTCGCGATCCATGCCACACGCTTCTGCCGCGCGTCGGTTGGCATACCGTAATCGCTCCTCCGCATCGAGAATGTAGGTAGCCACCGGGGAGGTTTCGGCAATCAGGGTAAGTAACTGTTCCTGCCGTTCAATGCGATTAGCCAAACTGCGGTAATGGCGTGCCGCTTCTTTGGCGCGCAGTGCTGATTGATGACGGAAGAATGCGATGGCGGCAGCGGTTAATAATGCAGCACACAATAAATAACTGATTTTCCACAAGCGTGTGCGTTGGAGGGCATCACCGAGTGCGGCTCGGCGCTCTACCTTTCGGATCAGCCACCATCCCCTTGCATTTTCAACGGGTTGGGCAATTGCGAAAACCTGCCGCTCTCGGGCGTCACGTGCGCCCACCATACGCCCGCTGGATTGAATGGCGGCCACTGTCGCCGGATCGCTCTGACCTGCGCGTTGCGCCATCGGCTCTTGCGTATCCTTCGGATTAGAAAAATACGTCAGTTCACTATCATCCCAGCTAACCAGCAGACCTTCGGCCGTTTTTCCCTGTGGAACCGCAGGCTCCAGCAGCCGGAAAAATTTATCATCCAGGGTCGCAACGGCCATAATCTGACCAATCGGTGTAGCATTGTCTTCCGCTTGCACTGGCATGACCGGCTGGCGGAAAGCCACCGCAACTTGTTGATCATTGATTAGAAATGGACCGCTGAAAAGCGGTTCTTTGGCATCCTTAGCGGCTTGCAATTCGGTCGGGAGCTGGCTCAGAGCGGGCATGTTCCGGCTCATAACCAGCGCCTCACCGCGAACATTGAGCAGCATGATACCCCCGTCTTTTTCAATATCGGTATTCGCCCGCACATCCGGCTGTGCCATGCCCCCAAAGCCATTATTGGCTGCGGTGCTGAAGATTAAATTACGCAAAAACATCAGCTGGGCAGGCTCTTCCAGCCCAAAATCCTGAGGCTGCGAGATAGCAGAAAGCTCTGTCATGTACAGTTTGAGTGAAAGATTATCGGCTAGATTGGCCAACGCTTCTCGGCGTTGTGCGATCCATCCCCCGACATTGCGGCTTTGTGAGGCTGAGAGCATTTCAAGACGGTTCTCCCACTCGGCCTCTTGACGCGAGATTTCTTCCTGCGCCATCCAGAAAACAGCGGAAAACCCAATAAGGACTAGAAAAAGCCATGCGCCAAGCATCGCCAGTTTCGATGCGCGCGACATAGAAGGCACCAAGGCACGTGTTTCCATGCTGAATTTACCCGTTCTTAACTTAGTTGTTGCACCCTTGAGGGGTGAAAAACCATAAAAAATCAACCATACATTCTAAGATCGCTCTGTCGAGTGTGATGCGAATGGGAGCGGTTTTTGGAAAGTATTTTTTACTTTCTCTGCTGCTTCTATGCGCCTATCCCGTCTCGGCGAGCGCCAGCTTATCCATGCAGCTCTTTGGCTCGCACGAGTCAGAGTCAGACAATCTCGCGCCGTTTACCAAATGGACAACCATGCTGCAGCGTGAAGCTTCGCATCGCAGGAAAATGAAGAAATCCTGCCGTGATGACCAGTGCCTCTATCGTCAGTGGCAGCACATTATCGATCAGGCGAAAACCCTATCTCCCCTGCAGAAACTTATTTTTGTAAACCGTGAAATTAACCGTGTGCCCTACATTGTGGATCCGCAAAACTGGCAGATGGATGATTATTGGGAGACGCCCTATGAATTCTTTGTCTATAGTGGTGACTGTGAGGATTTTGCCATCACGAAGTATCTGACATTGAAGCAATCTGGTATTTCCCCTGACCAGATGCGTATCGTCGTGTTGCAGGATAATAACCTTAATTTGCTCCATTCGGTCCTCGCCGTGCGGATTGAGGATGAGACCTACATTCTGGATAATCAGTTTTCTCAGGTCATGACGGACCGGGCGATTCACCATTACCAGCCCATCTATTCCATTAATGAGCATCACTGGTGGCGTCATCTGCTGCCTTAAGGGTAACACTGCCGGTAAACTCACTCCGCAGCTGGCGTATCACCTTAAAAATTCTTTACAAAGCAATGTGCAGTCAGTACTCGGTGCTTAACCTACTTTTACCATCGGGATTTTATGCGTACTGGTTTTTTTCGCGCGGCATTATTTTTTTCTGTGGCGACGTGCATGCCCGCGGCGGTGGTTGCACAATCTATTTCGCCGACCTCGATACCGCAGACCGTTGATCCCGGACAGGTACAGCAACGTTTGCGGAGCGAAAATCAGCGCCCGGAGCTCGACGCGACAGGCGTTGTCCCGGTTCAGCCGCGCGAGGGAGCACTGTCGACTGATGACGGGGGCGCAAGCTTTGTGCTCAACGGCGTCGTAATTGAAGGTGCGACAGCGATTTCGGATGACCAGCTGGCTCCGCTCTATGCGGAACAGCTCGGCAAGCCCGTGACCTTAGGAGGGTTGCGCGCGATTGCTGAGCGGATAACGGCCTATTATCGTAATCAGGGGTATATTCTTAGCCGCGCGATCCTTCCCGCTGGGCAACGTATTGAGAATGGTACAGTAACCATTCGCATCGTCGAAGGATTTATTGATGAAGTCACCTTTGAAGGCGCGGAGGGCCAGAATAAAGCTTTGCTGGAATCGTATGCACGTCATATCACCGAGGCACGTCCACTGAGCAATCAAGTGCTTGAGCGCTATCTGCTGCTCATTGATGATCTGACTGGGGCGGCTGCGCGTGGTGTGCTGAGCCCGTCTCCGAATACGCCGGGTGCATCACGTTTGACCGTTAGTATGCAGCGTAATCCAGTTGATGCAAATCTCACGGTGGATAACCGGGGTAGCCGTTTCCTTGGACCCCTTCAGACCACGGGTCTAGTGGCGACAAACTCTGCGCTGGGACTCTCTGAGCGCATTCAAGTACGTGGCATAACGGCCTCTAATTTTGATGAGCTGCGCTTTATTGAAAGCACATACCAGCAGCCTGTGGGTTCTGAGGGGACAACCGTGCGCGGGGTCTTCTCCTATGCGGAAACCCGTCCGGGGGGCTCGCTCGAGGCATTAGAGATTGAGGGTGACAGTGCGGCATTTGTTCTGGCGGCTCGTCATCCTTTCCTGCGCTCGCGGCAGGAAAATCTGTTTGGCGATCTCGGCCTGCGCTATCGTGATTCCACCACGGATGTCCTGAACACTGAGCTGTTTGAAGACAATATCCGTAGCCTCTATGTCGGCGGTGCCTATGACGTGCTTGATGGGCTGCAAGGGGTCAACCGGTTAGATTTTGAGGCGGTGCAGGGCCTTGACGTGGCGGGGGCAAATGACGCAGGAGATCTTCGCTCGCGTTCCAATGCTGACACTACATTCACACGCTTTACCGGGCAGTATACCCGCCTGCAACCATTGAGCCAGGCGTTTTCTCTGTATGTCGGTTTAAACGGTCAATACGCGCTTGATCCATTGTTTGCATCAGAAGAATTTGCTCTTGGCGGGCCCGCTTTTGGCAGCGCTTATGATCCCGCAGAGCTGACGGGCGATCACGGTCTGGCCAGCCGTGTGGAATTGCGCTTCAGCGATGCCCTCCCGGAATGGTCCATGGACATCTACCAGCTCTACGGTTTTTATGATGTGGGTAAGGTATGGAACCGTGATGCGCTGGTGGGAGAAAATAGTCAGGCCTCCCTTGCCTCTTCAGGCGTGGGTCTGCGTTTCTCGCTCACGGAGAACATTGCGGGCAGTGCGGAAATCGCGGTACCACTCACCCGTGATGTTTCCGCGGAAGGCACTGACGGCGATGATGTTCGCGGCTTCTTCTCGTTGACCTACATCTACTAGAGTTAGCGCCTTTTATTTTCGTGTGGTGTCTCTTGATTTCTGTGAGGCAGCCCGTGCTTTTTCCGTTTTCCTTCGGACAAATGGTTAATTTTGGGTAAATAAAACTTGGATTTGATCCATTTTTATAGTACCCAGACACCTTGTTTATTAAAGGACGGCATTTTTGCCATCCCTTTCTTCCAAAGAGGACTCCATGACCTGCCAAGCCGCGAATTCTTTCCGTTTTCATGCATATCGCCTGACTCGCTCAAGCGCGCTAACCGCGGCGTTGTTGGTTCTTCCTTCCATAGCCTATGCGCTTCCAACCGGGGGTGATGTCACCCATGGAACGGCCGGTATTTCCACGGTGGGCAGCGTGACCACCATTCAACAAGACTCTGCTAAAGCCGTCATCAACTGGAATCAATTTAATGTGAATAATGGCGAAACCGTGCGCTTTAACCAGCCAAGCGTCAGTGCCATTACGCTTAACCGCGTGGTGGCGGATGCGAATCCTTCCCAGATTCTTGGTGCGATTCAAGCCAATGGCCGCGTGATCATCAGCAATCCCAATGGGATGGTGTTTGGCCCACAGGCACGCATCGATGTCGGGGGGTTGATTGCAACCACGGCGAACATTAACAGCAATCAGTTCATGAACAATGATCGCCTGCGTTTTAACACAGCGGGGGCGCAAAATGCGCGGATCGAAGTTCAAAACGGCGCCCAGATCGTCAGCACAGCGCAGGAGCAAGGGTTGGTGGCGTTGGTGGCGCCTCAGGTGATCAATCAGGGTATTATTTCCGCGAACCAGGGCAAAGTATTGCTGGCAGGGGCGGAGAAAG
The DNA here is from genome assembly GCA_002291845.1 of Alphaproteobacteria bacterium UBA1002. Taxonomy (GTDB): domain Bacteria; phylum Pseudomonadota; class Alphaproteobacteria; order Rickettsiales; family UBA998; genus UBA998. The sequence continues at coordinate 68,263 of DBAU01000110.1, read as the reverse complement.
CGACCCTTGATCTGACGGGCGACGGCCTGGTGAATTTTGCCGTAAGCAATGAGAATAGTGCCGCACAGGTGAGCGTTGGGGGTCAGGTGCAAGCGCGCGGTGGCCAAATTTATCTGACAGCACAAGCCGCAAGCAATGTGGTCAATCAGGTTATTAACACGCAGGGGATTGTTGATGCGGGTGATTTGGTCGCCACGCCCAACGGTCTCGTGCTGGTGGAAGGCAGTGTCAGCGCTTCGGCCGAACAGGTGGGCGGTCGCGTAGAGGTGACAGGCCGTGATGTTGTTGTACGTGGAAGCGGGGCACTCCAGTCCAATGGTCAAACCGCTGGCACGGTTCGTGTGACGGCTGATCGTCACGCCATCATTGGTGGGGGAGTTGGTAACACACGGCTGAGCGCCAACAGCTCCAGTAAACTAAAAGGGACGGCTGGTCGCGTGCAGGTGCTGGCCAAAGGGGGCGATGCGGCGTTACTCAGTAATGCGTCCATCAGCGCCGATGGATATAGAGCCGGTCGAATTGATTTCAGCGGTGCTGACATCCTGCTGGCCGGGGCGCTTAGTGTCGATAATTTTGGCGGTCGCTTGGGAAGTATCGTGATCGACCCGGCACAAATTATCATCAACAATGGTGGGTTCAACGGACTCGTCAATAACATTGCCGAGCAGTGGATCGAAGCACAGTCTCAAGCGGGCTCCAACGTGACGTTAGAGGCCACCGATCTGATACGGATGGATAATCTGGCGGATAATGTGCTGCAGGGCGGTGCGGGAAATATCACTTTGCGCACGCTCGGCGCAAACGGTGAAATTCGCTTTGCTTCCAAAGGTGATACTATTCGCACGACCTCTGGTGATGTGACCCTGTCTGCAGGGGCTGGCGGCATAAACATCGGCAGCATAGCAACCGGTATTAACGGGGCTTATCCGGCTCTCGGTGCGCCAAATGGTGATGTGGCTGCCGGTACCATCCGACTGGCCACTACGAATGGCGGCAATATCGACGTGCGCAACCTCACGGTTCGTGGAACAAGAGATGATTCAAGTATTATCGTTGATTCCTCCGGTGCGTTCACGGCACGCGCCCTCAGTGTCCGCATTGATGACCGACCCGAGCCAGGCTCTGCTGGACGTGCCACGATAGATGTGCTGGCGGAAGATGATATTTCCATTACGGGGAATGTTGTTGCCCGTTCCCGGGATCTGCAGGATGCCAACCGCATTGCCAGTGCATTTATTTCCCTCATCTCAACCACCGGTGATGTCACGGCCAATAGCCAAGTGACCGCCAATGCACAAGGTGGTTTGCTGACGCCGTTCAGTCTTGGTTCTTCAGAAGCCATCATTAGCGTCAGCGGTACGAATGTTAACCTCAGTGCGGTACAGGCAAATGCCAGGGGTGGCCACGATGCGTTGTCTGAAGTGACCCTTACGGCGACAAACCAGTTGATCACCCGAGATGATGTCCTCTCACTGGCCCAGAAAACGGTTTCTGGGGTGGGTGATTCGCTTGGCACGATTACCATGACGGCCAATAGCATATTGGTGCCGATTACCAATCTCAGCACGGCGATCCGTGCAACCACCGATGTGCTGATAAACGGCGCAGTAAGGGTGACAGCGCCTGAGGACGCCATTGTATTGACGGGAACCCCCACGGCGATCCAGTCCTCACGTAGTCTGAATATCAATGGTGGAAAATCTGTTACCGCGCTCGGAGGAATCCAAGCCTTCCTTGCTAACCTTGATGTGCGCGCGGGGAGCGGCGGTATCTCGCTGGGCAGCCTGACAACCGGCGACGCGCTGTTGGTGGCTAACGATGTCCTGAACCAAGTGAACGGGGCGTTTGAGGCAGGCAATATAACACTGACGTCAACCCAGAACGGCTCGATTTCTACGGGTGCAATCAGCAGTGCGGGAACCTTTGGCACCACACGCATTACCCTTGTCTCCGATGAGGATGTCACCACAGGTCCGATTACGCTGATTGGAGAAGATGGCCCACAGGCTGGGTCGGTGGATTTGATGGCCATCAGCATCAACGCGGATGATCAAGTTCTCATCAATGGCGATATTCTGCTGCGAGGCGAGGATCGTCAGGATGCGACGCGCCGTGGTGAAGTGACGCTCAATGTTGCGGCGGGCGGTGATCTTACGGTTACCGGGAATGTGGAGGTTCTTGCTCGAGGCGGGTTACGCAGTTCGGCTCCCGGCGACAGTGGCACCACCTTCGCCGAAGCATTTTTTGATGCAGGAAATGACCTAACGCTGGGGAATGTACTGGTGGAATCCATGGGAGGTACCGATGCGAGTGCGTACCTCTTTATGGGTGCACCCAATGGCCGCGTCGCGCTTGGTGATACGGTTTCTCGGGCGCAAAGCTCCACGTCCACCCAAGAGGGTGATCCGGTTGTCGGTGTGGCCAACGCGACGCTGGAGATCGTGGCTCTTGGAACCAGCAGCAACAGTGCAGCGAACATTACCTATAATGGGGCGAATCCGCTCGCGGTGGCAAATCTGGCCTCCCGTCAGGGGCGTTTTACCAGCACACAGAATGTGGCCGGAAACATCGCTAGCCTTCTCATTGTGAATGATCCAGGAGGTCCGGTGCCGCCGGTCTCTCCTCCAGAGACGCCGTCCGTAACGCCTCCTGCAGCGCCTTCTGTGCCTTTGGTAAGCGATTTACTGGAGGAAATTGAGCTCAATCGTCTCTCCAGCTTTGCGCGCAATCTCTACTCCTTCTTTGGTGAGACCGCCGGTGATCAATATTATTTCGGCAATACTGAGGTAAATCTCAGCTTGCTGACGCCAGGGCGCGTGACGGTACCCACGGGTGTAGATGCTGCGGCACTGGCTAACCTCAGCCCGGCGGCGGGGGGGGCAAACCAAAATAAAGCGTTAGTCCGTCCGCGTTTGACCGGCGGTTCGGATGCGAAGCGCGCCCGATACGCATGGGCGAGCTCCAGTGGGACGTCTTCCAACGGGAGCGGGCAGCCGACAGAAGGTATTACTTCGCCGGAAGGATTGGCGGGCCTGAGCCCGGCTGCCGGAGGAGAAGTGGCGAATAACCTCAACACCCTCAATCCGCAAGGAGGCGTTGAGGGTAGCTGCGGCAACTATTATCTTGACGCAGGCTATGGCGCTAATTTTGATGCATCAGGTTGCCAGTAAATGCACCATTCACCAGCGGGGTAGAGGCTATGGTCGGGGCGAAAGAGCGTCACAACGGAACAACCACCGGGGCCTCCCCGGTCAGTCAGTTGCCGCTTTTTTATAAATCACCGCAACCCATTACACTGGATCGGCATGCCGAAGCCGGGATAGGGGTATTAAGCCATTTCTCTTTTGCGCGACCGACAAACTCTATTCCGCTGAATGCCATTGAGTTTGCAGAAGCTGCCCGCAGTTACCCGATCGTGTTTACCGCCGGGGAAGACAATATGCCGGTTGCGCTGGTTGGTTTGGAAAGCGAGAATTATTTTCTCACCATCGCTGGCCAGTGGCGCAGCGACGCCTACATCCCCGCGTATGTGCGGAAATATCCTTTCGCGTTGATGGAATCGCCGGATCGTCAACAGTGGATTTTATGTATTGATGAAGCAGCAGAGAATTTTGCCGCGCAACAGCCTGCCCATCCCTTCTATGTCGAGGGTAAGGCAGCAGAGGTTGCACAGCGGGCGCTGGATTTCTGCAGTGCGTACCAGCAGCATTACCGTCTGACACGCGATTTTGTGGAGGCGTTGAAGGAGCAGGAATTACTCGTAGAGCGCGTGTCCACGCTGGCACTTCCGGATGGGAGCAGCGTTAATCTGCGCGGATTTATGACCATTGATGAAGAAAAGTTCCGTCAGTTGCCGGATGAAATTTATCTCGACTGGCGCAAACTGGACTGGATTTCGCTGATCCACGCGTGCCTGTTTTCGCAAGTAAACTGGAAATATCTGGCGGCGCTGGCCACGGGTGATACGAAGCGTTAGCTTCCTGCACTGCCCCGTAATTTTTCGTCGCGGTGCACCCAGACGTTAAACAGCAAGCCGAACCCCAGCAGGACGGTAATCATCACTGAGCCGCCATAGGAAAGCAGGGGGAGGGGAATTCCCACCACCGGGATTAACCCCATCACCATGGCAATGTTGATAGTAAAATGCAGGCAAAGCACCGCTGCGATGCCTTGTGCAACGAGCGTTCCGAATAAGTGGCGACAGCGCGTGGATACTGCAATAGCGTAAAGGATAAGCCCACTGTAAGCCGCAATTACCAGCATCCCACCCAGAAAGCCGAACTCCTCGGTTAGCATGGTGAAGATAAAGTCTGTCTGCTTTTCCGGCAGGAAGTCCAGCTGACCCTGCGAGCCATTGAGAAAGCCCTTACCCGCTAGTCCACCCGATCCAATCGCGATCATGGATTGGGTGATGTTGTAGCCACTGCCTAATGGGTCAGCTTCAGGATTGAGGAAGGTCATGACACGCTGACGCTGATAATCATGCATAAATTCCCACACCACGGGCAGGGCAGCGAGCACCGTGACCAGGACAATCATGAAATAGCGCATCCGTACCCCTGCGGCAAAAGCGATCCAGCCGGAGACCGCTGCCACCACCGTGGTGGTTCCAAGATTGGGCTGGCGCAGGATGAAAACGGCCGGCAAGGCCACCATAAGGATCGGTGGCATCAGATGCATCACGCCTGGGTGTTTGAGCGGTGGCATCCGGTGGAAATAGCGTGCCAGCGCCAGTATGACAGCCAGCTTCGCTAACTCCGATGGTTGAATGGTAACACCACCCACCGCTACCCAACGTTGGGCACCCATACCGATATGGCCAATGACATCCACAATAATAAGCATCAGTAGTGCGCCGCCGTAGAATACGTAGGCATATTTCAGCCAGAATTGAATCGGAATCACGGCAATGATAATCATCGCTCCCAACCCGATGATGAAGCGCAGGCCTTGCGCAGATGCCCACGGCCGGACATGGCCACCCGCCGCAGTATACAGCATAGCAAGGCCTACCATACCCACCGCGACGACAAGCCCAACTGCCCACCAGTGAATGCTGGCAAGTTTCAGGCTGACCGTGCGACCAACTAATTGCGAGATCATGAATAGGGCGTCAGTTTTTCTGGCGGGGGAGGGCCACCATCATAGAGTTCAAGGGTCTTGGCAAGCAGGTCGCGTGCCACAGGAGCAGCAGCAGAGGCACCGCCTCCGCCATGCTCCACAATCACGCCGCAGGCATATTTGGGGGCCTCCACCGGGGCATAGCCCACAAAAAGCGCATGGTGACGCTGTTCCCACGGAATGCGGTTCTGATCCTGCCCGCGGATGATGATGCGGCGTACTTGTGAGGTCCCGGTTTTGCCACCCATTTTGAAAGGGCCCTCACGCAGTGTATACCAGTAGGCTGTTCCCATCTGGCTGTTACATACAGCATCCATACCTTGCTGAATGACGGAGAGGTGACCAGGATCCACTTTAATCAGCTTAGGAAGTTTATCTTCCTCTCCCGCAGGAATCTCTAAGCGTGGCTCGACATGCCGTCCGGTGCATAGCCGCGCCACCATAATGGCGAGTTGCATCGGCGTGGCCAGAACATACCCCTGACCAATACCACAGTTGATGGTATCGCCCGGATGCCACGGCTGACCATAGCGCTGTCGCTTCCATTGCTCGTCAGGCATGATCCCACCTTTTTCATGCGGCAGACCGATACCGGTGGGTTCACCCAGCCCAAAGCGACGAGACATTTCCGCAATCTTATCGATACCCAGCCGCTGCGCCATGGTATAGAAGAACGTGTCACAGGATTTGGCAATGGCCTCGATCACGTTTACCGCGCCATGGCCTTCCGGCTTCCAACAATTGAAGCGGTGATTGCCAAGGAAGAAATGGCCCGGACAATAAACTCGGCTCGCCGGCGTGATCACTCCCGCCTCCAACGCGGCGAGACCCACCAGCATCTTATAGGTTGAGCCCGGTGGATACTGGCCCGCAATAGCTTTATTCATCAGTGGATTTTTTTTGTTGGCGAGTAGCTCTTTCCAATAATCGCTGCGAATTCCCATGCTGAATCGGTTGGGATCAAACGCAGGTACCGAAGCGAGCGCGAGAACATCCCCATTATCCACACGCATGATGACGGCGGCACCGGATTCCTCACCAAAGCGTTCTGCTGCATATTGCTGAAGGCGCGCATCGATGGTGAGGGTGGTTTTCTTGCCGGTTCGTGCAGGTTGCCGGCTCACCTCTTTCACGGGGAGCCCGTGTGCATTCATCTCCATATGCAGCATACCCGCTTTGCCACGGAGCTGCTTTTCAAGCATAATTTCTACACCGTCTTTGCCGATTTTATAGCCCGGTAGTTTCAACAGGCCTTTATTTTCTGGCTCACGCGCCAGATCTTTTTCGGTGACGGCGCCCACAAAGCCAATCAGGTGCGATGCCTTATCCACCAGCGGATAATGGCGCATAAAGCCTGATTCCATAGAAATACCGGGTAAGCGCGGGGAATGAAATTCCAAGGCGGCTAGCTCATCCCAGTTCAAGTATTCACGAATCAGTAGTGTGTGGCCACGTCCCATGCGTATTAAATCAGCCCGTAGCTTCTGACGGCCCTGCGGGGAAATCTGCAAAATATCTGCAACCTTATCAAAGATGGCAAGGGTTGCTTCTCTCTCACCACGCTCAAGCAAGACCCGAAAATTTGGACGATTCTCCGCCAGTGGCACACCGTTGCGATCCAGCAGAAGGCCGCGTTCAGGAGCAAGTAGTTGCAGATTGACCCGATTATCTTCAGCCATGGTACGAAATTCATCTGCCTTGATGAACTGAAGGTAATAAAGGCGAGAGGCAAGCACACTCGCGATGCCAAGTTGCAGTCCGCCCAGCGCAAAGGCTCGGCGCGTCAGGATGCGATGAGATTCGTGCGTGGTGCGCATGGGAACAAGAAGATATAGATCAGCAAAGCTAAGCTAACGTATCTGAATCAGATACGCCAGCGTTGGCCAATGGTCAGTACACGGTCAAAGAATAAATGTATCAGCGGGTATATGCAGAGTGTTATCACCCATTGCAAAGGCATGGCACGGAACGGCGGGAGCGCCTCATGTTGCCAGCCGTGCATCAACCACTCCGCCAGTAACTGTACCATAAGCCATACCGCAAAAATCCCCCACATCGGCAAGAGGCTCGGTGCCTCCATATGCCTTCGGATCAGGCGGGCCAGCGCATAGCCCATAATGTACAATATGGCGTGGATACCCAGTACAGTGGTGGAAAAACTATCAACGATTAGCCCAAGCACAAAGAGCACCCAGATCGGCATACGATTCGGTCGAGCTAGCGTCCAATAGTAGAGTGCCACCATATCAATGGCAGGAGTTACCAGAAGCCATTCAAGCACTGGTACGCGCGAGAGATGAAGTAACGCGGCTAGGCTCAGGCAAGCGGGAGGAACCAGGCGGCGCGCCAGTGTCACTTGCGCACGCTCTGTTGATGCTGGCACAGCTATTTCAGGCCAACGGTTCGCACGAAGGCGAGCCGGGAGGCATTAACATAGGGCTGGATACGCACCGAATTCTGGCCCACTGATGCAATTTCACCCACCACAAACCCGGAGGGAAACACGTTGCCATCCCCCGCCGTGACAATACGCTGCCCCACCATTGGCCGGGCTTTTTCATTGGCAAGTTGGAGCAAGGGACGTGATGAGTTATCACCTGCTAAAATCGCTTTTTCGCCGGTTTGCTCTACCTCTACAGGGATGCGTGAGTTGATATCGGTCAACAGTAAAACTTGCGCGGAATGTTTACCCACTTCAATCAGGCGCCCAACCAGTCCTTCATCCGTGATCACGGCTTGATCGCGTGACAGGCCGCGCGCGCTGCCTTCTGAGAGTAAAAGCGTATGCGAGAAAATACTTGCACTCCCCGTGACCACCCGCGCGGTGGTAAAGAAATATTCTGGTGAGGCCTGAACATTGAGCAATTGTCGCAGGGTTTCATTCTCTGTCTGCAGACGACGTGCCACTGTCTGCCAATGGAGCAACGCGGCATTCTGTTCGCGAAGGCGGAGATTATCTTCATCCAGTGCGATGAGATGGTCGATTCGATCCCCCGCCTGACGGAAAAGGGCGGCGGGGCTGGAGAGTGCAGAAACCACCGGCGTTACGACATCCGTGATCACGGCACGCACTTTGTGCGAAACAGGGTGGCCCTGACGGTTAAGAATGGCCAGAGTAATAGCCCCAGAAAGTAATATTAGTGCGCTTCCTGCGGTAAGCCATGCCTTAACAGGCAGGACCAGGGATTGGGTGCGGGGGCGATAATGCTTCACGTGCGTCAGGCCTTACAATGCGCTTAGACTACATTATCGCGCATTTTCCTTAAGAAAACCTCAGGAAATATTTGCGATTACCTTAATCACGGCACAAACATTGCAAATTTGAGTAAAGAAGCCTTTCCTTAGTAGGTTTGGCTGCATTTACCCCCCGTATATTGATGGAAATTTTTCACGGCGCAATCGGCAAATGCATGGTTGCTCTGTTTTTTCCATGCGTCGCTCCATCCGTGGGGCCACGTGCGCTGAAATTCAGTGGCCGCTTGCCGTAACATGATCGAGGTCAACATCGATGCCGGAAGCGCTCAGTTGCACCTTCACCATCATTTTAAGGGTTGCCAGGGTAGAAGCATCCTGTGCTTCGCAGCGTACAATTAGGGCCGCTTGTGTATTGGAGGCGCGGGCCAGCCACCAGCCATTACCATAGCGCACGCGCACGCCATCTACTTCATTCACATCATAGGGCTTACCGTCTGCGGCCTCGGCCACGACGCGCTGGCGGATCTCCTCAACGATGGCAAACTTACGCTCAGCCGGGACATCAATGCGTATTTCCGGCGTATTCATGACCTCTGGCAGGCTTGCGCGCATCTGTGCAAGCGTTTGTTCGCTGCGGGCCAGCATTTCCAGTAAGCGCACCGCAGAATACAGCCCGTCATCAAATCCATAATAGATGTCGGCAAAGAAGAGGTGGCCGCTCATCTCTCCAGCGATAGCGGCTTTCTCTTCAATCATTTTTGCTTTGATAAGGGAGTGACCGGTTTTCCACATAATCGCGCGGCCACCATGGGCGGTAATGTCGTCAAACAGCGTCTGTGAGGCTTTCACATCGGCGATAATGCAGGCACCTGGCACACGGCGCAGCACGTCGCGACTGAAGAACACCATCAACTGGTCCCCCCATAGGATATTACCATCCGCATCCACGGCACCCAACCGGTCCCCATCTCCATCAAAGGCGACGCCTACATCCGCTTTGTGCGCTTTCACTGCATCAATCAGCTGAACCAGATTGGCGGGGATCGTGGGATCCGGATGGTGCGCCGGGAACGTGCCATCAATGGTGGTGTTCAGCGTGATGTGCTTGCCAGGTAGACGTTGCGCCAGCTGTGTGACCACGTCGCCCGCCGCTCCGTTACCGGGATCCCAGACAACGGTAAGAGATTTCGTGCCCTCTGCTGCATAATCCTTCAAAAGACGGGAAATATAGGCTTCAAACAGGGGTGACTCCGTAATGCTGCCCACCCCATCCCGCAAGGTGCCAGCTTTAATGCGGCCGCCGATTTCCAGAATATCCTCTCCATAAAATGGCTGATGCGCCACCGTCATCTTAAACCCGTTGTGGGTTGGCGGATTATGTGAGCCAGTGACCATGATACCCGCCGCAGCATTCAGGTGATAAACGCCAAAATACAGCATGGGCGTTGGCCCAAGCCCGGCATCCCGTACATAGGCACCCGCTGAGGCCATGCCTTCCTTGAGGGCTTGAGAGAGGGACGGTGAAGAAAGACGGCCATCGCGGGCGGTGACAATGATGGGATGATCAAGGCCAGAGCGCTCTGCAATCAGTGTGGCAAAGGCTTTGCCTATGAGGAAAGCTGTTTTTTTATCAAGCGTTTGCTGGTAAATCCCTCGGATATCGTAGGCACGCAGGATGGTTTCATCAATGGCAGAGAAGGTGTCGTCGCGGGTGAGTGGGGCCGACTTAGGCTTCATGTTATCCTCGGGTGGGTGTGTGATTGCCAAGCGCCATCAAAGCCTTGATGCATATCATGATATTGAGCTGCTGAGGTATGGAATGTAAGCCTATTTTTTTAATAAAAACAATACATAAAAGAAAGATTTTCAAAATTTTTAAGCCAAAAAGCCAAAGTATTTTGCATAGAACCTTTGCCTGCGGCATGCTGTGTATGAAACGGAAGGTGTCCATTTCATGACGCAAGCTCTCGGGCCGAGTGTTGCAGCCCAACGGCCGATTATTCCAGTGATTCTCTGTGGTGGAATGGGGACACGCCTTTGGCCGTTGTCACGCCAGAAATTACCTAAGCCTTTTTTGGAGCTAAATCATCCGCACCGTAGCCTGTTGCAGGAGACTGCACGGCGCGCACGATTGGTTCGTCACATAAAAAATCCCGTTATTGTAAGTCATATCGAACATCGCTTTTTGTGCGCGGATCACATGGCTGGTGCAGGGGTTGAACGTTGTCAGTTTCTGCTGGAGCCGCACTCGCGCAATACGGCACCTGCCGTGACGGCTGCAGCCCTCTATATCCAATCGCAATATAAAAACGCCTTCATGCTGGTATTGCCATCAGACCATATCATTCAGGATGAATCTGGTTTTCTCAAGGCAGTGGAACATGCGGCTTACGCCGCCCTGGAGGAGCGCCTGGTGGCGTTGGGCGTTGCGCCGGATCATGCGGCGACTGGTTACGGCTACATCCTGAAGGGCGATGCATTGGTCTGCGAAGGCGCTCACGAGGTGCGCCAGTTTGTCGAAAAGCCCGATGTGGAAACCGCACAAACCTATCTAGCCAATGGCCATTACAGTTGGAATTCCGGCATATTTCTGTTTCCCGTTAATCGATTTCTTGAGGAAGTTGCAGTGCATGCTCCCAGGGTCTTTGCGGCCTGCCGCGACGCCTTTGCCCATGCGATGCACGATGGGGAATGTGTGCTTCTTGATGATCAGGCATACGCACAGGCGCCGAATATTTCCATCGATTATGCGGTAATGGAGCATACAAAAAATGCAGCGGTGGTTCCTCTTTCCTGCGGCTGGAGCGATGCCGGTACCTGGAATGCGCTCTGGCGCATGGCGCCGAAGGATCAATTCGGTAATGTGATGTCAGGAACCATTTATGCTGATGACGTGCACGACTGTTACTTGCGCGCGGAGGATGGTCCGCCGATTGCCGCGCTGGGTCTGGAAAATCTGGTGGTGGTCTCTACCCGGGACGCCGTATTGGTTTCAAAAAAAGACCGCGCGCAGGAACTTAAAAAACTTCTAGAGATGATCTCACAACATAACGATACCTTACTTGACCGTCACAATCGGGTCTACCGTGCATGGGGATTTTATGAAACGATTGACCTTGGCGAGCGCTATCAGGTTAAGCACATCCGCGTGAAACCGGGGGCTAAATTGTCGGTGCAGATGCATCATCACCGGGCAGAGCATTGGGTGGTGGTTTCAGGAACTGCGCGTATTCAACGCGATGATGAAGAGCTGGTGCTTACCGAAAACCAATATGTGTTTATCCCGCTGGGCTCGATTCATGCAGTTGAGAATATTGGCCGCACTCCACTCGATTTTGTGGAAGTGCAAAGCGGATCTTACCTTGGAGAAGACGACATTGTTCGCTTTGGAGAGTGTTGATATAACCTCATTATCATTTGTATTTCATATATTTTCCTGCCAAAAAGCTCTTATAGAGAGTTAAATGCGAATTATGTTAAATGCGTTTAATAAATATTAACTATCTTGGAATTAATATTTAAAGTGATATGTCTGGTCTTTTAACTCGTCTGCTTCCTGGCTCGTTCATTGAGCGCCACGCAGGCTCTATCGAAGAGCCGGCAAAGGTCATGCTTAGAGCAGGCGTTAGTGAAGCCCAACACGTCCCGATCACCCAGTTGGGGAATATAACCCCGCTTGCAACGCCCGGCATGGAAGCAAAGCGCGAAGTTCAAATGGTCTGATCCATCCGTCTGCTGTTAAACGCGCATCTTGCCTGCTTCTAAGAAGGCATGCTATAGCCTGAAAAAACATTAATTCAGGCATCCCATGGCAGGTCATTCCCAGTTTAAGAACATTATGCACCGCAAAGGGGCGCAGGATAAAAAGCGCTCCAAGCTGTTTACCAAGCTGATCCGCGAAATCACCGTGGCGGCGAAAACCGGCCTGCCCGATCCGGCGGCCAATCCCCGTCTGCGCGCGGCGATTCAGGCGGCGCGCGTCGAGAACATGCCGCGCGACAAAATCGAGGGCGCTATCAAGAAAGCCACCGGCGAGGCGGGCGGCGACAATTATGACGAGATCCGCTATGAAGGCTACGGTCCCGGCGGGGTGGCCATCATCGTCGATGCGCTGACCGATAACCGCAACCGCACCGCCTCCGAAGTGCGTGCGGCCTTCACTAAAGCGGGCGGCAATATGGGCGAGACCGGTTCGGTCAGCTTCATGTTCGACCGGTTGGGTCGCATTGAGTACCCAGCGTCCGTGGCGAATGAAGAAGCGATGTTCGAAGCGGTTATCGAGGCTGGGGCGGACAACTGTGAATCCTCGTCCGAAGCCCATGTCATCACCTGCGCGATGGATGCGCTGCATGAAGTGTCGCGGGCGCTTGAGGCAAAATTCGGTGAGCCGAAATCCGCCAAGCTGGCATGGATTCCCAAAACCACCGCGCCCGTCGATGAGGAGCAGGCCAAATCCTTGCTTAAGCTGATTGATCTGCTGGAGGATAATGACGACGTGCAGGAAGTGACCTCTAACTTTGAAGTGTCAGAAGAGATTTTGATGAGGCTCAGTGCGTAAGTCGCGCATCCTCGGTATTGATCCCGGCCTGGTGCGCTGTGGTTGGGGCATGGTGGAGAGTGAGGGAAGCCGCTTATCGTTTGTGGCCTGCGGGGTCATCAAGCCAGACACCAAACTGCCGCTCAGTGAGCGTTTGCTGGTGCTTCATCACGCGCTGCAGGCGATCATTGAACAGCATCGCCCCACCTGCGCTGCGATTGAGGAAACCTTTGTCAATGTCAATGCCAACGCCACCCTCAAGCTGGGTAATGCACGCGGTGCGCTGCTCTTGTCGCTGGCGCAGGCGGGGCTTTCGGTGAGCGAATATGCCCCGAATCTGGTAAAGAAAACCGTGGTCGGTGCCGGCCGCGCGGACAAAGCACAAGTCGATATGATGGTGCAGACCCTGCTGCCCGGGTGCGGCAGTCACGGGCTGGATGCCATGGATGCGCTGGCGATTGCCATCACCCATGCCCAGCATCAGGGCATCACGCCGTATATCAACATGGGAGTGGAAGCGTAGACGATGTTGGGATGGTTATTTGGGAAAGCAAAGCCGCAGCGTGCCAAGCCGGAGTCGGCGGGCATCATCGCGCAGGCGGCGCAGTTTCTGGTGGAGGCGCTGCGCACGCAAATGAGCCAGATGGATGGCATTGAGCAGGGGCTGCCTGCCCCCGCGAAGGATGGCTTCTCCCTCGGCTATATTGCGGGCTTCACCGAAGCGGTGGCGGCCATGCGTGGCATCGATTCCGACGCCAGCGGGTTTGTGGTGCATCAAGCCATTTTCACTGACCTCTACGGCCCGCAGGAAGGGCCGCTGCTCTTCGCGGCGTTTATGAAGCGGCAGGCCGCGGGCGATGAGGAAATCATGATGGGGATGACCATCGGGGGTGAAGACATGTTTGCTTGGCTCAATGGCGAGGTGGAAGCTCCGATAAAATGGGCGCAGTACGTGAATAAGAACGGATAATCGGCGATTGGTTTTGCTCCAAAAATTCTTTATTCTTCTCCGTCATACACCCAACAGTTGATACATTTTATCCATGATCGGTAAACTACGCGGTAGACTTGATACGGTTGCAGAGGATCACGCGATCCTCGATGTGAATGGCGTGGGCTATCTCGTCTTCGCCGCGTCGCGTGCGCTGGCCCAGCTGCAAAATGTGCAGGGCGAGGTGACGCTGTGGATCGAGACGCATGTGCGCGAAGACCATATCCATCTCTACGGCTTTTTGAGCGAAGCGGAGCGGCAATGGTTCCGCACCCTCACCTCGGTGCAGGGCGTGGGAAGCAAGATGGCGCTTTCGTTGCTCGGAGCGCTGTCGACCGATGAAATCTCCGACGCAATTGCCGCGCAGGATAAAACTATGCTCACCCGTGCCAACGGTGTTGGGCCGCGCCTGGCGGAACGTATTATCACCGAGCTGAAGAATAAGATTCCGACGCTCGCGGCGGCACTCAGCGTCCCCATCGCGCTGGAGCCTTCGCGTGGCGGTAAAGGCAAAGCAACGTCGCCAGAGCCCGGGCAGGCCGCTCGTCAGGAGGCGGTTTCTGCTTTGGTGAACCTCGGGTATGCCCGTGTGGATGCGTTCTCGGCTGTTGCACGCGCTGTACAGGAGTCCGGCGCAGAGAAGGTGGAAGAGCTCATTCCCCTCTGCCTGCGCTATCTGGCCGCGTAAACACATCCATCATCCCCCGTAAGGCGAAGGATGAGAGAACATAAGGTAAGAGATTCGTATGAGTATGTCCCGCCTAACTACTGCTGAAAAGATGCCCGAAGATACCGCTGAGCTGAAGCTGCGCCCGCAGGCCTTTGCGGAATTTACTGGCCAGTCGCAGTCCATCGAGAATCTGAAGGTCTTTGTCAGCGCGGCAAAGTCGCGCGGTGAGGCGCTGGACCATGTGCTGTTTTACGGTCCCCCCGGCCTTGGCAAAACCACGCTGGCGCAGATCGTGGCCTCTGAGATGGGCGTTGGCTTTCGTGCCACCTCCGGCCCGCTGCTGATGAAAGCGGGCGACCTGGCGGCGATCCTCACCGGGCTGCAGCCGCGCGACGTGCTGTTCATCGATGAGATTCACCGCATGAACGCGGCCGTGGAGGAGGTGCTCTATCCTGCGATGGAGGATGGTAAACTCGACCTCATCATTGGTGAAGGCCCAGCGGCGCGGACGGTGCAGATTGATCTGCCGCCCTTCACCCTCGTGGGGGCAACGACGCGGCTTGGTCTGCTGTCCAACCCGCTGCGCGACCGTTTCGGCATTCCGCTTCGCTTGCAGTTCTACGCGCCGGAGGAGCTGGAGAAGGTGCTCACCCGCGCCGCTGGCATCCTGCAGGTGGCGCTTGATAAAGCAGGCAGCACGGAGATCGCCCGCCGCTCACGGGGCACGCCGCGCATCGCGGTGCGGCTGCTGCGCCGGGTGCGCGATTTTGCGCAGGCCGCGGGCAAGGAGAAGATCGACCGCGCGTTGGCTGATGATTCGCTGCAGCGGCTGGAAGTAGACGCGCTGGGGCTGGATTCCGCCGACCGTCGCTATCTGCGCTTTATTGCCGACCATTACGGTGGCGGCCCGGTGGGGATTGAAACCATCGCGGCGGGCTTATCCGAGCAGCGCGACTCGTTGGAGGAGACGATTGAGCCGTATTTGCTGCAGCAAGGCTTTCTCGCACGCACCCCGCGGGGCCGCATGCTGACGGAGACGGCCTATAAGCATCTGGGTCTGAGCCTGCCCAAGCGGCCTGATGTGCTGCAGGCGGCGTTGTTTGATGCAGCACCTGAGGAGTGACGCTGCATTAGGGCTTTTTTAACTCTGACCTGCTAACGCCAGATCATGACGTGCATCCAGATTTCCCCCGATTCCGGTCATTTCCTGGATGGTTCCCACCAGATTGCTTACCGCGTCTACTATGAGGATACCGACGCGGGCGGGGTGATGTATCACGCCAACCATTTGCGGTTTGCCGAGCGCGCCCGCACGGAAGCCTTGCGCGCCTGCGGGCTGCAGCAGCGCGAGATGGCCGGGGAGGCGGGCTTTCTGTTTCTTGTACGCCGCATCACCGTGGATTATCTAGCCCCGGCGCATCTGGATGATGTATTGATTGTTGAAACATCGTTGCATCGCACCAAGAAAGCCCGTATGAGTATGACCCAGCGTCTAAGCCGCGCTGAGCGTGAGATTGCGCGCCTTGAGGTCGAAATCGTCACGGTCGATGCGGCAAGTCTGCGGCCCGCGCCGCTGCCGGACGCCATCATGCAGAAAATCACCAGCCATTTACGGCCACAGGATCAGGGGGAGGATGTCCCATGACGGACAGTACGAATGTAAGCACGGCAGTTGACGCCGTCGGCGCCACAGAACTCGCAGGCAATGTCGCTCAGGCGGATATGTCCGCTTGGGGTATGTTCATGCAGGCCGATCTGGTCGTCAAATTTGTGATGATCGCCCTGATCATGGCTTCTATCTGGACCTGGGCGATCATCTTCGACAAAATCATGCGCTTTAAGACCATCAAGCAGCGTTCGGCCAAATTCGAGAGTGATTTCTGGTCCGCGGATGCGCTCGATGGTTTCTATGAAAAAGTGAAGCGGCGCGCCAATCATCCGTATGCGATAGTGTTCATGGCGGCGATGGAAGAATGGTTCCGCTCTTCTAAAACCACTGGCCGCGCCCGTCTCTCCGGGGCAGGGATGAAAGAGCGCATTGCACAGATTATGGGCGTGGCGCGTAACCGTGAGCTGGATGAGCTGGAAAAAGGCCTCGGCTTCCTTGCGACGGTTGGTTCCTCTGCACCGTTTATCGGATTGTTCGGCACGGTCTGGGGGATTATGAACAGCTTTCAGAGTATTGCCGTTTCCAAAAACACGTCGCTTGCGGTCGTAGCGCCTGGGATTGCAGAAGCACTTTTAGCAACGGCGATTGGACTGTTTGCGGCGATTCCAGCAGTGATTGCGTATAACCGTTTCAACGGTGAGCTAAATAAGTTTGCGGGGCGGCTGGAAGATTTCAGCGTAGAGTTTGAGGCGCTGCTGTCCCGCCAGACGGAGCTTTCCGCCGCTGCTTGAAAGGAGCGGGACGGGCCGGCCGCCACCGGTAGCGAAGACGGAGATGAGTGGTAATCCTAACGCATTTTTGGGTGATTGTGAGCGTCGCCCGCTAACAGGGGAATGATATGGGTGCAAGTGTCGGATCAGGAGGTGGTAGCAGCCGCCGCAGCCGTCGGGGAGGCGGGCATGGGACGTTTAACGACATCAACGTGACGCCGATGGTGGACGTGATGCTGGTGTTGCTCATCATTTTCATGGTGGCCGCGCCGATGCTCACTGCCGGAGTGACGGTTGACCTGCCGGAAACCAACGCCAAGCCGCTTCCGGGGAAGGAAGAAGTGCTGGCTGTGAGCATTGATCCCAAAGGCGATATCTATATTCAGAAAGAAAAAATCCCGTTGGAAAAGCTGCGTGGCCGCCTGGAGGCCGTGGCGCAGGAAAACAAAGACATGCGCGTCTTTGTGCGCGGTGACAAGGTGGTGGATTACGGCAAAGTGATGCAGGTGATCGGTGAGATCAACGGTGCGGGCCTTACCAAAGTAGCGCTGGTGTCGGAAACCATCGGCGAGATGCCGGTGAAAAAATAGCGATCGAAGGCGCAGCATTCCCGTTCCATGAAAACCGATCTTGATCAGCGCAGTATCTTCTACTCGGTCAGCCTGCATCTGGCGATCGTATTGTTTGCTATTGCCGGGCTGCCTGACTGGTTTGATTCAACCGAGCCGGAGCCAGTGGCCATCAGTGTGGAAGTGCTGCCGATCAGTGCGGTCTCCAACGTCAAGCCCTCCACCTTGCCGCTGGCCAAGAAAGAAGCGCCGCCCAAGCCAACGCCCAAAGCCGTGCCACAAAAATCGGCACCTCCTAAGCCCGCTGAACCCAAGAAAGAAAGCGTGCCGCTTCCCAAGCCAACGCCGGTGAAAGAAGCCGAGAAGAAAGAGGAGCAGAAGCCGGAGCCGCCCAAAGAGCAGCCCAAAAAGCAGTCCGCGGAAAAAACACCGGAGCCGAAAAACGAGAAAGATGCGCTGGACGAGATTTTGAAAAACGTCCGCCAAAGCGCTCAGCAATCCGATGCAGTGGATGAGAAGGCCAAGCCGGACGAGGCGGGCACCACGATGAAGGGCCATGATTATGATCCGAGCAAGCCCCTCTCGCTTTCTGAGCGTGATGCCATCGTGCAGCAATTCGTGCGCTGCTGGAATCCACCGGCAGGGGTGAAGAATGACTACTCGCTGAAGGTTATCGTGAAAGCGAACTTTAATCCGGATGGCACGCTGGTGGGCCAGCCAATGCTGGCGGCAGGGCAGTCCGGGATGCTCAGCCAGCCGAACTTCCGCGCCGCAGCGGATGCGGCTTTGCGTGCGGTGGGCCGCTGTGCGCCGCTGAAGAACCTCGACCCCTCCAAGCATGGCAGCTGGGGCGAGATGGAACTCACGTTCGATCCGCGATTCCTCTACTAGCTACGCTGAATCAGCAGATTTTATCGCTGTATGGCTGTATCCACACGATCCCTTTTGGGCAAACATGTGGCGTGTTGCATTGATCAATTGACATTTGACCCATCCGCCCGCCATGAAGTAAGACCTGACTTGATTCTGACCCAACCTGTGTGAGACCGATCATGACTTTTTTCTCCACGTTACGCCGCGCCATTTTTTTTCTGACCATCGCACTGGGTGCTTCTGCGGCACAGGCACAGCTGCGCTTGGACATCACGCAGGGAGGCTTTGAGCCCCTACCAATTGCTGTTGCAGATTTTACTTCAAACAGCGCAGAAGCTGCACAAATTGGGCGCGATATGGCCCAGGTTATTGCGGCCGACCTCGAGCGTTCGGGGTTGTTCCGTCCCATTTCGCAAAGTGCGTTTATTGAGCAGATCACTTTTGCTACCAACGTGCCACGTTTTGCTGACTGGCGTCAGATTAACACGGCGGGGCTGGTGATTGGCAGCGTGGTGCCAACAGGTCCGGGCAAAGTAAAAGTCAGCTTCCGTCTGTGGGATATTTACGGGGAGCAGCAAGTAGCAGGAAAGCAATATGATACGTTCAATCGCAACTGGCGGCGCATCGCCCACCTGATTGCGGATGAAATTTATAAGCGTATCACGGGCGAGGAAGGTTATTTCGATACCCGCGTGGTGTATGTTTCTGAAACCGGGCCCAAGAATAAGCGCGTTAAGCGGCTGGCTATCATGGATCAGGATGGCGAGAATCATAAGTTTCTCACCGCGGGAAATTATCTGGTGATGACGCCACGTTTTGCCCCGGATACGCAGGAAATCGTCTATATGTCCTATGCGGGCAAGCAACCCCGCGTGTATCTGCGTGACTTGCAGACCGGCCGTGAGGAATCTCTGGGTACATTCCAGGGTATGTCATTCGCGCCCCGCTTCAACGCGGACGGTACGCGTTTAGCCATGTCGATTGCAAAGAACGGGAATACCGATCTTTTCGAAATGGACCTGCGCTCGCGCAATATGCGCAAGCTGACCGATAGCCCGTCGATTGACACCTCGCCGTCCTATTCCCCGGACGGGCGGCGGATTGTCTTCAACTCTGACCGTGGCGGATCTCAGCAGCTCTATATTATGAACGCCGATGGTAGCGGCGTACAACGCCTCAGCTTTGGCGATGGACGCTATGGCACACCAGTCTGGTCGCCTCGGGGTGACTATATTGCGTTCACAAAAATAGCCGCCGGCCGCTTCTTTATCGGCATCATGCGTGCGGATGGAAGCGGTGAGCGTATGCTGCACGAAAGCTGGTTGGCGGAAGGCCCGACCTGGGCGCCGAATGGACGCGTGCTCATGTTTAACCAGCAGAGTGCTCCAAACGGATCTATCCGCCTGTATTCCATTGACATTACCGGGAGAAATCTCCGTCAGGTCGTGACCCCGGTAGACGCCACAGACCCGGCATGGTCTCCACTGTTGCCTTTATGACACTCCTCGGACCCAAAGGAAATACAACCGGCAAAAAATGTGAGGGGGGTATTGAGAATTACCCGTCCGATGCATAATAACAAGGCCACCGAACATCACTCATGGAGAATAAAATGAACACTACGCTTAAATTGGGCCTCGTGCTCTCTTCGTTCCTGTTCCTTGCTGCGTGCGAAACCCCGGGCGAAGACGGCTCGGCTTCCGGCAGCGGTGCAAACGGCGAATACGGTTCCGGCTCCGATAGCCTGCAGCAACTCGCTCCGGGCGTTTCTGACCGCGTATTCTTCGCTCTGGACAGCTCCGTACTGGACGGCCAAGCGCAAGCAACGCTCGAAAAGCAAGCAGGCTGGCTGAAAAGCAATGGCGGCGTGAACGTCGTTGTTGAAGGTCACTGCGACGAGCGCGGCACCCGTGAATACAACCTTGCCCTCGGTGAGCGTCGTGCTAATGCCGCCAAGGACTACCTGGTGTCGCTGGGCGTTTCCCCGGCTCGCGTGACCACGATCTCTTACGGCAAAGAGCGTGCTGCTGTCACCGGTTCCAACGAAGCTGCTTGGAGCCAGAACCGTCGCGCCGTTACCGTTCTCGCCCGCTAAACTGCGAGCTACGATCACATGGAAACCGCCGGGCATCGCCCGGCGGTTTCTTTTTATGCGGCCTGTTGTATGAGGCCCTAAAGCCGTTATAATCGCGGCATTCCAAGGAGTAGTACATGATGTTGCCGATTCGTTCTCTTCTGACCCTTAGCACTGCCTGCTGGCTGGCTCTGGCGGCAACAATGAGCCATGCCCAGAGCGCCACTGAGCGATTGGATCGCATCGAGCGGGACATGCAAAGCCTGCAGCGTCAGCTTTATCGTGGCGGCGATGGGCGTTCAGCGGCACCCGCTGATACAGGAGGCACCGCTGCAGCAAATCTGCAGATCCGTTTTACCGCTCTGGAAGAGGAGCTTCGCCAGTTGCGTGGCCAGGTTGAGGAAAGCCGTTATCAGAATGAACAGTCTGCGCGTCAGCTGCAGCTCCTTCAGGAGGATATGGAGTATCGGTTGAACCAGATTGAACAGAAAATTGGCCTTGGTCTGGCGGTAGCGCCCGAGGCAGGTGCCGAAGCGACGGCACAAGGCGCTGAAAGCGCCGCAACTGCAACCTCACCGAGTGCAGCCTCTGCCGTACAGGCACAAGGTACGCCGCCGGTGCCTGGTACACCGGTGACTCCCCAAACCGAACCAAGCGTGCCGGTGACGACCCAGAACGCCAAAGAACTCTACAATGCTGCCATTGGCCTGATGAATAAAGCACAGTATGCGGAGGCGGCCACCGCGTTTAAACAGTTTATCAGCCAGTATCCCAAGGATAAGCTGCTCGGTAATGCCTATTATTGGCTCGGCGAGACCTATTATGTGCGTGAGGACTATGTCCAAGCGGCGGATCAGTTCCGTCAAGGGTTTGAAACCATGCCGGAAGGTGTTAAAGCTCCGGACAATCTTCTGAAACTTGCGATGTCTCTGGCCAAGCTGGATAAGCGGCGGGAGGCTTGCGTGGTGTTGCAGCAAATTCAGATCAAATACAAAACGGGCCCGGATACGGTGCTTGGGCGTGCCGGCCGTGAGGCAGATACCCTTAACTGCCAGCCTTAGGCATGCTTACACAGCGTTTACGCGCGTCTTTTTTTGCGTCCTGTGATGGGCGTAGCGATGCTACCCGCACGATTTAGCCGCGCCATGATGGCTTTTGAGCCATTTGAGCCGCACCCTCACCTTGCCGTCGCGCTTTCGGGGGGCGGTGATAGCCGCGCCCTGGCGTTGCTGGCTGATGAATGGGCCAAGGCGCAGGGTGGCAAGGTGACGGCGTTGATTGTTGATCATGGGTTGCGGGCTGAATCCCCCCGTGAGGCGGCTGATACGCTGTTATGGGCGTTTCAGCACTGCATGGCCGCCGAAGTCTTACAGGTTCACGTAACGCCGCGTGGCAATGTACAGCAGGCAGCGCGCCAGGCGCGTTATGAAGCGCTTCAGTCCTGGTGTGCTGCGCAGGGCGTATTGCATCTTTTGGTGGGGCACCATGCTGATGATGCACATGAAACCGGAGTTTTGCGTCAGGCACGCAGGCAAGCAGGGGCATCCGATATGGCGCTATCGGCCTGTGTGTACTGGTCGCATATGCGGGTGTTGCGTCCCCTTCTATGCTTTTCCAAGACAGAGTTGCTTGATTGGTTGCGTGCCTGCGGTGAGCCGTGGTTGGAAGATCCCAGTAACACGTCTACACGGTTTTTCAGGGGGCGCTTGCGTGCGGGTATCGTAGCGTCCCCTCATATCACAAATACTCCTCAAACCCGCGACCCCTCCGCGGTTCTTACCCTTTTGGCCAGTGCGTCGGGTATCCATCCCGGCGGTTTTGGATGGCTGGTGCCATCTGCTTTTGCCATGGCTGAACCTATGGTTGCCGCTCTGGCACTGGGGCGCCTCCTCGCAACGGTTCGAGGGCATTATGAAGCACCGCGCTATGTGGAAGTGGAACGGCTGGCCGTTATGATGAAAGATTCCGCCTTTTCCGGTGCAACCTTGCATGGCTGTCGTCTCCTGCCTGCGCGGGCTGGGAGGATTTATATCATTCGTGAGAAGTCGGCACCCCTGGTCTCTCTGCGATCTGGGCAGCGGCTGCGTTGGGATCACCGTTTTGATGTCATGGCGAGTTCGGAAGGCCTTAGCTTGCGTGCGCTCGGAGAGTCAGGATATCGAACGCTGCGCGAAGAGGCTTACCCCTTCCCGCCGCTTCCGGTTGCACTTTTACAGAGCCTTCCATCGCTGTGGCAGCTTGACCGCTGCCGCGCCGTACCCCATATCGAGTACGGACAATCATGTGCCAATCTAGGCGTTTTCCTTGAATTTTCACCACGGAAACCGCTTTTCTAACACATGAGTCACCTGTATGAATCGGATAGAAAGTAAGCACGAGTATTTATGTCTAATCTGACGCGTAACCTCCTCCTTTGGGCCGGTATTTTTGTTGTGGCGATGGTGCTCTTCAAAATTTTCCAGCCGGAAGGGATGAGCCATGCCACCCATAAGCGGTTAGCTTTTTCTGAGTTCTTACAAGAAGTGCGGGATGATCGGATTGCCTCTGTCGAGATTGAGCAGGGTCCGGAAAAAGGGACTTTGCTTACTGGGCGCAAACGTAATGAAGAGCCATTCATCACGCATGCGCCGAATTATCCGGGCCTGGTAGACGTCCTTGAAAAGCATCAGGTGAAGATGACGGTGGTGCCTGCCAGTGAAAACATGAATGCATTCTGGACCACGTTTTTGTCGTGGCTGCCCTTCCTGATTCTCATTGGGGTCTATTTTTACTTCATGAAGCAGATGCAGTCCGGTGGCGGACGCGGCGGTGCGATGGGGTTTGGTAAGTCGCGTGCCCGCATGCTCACCGAAAAAACTGAGCGTAAAACATTTAAAGATGTCGCGGGTATCGATGAGGCAAAAGACGAACTGCAAGAGATCGTCGAATTCCTTAAAGATCCAGGAAAATTCCAGAAGCTGGGAGGGAAAATTCCCAAAGGCTGTCTGCTGGTCGGCCCCCCGGGAACGGGTAAAACGCTTCTGGCCCGTGCGATTGCAGGAGAGGCGGGGGTCCCCTTCTTCACGATCTCCGGTTCAGACTTTGTAGAGATGTTTGTCGGCGTTGGCGCTTCCCGCGTGCGTGATATGTTTGAACAGGGCAAGAAAAACGCCCCATGCATCATCTTTATTGATGAGATTGATGCGGTTGGTCGTCACCGTGGGGCAGGCCTTGGTGGCGGCAATGATGAGCGCGAACAGACGCTCAATCAGCTTCTCGTCGAGATGGATGGCTTTGAGGCGAATGAGGGGGTGATTCTGATTGCTGCGACCAATCGTCCGGACGTACTGGATCCCGCGCTGCTGCGTCCGGGCCGCTTTGACCGTCAGATTGTAGTGCCAAACCCTGACATTGACGGCCGGGAAAAGATTCTCAGCGTGCATCTGCGTAACGTACCGCTGGCTCCGGATGTGGATGCCCGTATCATCGCACGCGGCACACCGGGCTTCTCGGGCGCCGACCTTGCGAATCTGGTCAACGAGGCGGCGCTGCTGGCCGCTCGCCGTGATAAGCGTGTTGTGACCATGAAGGAGATGGAAGAAGCCAAAGACAAGGTGATGATGGGTGTCGAGCGCAAATCCATGGTGATGAGTGAGGAGGAAAAGAAACTCACGGCGTACCATGAATCAGGCCATGCCGTCATTGCCCTGCATTGCCCGGCGTCGGATCCCATCCACAAAGCAACGATCATTCCGCGTGGCCGCGCGCTGGGTATGGTGATGCGCCTTCCGGAGTCCGATAAGCTCTCAGTCACCCGCGAAAAGTTGCATGATGATCTGTGTGTTGCCATGGGAGGCCGTGTCGCCGAAGAGCTGATTTTTGGCTATGATAAAGTGACATCTGGTGCCTCCTCTGACATCCAGTATGCGACCAAAATGGCGCGTGCGATGGTCACTCAATGGGGGATGAGCGATGCGCTGGGCCCGCTGAATTATGGCAGTGATCAGCAGGAAGTGTTCCTTGGTAATTACACGCAAGAGCGCCCGGTTTCCAATGAGACGGCAGCGATGATTGATGCAGAGGTAAAGCGGATTGTTGAAGAGGCGCATGAACGCGCTCGCGCGATGCTTCAGACGCATATGGACGAACTGCACGCACTGGCCAAAGGGTTACTGGAGTATGAAACCTTGTCAGGTGACGAGATTAAGCGCCTCTTGAAAGGAGAGCCGATCCGTGACGAGACGAAGGAAACGGCCCGTGCTCGCCGTGTTACCAGCGTGCCCTCCAGCCGCAAGAAGGCCAACGGCGCTAATGTGACCGATGCCGCGATTCCCCCCGGTCACAGTGCCATGGGCCACGATGTGATCGACGACATCAAGTCCGACGGCGACGGTATGGCGTAAGCCGTCTTATGAACGAGAGGGGGGCTCCGTTGGCCTTGTCTGAGCCGGGCTGATGCCGGGGCAGGAGGGGAGCTCGCTGGAAGGCCGCAGCGCCGACGCCGTGAGTAAAGCACGGTTGCGCTCATAGACCCGCTCAGGGCTGCGGTTGTCCTGTCCGTTCAGCAGTTCCGAGGTGGTACGCAGCATATGCGCTGTCTCACGTGGCAGGTCGGGGTGATTGGTGCCCAGCTGCATACTGGCTTGCATCCATTGCTGACGGAAATTCGAGGCCAGGCGTACGTAATCCTGCCGCGACAAGCAGTTAACGTTCAGCATTTCCCGGGCGCTGAGTCCGCTCCCGCCGATCCCAGGTGGGGTGGTAAATCCTATGGCGAGGATGGCCTGAGCCGACTCGCGCAGGCCTGCAGGGAGGCGGTCATTCTGTACAATCGTGGTCAGATTGTGTTTCAGAGGAGATTCTAGAGTCATGGCTGTAAAGTTTCCTTTTCCTTTAATGAGGCATAGATTATCACTGCCTAATGTCATTTTTATGAAGGTAAGTTAATGGTGACGCGCCAGTATTTCGGCACGGATGGTATTCGCGGAGAGGCGAACCAGCCGCCCATGACAGCGGATCTGGCCCTACGCGTTGGCATGGCGGCGGGCAAGGTTTTTAACCGCGGCGATTACCGCCATAAAGTCGTGATTGCCAAGGATACCCGCCTTTCCGGCTACTTGCTTGAGCCCGCTCTCACTGCCGGATTTATTTCGGTGGGGATGGATGTGTTGCTGGTCGGGCCGCTGCCGACTCCAGCCGTGGCGATGCTGACGCGCTCCATGCGCGCTGATTTGGGTGTCATGATCTCCGCTTCACACAATCCCTTTCAGGACAATGGGATTAAGCTGTTCGGCCCGGATGGCTATAAGCTCTCCGATGAAACGGAACTGGAGATTGAGCGGCTGATGGATTCCGACATGACGTCGCTGCGTGCCGTACCGCGGAAGCTTGGCCGCGCCAAGCGGATCGAGGATGCGCAGGGACGCTACATTGAGTTTGTAAAACAGACATTTCCACGTCATCTGCGTCTGGATGGGGTGAAGATCGTCCTCGATTGTGCCCATGGCGCCGCCTATCAGGTTGGCCCGGTTATCCTTCGCGAGTTGGGAGCAGACGTGACATCCATCGGGGTCAGCCCTGACGGGTTTAACATCAACGAGGGCTATGGCTCGACGCATCCTGAAGCCCTGTGCGCCAAAGTACGTGAGCTGGAGGCCCATCTCGGCATTGCGCTGGATGGCGATGCCGATCGTGTGGTGATGTGCGACGAGCATGGAGACGTGATTGATGGGGATCAGATCCTGGCATTGATCGCCGAGGGCTGGCAGACGATGGGCAAGCTGAAAGGGGGGCGTGTGGCCGCAACACTCATGTCAAACCTGGGCCTGGAACGTTTTTTGGATGCTAAAGGGATTGGGCTGACCCGTGCGGCGGTGGGCGACCGCTACGTGCTGGAAGCCATGCGCGCCGGAGGGTTGAATGTTGGGGGTGAGCCTTCTGGCCACTTGATTTTCTCTGATTACACCACCACCGGCGACGGCTTGATTGCCGCGCTGCAGGTGTTGGCGGTGATGGTGACCGAACAGCGGCCGATGAGCCAGTGTGCCCGTCGCTTCACGCCCTATCCTCAGCAGCTGCGTAATGTGCGTTTTGACCGCATTAATCCCTTGGATAACCGTACGGTGCAGGAAGCCATCGCCGAGGCGCAGGCGGCGCTTTCGGGTAAGGGGCGGCTGGTCATCCGCAAGTCCGGCACCGAGCCGCTGGTCAGAATCATGGTGGAAGCCGAGACCGAGGATATGGTAGAACAATGGTCTGGGGCACTGACGCGGCACATGGAAGCGGCCACGAAGGCCGCTTGATGCTTTTGGGCGTCCTCAGGAATTCACGAATGGGATAAACGGGAGGCATCGATGGAATGGAAACTACCAGAAGCCCATGACGGACCCGGGCGTGTGTTGATTGTGGCCGGTTCGGATTCCGGTGGCGGGGCGGGTATTCAAGCGGATATCAAGACTGTGACCATGTTTGGCGGTTATGCCGCCACGGCGATAACGGCGCTGACGGCACAAAATACGCAGGGTGTTGCTGATATTTACGAGGTTCCGGCCCGCTTTGTACGCCTGCAAATGGAAACCATGCTTGATGATATCGGCGCGGATGCCATTAAAACGGGCATGCTGAACACCGCGGATATTATTGACGCTGTTACGGAAGTCATTCAACAGAAGGCCCTGGCTGTCCCGGTCGTGGTTGACCCCGTCATGGTGGCCAAGGGAGGGCAGCGTCTGCTTCAGCCCGCCGCAGAAGAGGCGCTGGTAAAGCGTCTGCTGCCGTTAGCCTCCATTGTCACCCCGAATATCCCGGAGGCAGAGGCCTTAACCGGGATGGAAATTACCCGCCTGACGCATATGAAGGCTGCGGCGGCACGCATTCTTGAGATGGGGCCCGCGGCGGTACTGCTCAAGGGTGGCCATCTGGACGGCAACCGGCTTCATGATGTGCTACTCGGTCATCATATTTATGAAGTCTTTGATTCAGAACGTATTCCTACCAATAATACTCACGGAACAGGCTGTACCATGGCTTCCGCGATTGCCGCAGGTCTGGCGCAAGGGCGCCGGTTGGTTGATGCGGTGGTTGGGGCACGGGAGTACGTCCACCGCGCCATAGAGGAAGCTCCTGGCTTTGGCAGTGGCCATGGGCCGATCAATCATCTCGTGGCACCGGATGAGGTAAAAACGGTTGCGTTGGCAGGTGGTTTCCGCTAAAAGCCCCACTCTGGCGCAGAAATAGGCCAACGGAGACGCATATGAAAGAAGGCATTCACCCTGATTACCACGAGATTAAGATCGTGATGAACAACGGGACCGAGTTTATGACCCGCTCCTGCTGGGGCAAGCCGGGTGACGTGATGAAACTGGACGTTGACCCCACCACCCACCAGGCCTGGAACCCCAATGCTGAGCGAAACTTCAGCAAAGCCGGTCAGGTGGAGAAATTCCGCAACAAGTTTGCCGGACTGGAAAGCTTTACCACCAAGAAAAAAGCGTAAGCTGCCTGTATTTATCAAAAAAAAGCGGCTCCTGAGCGAGCCGCTTTTTTTATGCTCAGAGTTGATCTCTGTGCCCTATGCTGAATTTAGCCATATGATGCGGCGTGGCTAAGCGTTGGCTTGACGGGTGATCCGCTCGATGATGTTGGTGGTGCTGTAACCTTCGCGCAGGGGGATGCGGCGTATCTCCCCCCCATAAGACTGTACAAAATCGGCCCCGACGATCTCTGTTAGGGCATAATCAGCCCCCTTCATCAGCACACTTGGCTTGAGAAGTGTGAGCAACGTTTCTGGGGTATCTTCATGAAAAATAACAACCATATCGACCGCGGAGAGCTCAGCAAGCAGTAAAGCCCGCTCCATCTCCGAATTCACGGGGCGGCTGGCGCCTTTCAGACGGCGCACAGAGTCGTCAGAATTGATGGCCACCACCAGCTTATCGCAGAAGGCGCGCGCATCATTAATCAGGCCTAGATGACCCGCATGGATCAAGTCGAAGCAGCCATTGGTGAAACCAACTTTCAGTCCGGTCTGTTTCCATGCGTCGATCTGCTCAGAGGCCAGCGCAGGTGGATAAATTTTATGGCCACTGGTTGTGACGCCCTGTGTGTGTAGCGCCGTTTTCAGATCGTTACGGTAGACCACGGAGGTCCCGATTTTGCCAACGACGATCCCCGCCGCTGTATTCGCCAGTTCTACGGCATCGGGCAGCGAGCAGCCGCTAGCCAGAGCAACGGCAAGCGTGGCTACCACTGTGTCCCCTGCGCCCGAGACATCAAACACCTCACGCGCGCGCGCGCTGACAACCAGAGGTTCTTCATCATGCGGCACAAGAATCATGCCCTGTGCGCCCCTTGTGACCACCATGTGCTGTATGCTGTGTGCATGCATCTGATCGCGCGCTGCGGCAATCACTTCCTCGGTTGAGACTAGATTTTGCCCACAAGCCTCGCTGAGTTCACGTAAGTTGGGTGTTAGGATCGTTGCCCCGCGATAGACGGACAAATCACGCCGCTTGGGATCGACCAATACAGGAACACCGGCAGCGTTGGCTGTTTCCATCACGCCACGGATCAGCGCATCCGTCAGCATGCCTTTGCCATAATCGGAGAGAACTACCGCCTGATAGCGCAGGATGTCATCCCGCACGGCCGTGAGCACCTTTTCTTGCAATGCCATGGGCAGTGGCTCAACGGATTCATAATCCGCGCGAAGCAGCTGCTGACTGGTGGCGATGTAGCGGCTTTTTTCTGTAGAAACACGCTTCGAATCGGTGAGTAAAAACGGCTCAAGCCGGGGCTCCTGCCCTGCCAGCGTCACAATGCGATTACCCGCGTCATCATTTCCGACAACCGAAATGAAGCTTGCCCGCGCACCGAGGGTGATCATATTGCGCACGGTATTACCTGCCCCACCAAGCATGGCGCTTTGCCGCTCGATCTTCAGGACAGGTATGGGTGCCTCAGGCGAAATGCGTGAGGCCGTACCATAAAAAAAATGATCCAGCATCACATCGCCAATGCAGAGCAGCGACGCTTCCTCGAAGCGATCCACCTGTCCGGCGAGGGATTCGGCGTGCTCGCTGGCCAGTGACATATGCTGACGTTACGCGTCCGTGCCGGTGGAGGCGTAGGGCTCGTCATCCTCGCTAGGCACCGGGGTGATCGGAGCATCGGCCGGGCGTGAGCGCCGCACGGCTTCGTCCAGATGGATCTGCATGCACAGGCCGAGCAGCACGGGATCCTTCGGCTTGATATTCGCAATGTTCCAATGGGAGCGCTCACGAATGGAATCAATGGTTTTCTTGGTCGTGCCAATCAATTTAATGATCTGGCTGTCAGAAAGGTAGGGATGGTATTTCAGGAGCCATGCAATTGCTTCGGGCTTGTCCTGGCGGCGTGCGCGTGGCGTGTAGCGGCTGCCTTTGACGCGGGTATCGAGATACTCGCGTGCCGTAACCGCAATAAGCAGCTTTTTTGCTGAATCCTTTTCGCAGGCGTCAATCATGTCTTTGGTCAGCTGCCCATTGGCCAGCGGGTCCACGCCGATGATGCCCGTGGCAACCTCTCCGTCAGCAATACCCTGAACTTCCAGCGGGTGCATCCCACAGAATTCAGCAATCTGTTCGAAGGTCAGGGTTGTATTATCCACCAGCCAGACGGCGGTTGCTTTCGGCATGAGTGGGAGGGTCATGGCTTGTTCCTTGTTATTAACAATTTCCGGGTTAAGCGCTTACTTCTAGTAAAATTTTACCAAGATGCAAGCGCTGTTGCATGCGGGCATGCGCTTTTTCCGCCGCTTCCAGGGGGAAAATCTGATCCAGTGCCGGGCGTAATTGCCCGCTGGACAAAGCGGGGCCAAGGCGATTCAGGGCCTCGCGCAGCATTTCTGCTTTCTCTGTTGTCGGCAAGCTGCGCAGTGTCATGCCCATCCAATGCAGATTTTTAAGGAGTAAGCGACCCGCATGAAGTTCCACGCGCGCGCCCTCTAAGAGCGCAATACTAACCAGCTTACCCCCATGATTGAGCAGCTCACATGCCAATGCAGGGAAGGACCCGCCCAGCATATCAAGGGCAACATCCACACCCTGAGGAGCGGATGCGCGCAGGGCTTCCAGCAAGTTGGCTGAACGATAATCCACTGCGGTAGCGCCGAGCCGGCTGCAGAATTCACGTTTTTCAGCGCTTCCCGCCAATGCAATCGAATGCACATCCAGCGCACGTAGCATCGAGATGGCAAAGCTTCCGATGCCGCTGCTCCCCCCACTGAGGAGTACGCACTGACCTGCGTTGACTTCACCCAGTCGCACCAATGCCCGCCAGTTGGTTAGCAAAGCTTCCGGAAGTCCGGCGGCCTCCTTTAGACGGTCGTGGGAGGGAAGGGGTATCACCAGCCCGGCATCCGCTACGCAATATTCCGCATAGCCGCCGCCGATCAACAATGCACAGACAGGTTGCCCGGGGCTCAGGTCATGGACGCCTTCGCCTAACGCATCAACCCAGCCGGAGACTTCCAGGCCGGGGATCATTCCTGTTTCTACAGGGGCTGGATAACGTCCCTCGACCTGAAAGAGATCGGCTCGGTTAAGCCCGGCATAGGCTATACGCAGACGAACCTGCCCCGGGCCTGGGGATGGAATATCCACAATGTCCTCGACCAGCTGGCCTGCTTTTCCCGGAGATGCCAACCGGATGGCACGCATCTTGCTATTCACGCCCGCTATCCTAATTTGCTTTTGTATGAAAAAACTTCCCTCTACCATGTATCAGCATAACACGCACACCGGAGAGTGCTACGATGTTTGATGAGGAAGACCGCCCTAAACCAAAAGCGGCGCTACTGCCGCGTAAGCTAGAAGGCCTGAGCCGCGAGGATCTGCGCGAATATCTGGACTTTCTAGCCGAGGAGAAAAATCGTACCGAACATGCGCTGCATGCAAAGTCCGGTATGGAAGCGGCCGCTGCCGCCTTGTTTAAATCGAAATAGGAACCGTTATGAGCACCCGCCGTTCTGCCTCGAAAGGGACAACCAAAGTGATTGATCTGGCCCTACAGGGAGGTGGAGCCCATGGCTCTTTCACCTGGGGGGTGCTGGATTCGCTGATGGACCAGGAGGATTTGGCGATTGAGGCAATCACCGCCACGAGTGCCGGGGCGGTTAATGCGGCGGCTTTTGTCAGCGGGTATATGAAAGGTGGCCCGGAAGGGGCAAAACAGGCACTGCATGATCTCTGGTTCAAAATGGCGGCTGCCTCGGCCCTGCTGCCCTGGCAGGAGACACCGTTTGACCGGCTGTTTCAGAATGATGGGCTGCATTGTTCTCCCACCTTTCTAGCATTAGATTTTATTACCCGTATGTGGTCGCCTTACCGCCTAAACATCTTTGATTTCAATCCGCTACGTGAAGTCGTGGCCGAGGTGGTGGATTTTGATGCGGTCCGACAATGTGACGCCATCAAGCTATTTATCAACGCAACCCATGTAAAAACCGGAAAAGGGCGTGTCTTCCGTCCACAGGAAATTACGCTGGACGTGGTGATGGCCAGCGCATGCCTGCCCTTTATTTTTAAAGCGGTTGAAATTGATGGAGAAGCGTACTGGGATGGTGGATATACCGGAAATCCTGCGCTCTACCCCTTATTTTATGAAACAAAGAGTGAGGATGTTCTGATTGTACAGATTAACCCGGTACATATTGAAGAGCTACCCACGGAGGCTCCGGAAATTCTGGATCGGGTCAATGATATCAGCTTCAACGCAAGCCTCATGCCCGAAATACGTGCTGTCATGTTCGTAAAAAAACTGATTGAGCAGGGTAAACTGGCACGCGAGGATTACAAAGATGTACGTTTGCACCTCA
The DNA here is from genome assembly GCA_002291845.1 of Alphaproteobacteria bacterium UBA1002. GTDB lineage: Bacteria > Pseudomonadota > Alphaproteobacteria > Rickettsiales > UBA998 > UBA998. The sequence goes on along the minus strand of DBAU01000110.1, from coordinate 36,021 downwards.
TCGAGACGCAGCATTTGATGGCGAATCTCAGCCGTGCGAGTAAGCTCAATGCGGACTGGGATTTCGTACAATATCTCAGAGATTCCGGACGGCAGATGGCGCGCGACTGGTTGCAGGAGAATTTCCGCCATGTGGGTGTGAAGTCGTCGGTCGATATTCAGAAGATTTATCTCTAAGGGCGGTTTCTTGGTTGGATGATGCCTCGGGGAATGCTATCTGCTTAGCAGAGTAAATCCCCCGAGCCTTTTACACGCATGTCCCGTACTGGTGTCCCTTTCAATACCTTGCTGAAATCAGCCTTAGTGATTTCGCTGCCGCCGCTTCTGGTGATGGCCGTGCTGGTGGTGGTTGGTGCGCTCGATCTGACCCATTTCCTACTGGCGTATCTGGTGATACTGCTCGGCTCCACAGCATTTGTGTATCCCTTTCTTGCTAACGTTTCCGCGCTGAATCATTACGTGCAGAACCTCAGCCAGGATAAGCGGGTACGTCCACCTGACCTGAGCTTCCTTTCCATGGTGGCGGAGCTATCGGAGGCGCTGGGCCGCCTGCAGCGCATCTGGGAGATCAAGAAGCAGCAGATGGAGCGTGTGATCACGGAGCGCGAAATCCTTGTCGATACCCTACCGGATATTCTCATCATGATTAATGATGAGAAGCAGATTGTGCGTACCAACCGGGCAGCACGCGCCATTTTTGGCCAGAACCTCGCCAACAGGCACCTGCGAGATATCATCGCGAATCCTTCCCTGATCGATGCGGTCAGCTCGGTGATTGAAGACCTGCGGGGCCGTGAGGTGGAATTCCGTATCGAAGAGCCGGTGCTGCGTGACTTCCTCGCCGTCATCGAGCGATTCCCCATCCCCTCCGCAGGAGGGATGTCGATCGTCATCACCATGAATGACATCACCGAGCTGAAATCGGTGGAACAAATGCGCGCTGACTTCGTGGCGAATGCCAGCCATGAAATCCGTACCCCGCTGACCACGATTATGGGCTGCGTGGAAACACTTCAGGGCGTAGGCAAGGACGATCCGGCAGCGCTGGATATTTTCTTGCCGCTGATGGCCCAGCAGGGCGAGCGCATGAAGCGCCTGATCGACGATCTTCTCTCGCTCTCAAAGATTGAAATGAACGCGCATAGCGTGCCCATGGATGCTGTAGACCTTCAGCAGCTTATCCGCGATGAGGTCAAGCATTTTGAGATGCCTGCCCGCGAGAAAAAAGTTTCACTTGTTGTTGATGTACCTGAAAGCCTGCCTCTGGTGAAAGGCGACATGAAAGAGCTTGGGCAGGTGCTCTATAATCTAATTTCCAATGCATTAAAGTACGGTAGCCCGGAAAGCGATGTCACGGTTTCTGCGCGGGTGACAACTGAGCTGCCGCGTGACCAGAATATGCGCAATTACAGCCGCGTGATGGTGGTATCGGTGAAAGATCAGGGTGAGGGGATCGCCAAAGAACATCTGGCACGGCTGACAGAGCGCTTTTACCGTGTTGATACGGCACGTACCCGCACCATCGGCGGCACGGGGCTGGGTCTGGCCATTGTGAAGGGGATCATGACCCGTCACCGCGGCGCGATCACGATTGATAGTGTGGTCGGGAAAGGCTCTAGTTTCAATATCTTTGTGCCGCTCTATGACGAGAGCTAATGCCTGCTATGCGTGCGGTGGTTTTGACTTTCCGCAACGGTCAGGGTAGGGATACGGACTTTATTTTTTCGCCCTTGCAGCAATGACCATCATTTCGATTGCCGCGTTATTTCTTGCCGTCTGGGTGTTTTTCCAGTCGAGTCGCCGCGCGCGCGTGGCATTGGCTACTGCCGCACTCCCGCCTCAGGCATGGCGAGGCCGCCCGCATCATTACGGCTGGTACGCGGTGATGGTCATGTTCTTTTTGCTGGAGGTGTATTTTTGCACGGTTGTGTTTGCAGGATTAAGCCCCGTGCCTGCAGCGCTACAAGTTGGTCTGGCCGTCGGCTTTGCACTCGTTGCCATGATTGTAACGTCACGCCGGATGGATCCGGGTTTCTCCGTGCGTCACCGCATTGAGCGTTTTGGTGTGGCCACGCTTTTTTTATGCGCTGCGCTTTCGGTGGCGATCACCCTGGCGATTGCTGTGTCTGTGCTGTTTGAGGCGATCCGCTTTTTTCAACAGATACCCCTGAAAGAATTTGCTTTTGGTTTGCAGTGGAGCCCGCAAGGCGAGGGCGTTTTTGGCGCCGTGCCTGTTTTTACGGGTACATTACTGATTACGGCCATTGCCATGATCGTTGCGGTTCCGCTTGGTCTGCTGGCGGCGATTTACATGGTGGAATATGCCACGCCGCGCTTCCGCGCCTGGGCCAAGCCGACTCTGGAGTTACTGGCAGGAATTCCTACTGTGGTCTACGGTTACTTCGCAATCACGCTCATGGCTCCGCTCTTGCGTCAGGGGGGGGAAATGCTCGGCATTGATATCTCCTCCGAAAGTGCGCTGACGGCAGGGCTTGTGATGGGGGTAATGATTATCCCGCTGGTATCCTCACTGTCGGATGACATTATTGCGGCGGTGCCTCAGGCGTTGCGCGATGCGTCTTACGGGTTGGGAGCTACCCGATCAGAGACCATTATCCATGTGGTGATTCCTGCCGCGCTGCCGGGCATTATGGGCGCCATTATGTTGGCCATCTCCCGTGCCATTGGTGAAACGATGATTGTGGTGATGGCAGCCGGGCTATCGGCTAATCTAACGGCGAATCCGCTACAATCGGTGACCACCGTCACCGCGCAGATTGTATCCCTGCTTTCTGGCGATCAAGAGTTTGACAGCGCCAAAACGCTGGCCGCGTTTGCTTTGGGTCTGGCCCTGTTTTTTATCACGCTACTGCTAAACATTGCAGCGCTGATGATTGTGAAGAAATACCGGGAGGCCTATGAATAAGCAGGAGCGTATCCGCGGCCGTCTGGCTGCGCGTCACCGCCGGGAGTGCCGCTTCCAGTGGTATGGCCGCACGGCGTTGGGGCTTGCGTTTGTTATGCTGGCCGTGCTGATGACAAGCATTCTTGTTCCTGGTGTGCAAGGCTTCCGACAAACGCAGATTAGCCTAACGGCCTATGTTTCTGGCGTGCCTGTCAATCTTTCAGATGCGGCCGCCGTTGCACGTGAGGCCCTTAAGCAGCATTTTCGAGAGGTTACCGCGCGCAGTGAGCGTCGACAGTTATTACTGATGCTCGCTCCCGGTTATGAGCGCGCAGCTTGGAACCAGCTTGTTGCACAGGAAGGCTATGGTGAGGTTCGCCTCTGGCTTCCGGTAAATGATGCCTTGCAACGTTACCACCGGACGGGTGAAGTAACGCGCGGTGCTAGCCCGGCCCAGCGTGAGTGGTTCGATGCGCTCCGCACCATCGGCAGTGTGCGTGATGCGTTTCACTGGGATTTCTTTACCCGTGGCGATTCGCGCTCACCCGAGAAAGCGGGGATGGGCGGTAGCATCATGGGGACGCTGTTTACCATGCTGATCTGCATGGGCCTTGCCTTGCCCGTGGGCGTATTCGCCGCGGTCTACCTTGAAGAGTTTGCCCGAAAAGGCCGCCTGCGCGATCTGATCGAGGTAAATATCAACAATCTGGCCGCCGTGCCCTCCATCGTCTTTGGGTTGCTGGGCCTCGCCGTGTTTTTGAGCGTGTTCGGCTTGCCGCGCTCTTCGCCGCTGGTCGGCGGGATGACACTGTCGCTGATGGTGCTGCCGGTGATTATCATCGCTACCCGCGCGGCGCTGCAGGCGGTGCCGCCCTCGATACGGGACGGTGCCCGGGCGCTGGGTGCCTCCCCGCTGCAGGTGGTGGCACACCATGTGCTGCCGCTAGCGCTGCCGGGGATTCTCACCGGCACGATTCTTGGCATGGCCCGTGCCATTGGCGAGACGGCGCCGCTCTTGATGATCGGCATGGTCGCCTTCATTGCCGATGTGCCGCGGGGGTTTACGGATCCGGCCACCGCGATGCCGGTGCAGATTTTCCTCTGGGCAGGCAGCCCCGAGCGTGGCTTTGCGGAGAAGACCGCCTCGGCGATTCTGGTGCTGATCGTCCTGCTGTTGGCATTGAACGCGCTTGCTATCTGGCTGCGCCGCAAGTACGAAAGGCGCTGGTAGGCCACCATGAGCGATTCCAACCAAATTACCGCTGAGAATGTGAACGTCTTTTATGGCGCCAAGCAGGCGCTGTTTGGCGTTTCGCTGGTGATGCCTGCGCGTGCGGTCACCGCGCTGATTGGCCCGTCCGGTTGCGGCAAATCAACCTTTCTGCGCTGCATTAACCGCATGAATGACACCATCGAGCATTGCCGGGTGGAAGGCACCATCAAGGTGGGCGATGACGATATCCATAGCCCTGCGCTCGATGTGGTGCAGCTGCGTGCCCGGGTCGGCATGGTGTTTCAAAAGCCCAATCCTTTCCCCAAATCAATCTACGATAACATTGCGTATGGGCCAAAGCTGCACGGTCTTTATACGTCCAAGGCGGATTTGGACGCGATTGTGGAAACCAGCCTGCGTCGCGCCGGGCTGTGGGAAGAGGTGAAGGACCGCCTGCATCATCCCGGTACCGGGCTTTCCGGCGGCCAGCAGCAACGCCTGTGCATCGCGCGCGCGGTGGCGGTGTCACCCGAGGTGATTTTGATGGATGAGCCATGCTCCGCGCTTGATCCTATCGCTACCAGCCGTATCGAGGCGCTGATTGAGGAGCTGAAGCAGAATTACACGATTGTCATTGTGACGCACTCCATGCAGCAGGCGGCGCGTGTTTCCTCCCAAACCGCATTCTTCCATCTGGGGCGCCTGGTGGAGCAGGGTGATACGGAGCAGATTTTCCATGCCCCCCGTGATCCGCAGACACGGGATTATATCGAAGGCCGTTACGGCTGAGATTTCGTGCTTGGCAATCGCGGGTTAAGCGCCTAATACACGTTAATGACTCCATTAGATGACGAACGCCGCCTCAATGAGCGGCTGTTGAATTACTGGCAATCGCTTCGTGGGGAGCGCCCGTTTCCTAGTGAGGACGAGCTCGACCTCGACGCGCTTGAGCCGATCTGGGAAGAATGTTTTGTGTTGCAGGCCCGCGATGTGCGGCTGAAGACAGGCTATAACTTCACGTTCCTGGGAAGCACCATCCAGCGCGCCTATCAAAGCGGCCTGATTCCGTATGCATTGCCCGGGGTTGTGGCGCCGGAAGCCTCGCATTTGTCGGTGGAGTTTGAGCGCATGTTTGTGCAGCCGGAGCCGCTGAGCAGCGAGGGGGAATATGCCCTTCCTGAAGGGGTGACCCTGCGCTACCGGCAGGTGATCGTGCCGCTCAGCCATGGCGGGCCAACGGTTGAAGCATTGCTGGGGCGGCTGGGTTTCCGCATTTATGGTCCCTGCGAGGCGATGTAAATAAGGGATTGACGCGGGCGGTTGAATCCCGTATTTTGCGGCTCCTTTTTGTGGCACAAAGCAAGCAAATACTGGATAAATCAATGAAAACCTATAGTGCGAAACCGTCGGAAGTGACCCAACAGTGGCATGTCATCGACGCTGAAGGCGTGGTGCTGGGCCGTCTGGCCGCCCGCGTCGCCATGCTGCTTCGCGGCAAGCATAAGACGATCTTCACCCCGCACATCGACTGCGGTGATCACGTGGTGGTTATCAATGCCGATAAAGTGAAAATGACCGGCCGTAAGCGCCAGCAGAAGGTCTATTATCGCCACACCGGCCATCCGGGCGGGATCAAGGAAGCCACCGCGGAGAAAATCCTCTCCGGCCGCTTCCCCGAGCGCGTCATTGAGAAAGCCGTTGAGCGCATGCTCCCCAAAGAAAGCCCGCTGGCCCGCCAGCAATTCGGCAAGCTGCGCGTTTATGGCGGCACCGAGCATCCGCACACCGCACAACAGCCGCAGGTCTACAATTTCGCGGCTGAGAATCCCAAGAATAAAAGGTAAGCACCATGGCTGAAGCCCGCACCGCGAAAAACGATAAAGCCGCCGCCGCCCGTTCCTACGGCACCGGTCGCCGCAAAGATGCCACCGCTCGCGTCTGGATTAAACCAGGCCGTGGTAACATCATCATCAACGGCCGCGACGTGACCAAGTATTTCGCGCGTCCCGTGCTGCGCATGATCATCAACCAGCCCTTCATGGCGCTGGATCGCGCAGGTGCGTTTGATGTGCTCGCCACCGTTACCGGCGGCGGCCTCTCCGGTCAGGCCGGTGCTGTGCGTCACGGTATTAGCCGTGCGCTGGACAGCTTCAGCCCCGAGTTCCACAAGGCGCTTCGCCAGGGCGGCTTCCTGACCCGCGATCCGCGCGTGGTCGAGCGTAAGAAATACGGTAAGCGCAAAGCCCGCCGTAGCTTCCAGTTCTCGAAACGCTAAGCGCTTCTTTGCTTTATTCTTTCGCTGGCCTCGGATACTCTGGTATCCGGGGCCAGTGCGTTTATGGGGCATTTTTCATTAGGCTATTGGGGGCATCGGGGCAGCCAGACGGATGATCCCGTCCTTGGTCGCGTGTCGCCGCATTACCGGCGGCCAGAGCATCCGGCGGAGAACACCCTGCCAGCCTTCCGCGCGGCACTGGATGACGGCGCGGACGGCCTTGAAATCGATGTGATGATGAGCTGTGACGGGGCGCTGGTGGTCACCCATAGCAATGACCTCTCCCAGCATGTCTTCACGGTGCAGCAGCAAGGCGAGTCCCGCGAAGGCTACGTGCGTGGCCGGACGCTTAACGATCTGCGGGCGTTGCCAGTCGGCGTCCATCGTAACGGCACCATACCAACCCTGTCGGAAGTGTTTGACCTGCTGCATACGTATAGCGCGCAGCATCCGGACCGAAAGCTAACGCTGAACATCGAGATGAAAGATGTGAAGGGGACCTTCGATCCACCAGACCGGGACGCGATGGTCGAGGCGCTGGCCCACGCCATCCGCGCCAGCGGTTGGCCGCCGGAGCGTGTGGTGGTGTCATCGTTTGCCCGTGAGGATCTGGTGGCGATGGCGGCCCAGAAAACAGGCGTTGGCCTAGGAATGCTGTTTACTTCTCCCGAGGAGGCGGGCCAGCCGATCTATAAAGGCCGGGAGACGAAGGAGACCTATCTTGGCTTTACCCCGCAAACCATTAATGAGACATGTCAGATGGTGGAGGGGTTGACGGCGCTCCACCCCGAGCTGGGCAGCATCACGGGAGAAACGATGCGGGCGGCAGCTTCGGAGGGGCTGGCGGTCAATCCGTGGTTTGATCATGAGCGCCATCCCAGCGAGGACCGTGAGCGGTTGCGCGACAAGGTGCAACTGGCCAAGGCGGCAGGCGTCAATGAAATGCACCTCATCACCAATTTCCCGGCTGCCATGCGGGGGCTGAAGTTACAGCCCGCTGCCCTAGCGCACGGGAAAGAGGGTGCAAACAGCCCTGCAAGGTAGTATGTAGCGCTTCCAGTCTAGGGAGGTTTGCATGCTCAATGTCGCGATTCTTGGGGCCAGCGGATATACCGGCGCGGAGCTGATCCGTCTGTTGCATCTGCATCCGGAGGTGCGCATAACGGCGCTCTCCGCCGAAAGCCAGGCCGGGCAGACCCTGCACGAGACGTTTCCTCACCTCGCCCAGTTGCCGGACATGAAGCTGCAGCGCATCGAGGAGATTGATTTCACCGAGGTGGGGCTGGTGTTCTGCTGCCTGCCGCATGCGACGACGCAGGTGGTGCTGGCCAGTTTGCCTGCGCATCTGAAAATCATCGACCTTTCGGCGGATTTCCGCCTGCGTGATCCCAAGGTGTATGAGGAATGGTATGGCCATCCGCACCATGCGCTCGATTTGCAGCGTGACGCGGTGTACGGCCTGAGCGAGCACGCACGTGCAGACGTGGCTTCGGCCCGGCTGGTGGCCAATCCGGGGTGCTACCCGACGGCTTCGCTGCTGCCGCTTTTACCTTTAATTAAGGATGGTCTGCTATCGCTGGAAGGCATCGTGATTGATGCCAAGTCCGGTGTGTCGGGGGCGGGGCGCAGCGTGAAGCGCAACCTGCTGTTCACAGAACTGGATGAAGGCATGAGCGCCTACAGCGTTGGGCATCACCGGCATACGCCGGAGATTGAGCAGGGGCTGAGCGCAGCGGCGGGGCAGGCGGTGTTGGTGAATTTTACCCCCCACCTCATCCCCATGAAGCGGGGCATGATCGCCACGATCTATGCAACGCTTGTTCAGGGAAAAACCTGGCAAGACGCTGCAACAAGCTTGCGAAATGCCTATCAGAATGAGCCATTCATTGAACTGATGGCCGGTCAAAAATTCCCCTCCACTCACGCCGTGCGCGGCAGTAACCGCTGCCAGATCGGCCTGTATCGTGGCCGCCGCCCGCAGGATCTGATTTTGGTCTCCGCGATTGATAATCTGGTGAAGGGGGCCTCCGGGCAGGCGGTTCAGAATATGAACCTAATGTATGGCTGGCGGGAGACACTGGCGCTCGATGCCATTCCTGTGTATCCGTAGGTTGTCTTTACTCGAAGGGTAATCATATGACGGCCCAACCACCGTTGATCCTTCCATTTCGCGGCCGCTGGCCGGTGATTCATCCCAGCGTGTTTATTGCTCCGGGTGCGGTGGTCATTGGTGATGTGGAAATCGGCGAATATTCAAACGTTTGGTTTGGGTGTGTGATCCGCGGTGACGTCAATACCATCCGTATCGGTGCGCGGACGAATATTCAGGATAATACGGTGATCCACGTTACCCGCGGCACCGGGCCGACCCGTATCGGCTCCGGCGTCACCATCGGTCACCATGCCGTATTGCATGCTTGTACATTGGAAGATGACTGTTTTATCGGCATGGGGGCGGTAATTCTGGATGATGCGGTGGTTGCCTCGGGCGGAATGCTCGCTGCTGGGGCCTTGCTCGCCCCCCGCAAACGGGTGGGAACGGGGGAGCTGTGGGCGGGCAATCCCGCCCGCTTGATGCGTTCAATGAGCGAGGCCGAGCGGGTCTTTCTCCCGGTTTCGGCACAAAATTACGTGGATTTGGCCGCGGAATACCGGGCAACCGACGGAAATTCATAAAAGCTTCACACTGTTTTGGCCGCGTTCGGCTATCCTAAATAGTGGAGAATCAGGCCCATGCTGGATGACATTGCTTATGGTGTTCGCTGGTTAACCGCCTTTGTCACAGGGCGGGGCGCGACGGCGCTTGCCGTCGCCGGTGCGGTGGCCGCCGGTGTGACGTTGGGTAGTCCCGTGCTTCCGCTGATTGGTCTGGCGCTGGGGATCCCGGTAACAGCGGCGCTGGCGACCATGTCGCATGACCACCAGCAGCGCCAGCTCCGGGCCCATTATCGTGAAGAAATTGCTGCAACCCTCGGTATTGCTCCGGGAAGTGTGACGATGCAGCATCTGCGCGCAGTGGCGAATGGCATGCCAGACCGGCGTATTCCTGGCAATAAAACCCTCCATGAAGCACTTGAGCGTAATGATCGTCATCGTACCATTGCGGTGGTGGCCAACGTGCTGTCGGCCATCGTGGCCACCGGATTGGTGTTTGCCTTACATACGTTTGGCTTGCCCGGCGCTGCTTCAGGCTGGCTGGCCAATGCTGGGGTCAGTCTGACGCAGGCAGGTGCCATGGAGGCGACGCTGCTTGCGACCACGGCGGCAGTGACCGGCTTTGGCCTCGATCAGCTGTTTGGTCATGCGGGAAATCGCATGTTTGGTTACACCACACCCTCTCTTGATGATCAGATTGAACGGGTGGCCGGGCTGGTGAGGCGTGGCCATAGCATGGGTATTGGTCAAATGATGCGTATGATCGTTCAGGTGAATCCCTCCATCGATCAGGAAATCCGCGCGCGCTATGGGCTGTCTTATCGGCAGTTGCCGCCTGAGCATCAGCGTGATGTCATCAATCACTATGACAATGCGTTTCAGATTCGTGCCACGACTGAGGCGATCAATCGCGGTCTGTTGCCAGCGCAGGAGTTGGCCTTTGCCGTGGAAGGTCGTAGGTCTGGGGTGCTGCCGCCGGCGACAGCTTTGCTGCAAGCCTATGCATCGGAGCTGGAAAAAGCAAAAGCAGAGGGGTTGGAAATTCCAGCGCGCCCGCACACGCAGCGTCACGCGCTTCTCGAACGCGTACCCGGTGTGGTACAAGCCCAACGGTTTGTCGATCGGGTGCGCGGACTTGCTCCACAGCAGGGTTTGTCTCACGTGCAGCGCCTGGAGCAACAGGCCGCGCAGCACGCGGATACCTCCAAAGCTATCCACTAAACGGCCTAGCGCTGATATCCATTTTTGTGGCTGACGGGATGGTTCCCCGCACGTTGTGAGACGTGTCTCACCCACGCAGAGGAAGGAGTCGCAACCCCCAGCAATGCGTGTAAATCCCGTTGGCCCAAATAATCATCCGTCATGCGAAGCCAATGGCCTAAGTGCGGTTGCATCACTAGTTCTTTGCCTGAGAGTTTTATCAGAGTGTGATACCGCATCAGATCCGGTAAGGTGCGGACTTCCTCGGGGTAGAGAGGGTGAATTCTGTGATATCCGGCAAGTAGGCCATCTGCGGCTGTGAACGCCTGATGGTTAGGAACCCCGGCGTGGGCGCTTCCGCGAAAGGCAGCTAATGCCATGGTGCGGGCGACATCCTCCACGCGTGGACGGTACCGCATGCTGTCCCAGTCGAGCAGGATGGGCGCCCCCTCTGGGGTGAAGAGGATATTTTTCATATGCAGATCGCAATGGTTCAGTACCATAGGAAGGGATGTTTGGCCCTGGTGCGAGAGGATGCTGCGAGTGTTGCGGACGGCATTTAAAGGGCTTCCGCTATATGCGGCGATCAAGGCACTGCGTGGTATGCTTCGGTAAAGTGGCTGGCGGCGAAATTCATATTCATGGGGGTAATCCAAAGGCGCGATTAGCTCGGGTCGCCGCTGGATCAGTGCCTGCAGGTCGATATGGCAGCGCGCCAGGCTCTCCCCCAGATGCTCAGCAGCATCCCGGTTCAAATAAGGCAGGTGCTTGCCATCTTCGTTAAAGCGCCGGACAAGTAGGAGGCTCCCATCCTCCAAGGACTTTTGGGCAACCACCTGTGGAACCGGGTGGCCGCTAGCATGCAGGTGATTTTCTACCTCAGCAATCACGGGGGTACGCTGAGCAGTTTCTCCCTCATAGGCTTTAATGGTAAAATATCCCCTATCGGTGCGCAACAGATAGGCGGGGCTGGCCGAGTTGCCGCCACCGAGCTTATACCGCCCTGCCACACGTGCGATCGGGAAAGGTTCGCCAAAATACTCCCCCAGCGCCTTCATCGCCGTGGACAGCATGCGATCGCGAGCAAGATAATTCATACCCTACTATAAATCAGGGCGGCGAATGAGTCAAAAAATGGTTAATTATCTTACTTTCACATAGCGCCCCGGAGCATCTTCAATGGGGCTATGACCGGGCTTTCCGGGAATACGTGCCGGGACGCGGTTACCTGCATAGGCCTGTTGCCAGGCGTCCCAGTGCGGCCACCACGAGCCCGGTGTTTCCTTCGCATGCTGCAACCAGCTCTCCGGCGTATCCTTGGCCGAAATGCCATTCGTCCAGTAGGAATATTTTTGTTTAGCCGGAGGGTTAATCACCCCGGCGATATGGCCCGAGGCGGCCAAAGTGAAGGTGACCGGGCCGCTGTAGAGCTTGGTTGCGGCAAAGGTCGAACGCCACGGGGCGATGTGATCCTCCCGCGTGGATAGCAGATACGTGGGCGTTTTGATCTTGCGCAGGTCGATCGGCACCCCTCCGATGGTCAGGCTGCCGGGATTCATCAGCCGGTTTTCATTATACATGTTACGCAGATAGAAGCTGTGCATCTTCGCGGGCATGCGGGTGGAATCCGAATTCCAGAATAACAGATCGAAGGGGAAGGGCTCTTTGCCGAGTAGATAGTTATTCACCACAAACGACCAGATCAGATCATTGGCACGCAGCATGTTAAACGTGACGGCCATATCCCGCCCATCGAGATAACCCTTGGCATTCATGCGGGCTTCCAGTGCCGCAATCTGCTCTTCGTCGATAAAGACGCCCAGCTCGCCAGGCTCGGAGAAATCAATCATCGTGGTCAGATACGTGGCGGAAGCGACCCGGTCTGCCTGCCCTTTTGCATGCAGCCAGGCTAGTGTGATGGAAAGCAAGGTGCCGCCGAGGCAATAGCCCACACAGGCCGTCTGTGCTTGTCCGGTAATGGCTTCAATGGCACCCAGCGCGGCCAGCGGGCCTTCCATGAGGTAATCCTCAAAGGTTTTCTCCGCCAGCGATTCGTCCGGGTTGACCCACGAAATAACGAATACGGTGTAGCCCTGATCAACCAGCCATTTGACGTAGGAATTCTCCGCCTGCATGTCGAAGATATAATATTTGTTGATCCAGGCAGGGATCAGCAGAAGTGGTGTGGCGTGAACGGTGGTGGTGGACGGGGTGTATTGCAGCAGCTGCATTAGTGCGTTTTGATAGACCACCTTACCGGGAGTGGTAGCAATATTCTCGCCAAATTTAAATGCTTTGGTATCCGTCATGCGGATGCTGAGTTTCCCGTCACCTTGCAGATAATCCTCACGCAGATGGCGCAGGCCGCGCACCAGATTTTCCCCATGCGACTCGATGGTAGCTTTGAGCACTTCCGGATTGGTGAACAGGAAGTTGCTGGGTGACATCGCATCAATGAACTGACGCATGTAGAAATGCACCTTCCGCGCCGTTTGCGGGTCCATCTCATCATCGGTACGCTGCACCATTTCCTGCAACCAGCCGGCGGTCATCAGGTAGGTTTGCTTCAGGAAATCAAAGTAGACATTTTCTGACCATGCAGGGTCTGAAAACCGACGGTCTCGCCGCGGGGCGGGGGCTTGCTTGCGCTCTTCCGGAGGCTGGCCTAGAAAGCGCTGCATGCTATCTTCCCATACTCCCATCCAGCGCTGATAATATTCATATTGCATATCAATCAGCGTGGCTGGGTCCTGTGCAAGCCGGGTCACCATTTCTCCAAACGCTTTGCCAACCTGCGACATTTCGCGCTCTGACTCGACAAGTGTATCCGGCGTTTGGTGACGGGCAATCTCAGCCACCAGCACATGCCATTCCTGCGCGAGGCGCGTCATGTTTTTGGCGAAACGAGAGGAGTCAAATTCCTGGCGGGTAATCGTTGTGGATTCAGACATACGGGCCTCTTAACCAAACGCGTCAAAATGGAGTGTTATCATACGTCGCAGATGGTTCTAGACAAAGCGCTTTTGCGCCATTACACCAGAAAAAAGTCATTTTTTACCCTCAGGTGAAGTTGTTTTATGCGCCAGCCCTCTCTGCCATCCCGTTTGCTTGTGTCCGTTGCACTCGGATCTATGTGGTTGACGGCTCCGCTCCTTTCAGGATGCTCAAACTTCCAGAAGCAACCGCCGCGCTACAATGTTGTTCAGGGTGAGAAGCGTTCCCCCATGCTCAATCCCGGGGGGGCGAGTTACACGCCGCCAGAGTTTGAGCAGGGCACAGCACCCGGCGTGCCCCAACCGGTGCCGGCGGGCATGTCGGCGGGGATGGCGGCTCCAACCGGTAATGACTACCCCCCCGCGGGCTATGAGCCGTCCATGACCTCTATGGAGCCTCCGGTGATGCCCGAGGCCGCTGGAACACCTCAGGGGCGTAAAGTTCCAGCGGGTAATCAGCAGGCTCTTCAGGCGGAGTCTGGCATGGTCGCGGCTGCTGATATTGCGCCCATGGTTCCGGTCCAGTCTGCCGATTTGACCCCGCCACCTATGGAGGCAAACGGATATCAGCCGATGGTCAATGAAAATGGCGAATTCCCAACACTGGCAGACGTGCCGCAGGTGCCTAAAGATGTACGCCGTCAAGCTAAGGCAGCACGTAAGGAAGCAAAAGCCTTTGCGCAAGATTCCGAAGCGCTGCCCCCAATTGCGGAGGCCTCTGCCCCCGCGCCTGGAGCAGGCGAGGCAATGCCCAATGTACCTGTTGATGCCGCACTTCCTTCGTTGACGCCAGAGCCGGTAGCGGCGGCTGCTGAATTTGCAGAGTTGCCACCAGTGAATCAGCCGCCATCTGAGCCAGCGACTCCGCTGATGCGTGCGGATGAGAATTATCAGGAATATTACGCGGAGCCAGCACCCACTATGGCCCCCCAGCCATCGGCAGATGCGACAATGGCCCCACCTCCCCCATTGCCGCCTGAGAATGATTCATATGCCATGGCCCCACTGCCGCCATCCGGTACGGGGCTGCCACCCATCCAGCTCCGCGCGCCGGCGATGGCAGCAGAGCCAGGCATCGGCGTGGGGAATGGGCGCTTCTTGCCCGCATCGCGTTATGCCCGACGCGCCCGCACCGCGCGGCAAATGACGCTGCGGCATTAACGAACCCTTCATCAGGTCTGCGTGATGTCTTCTCCCTCTGATTTTTTTCGCATTAAGCGGCTTCCACCCTACGTTTTTGCTGAGGTGAACAGCAAAAAAGCGAAGCTGCGGGCAGCGGGTGAGGATGTAATCGATCTTGGCATGGGCAACCCGGATACGCCCGCACCAGCGCATGTGGTCGCTAAGCTGAAAGAAACGCTAGCTGATCCTAAATGCCACCGCTATTCGTTATCCCGTGGCATCCCCGGCCTGCGTAAGGCACAAGCGGCCTATTATCAGCGCCGCTTCGGGGTGACGTTGGATCCGGAAAAGGAAGTGGTGGTTACGCTCGGCTCCAAGGAAGGGCTGGCCAACCTGCTTCAGGCGATTACTGCGCCGGGGGATGTGGTGATGGTACCGAACCCGAGCTATCCCATCCATCCGTACGGCTCCATTATTGCCGGGGCGTCGGTCTGGCACCTGCCGCGCACGCCGAACCATGATTTCTTTGCTATTCTGAAGCGGGCCATCAAGCATTGCCGCCCGACCCCGACGGTGCTGATTCTCAGCTTCCCGTGCAATCCGACGACGGAAGTGGTGCCGCTGGAGTTTTATCAGGAGGCGGTGGATCTGTGTAAGCATCATGGCATCTACATCATCTCCGATCTCGCCTATTGCGAACTTTATTATGATGGCAATCCGCCGCCCTCCATCCTGCAAACCAAGGGCGGCAAGGATGTGGCGATTGAGTTCACCACCCTGTCGAAAACCTATTCGATGGCGGGCTGGCGGATGGGCTTTGGCGTCGGCAACCCGACCCTGGTCGGTGCGCTGACCAAAATGAAATCCTACCTTGATTACGGAGCCTTCACGCCGATTCAGGTGGCGGCGACCGCGGCGCTCAATGGCCCGCAGGATTGCGTGGCCGAGTTGCGTCAGATGTACAAAGAGCGCCGCGATGTACTGGTCAAAGGCCTGAACGACGCCGGCTGGCAGGTGGAGGCGCCCGCGGCGAGCATGTTCCTCTGGGCACCGATTCCTGACGCGTACAAAGAACTTGGCTCGCTCGCCTTCTCGCAGCTGCTGATCGAGAAAGCGGAAGTGGCCGTGGCCCCCGGCATCGGCTTTGGCGAATATGGCGACGGCCATGTGCGTATTGCGCTGGTGGAAAACAAGCAGCGCCTGCGCCAGGCCTGCCGCAACATCAAATCCTTCCTCGCCGAAGACCCGCAGAAGCTGATCCGTGAAGCCGCGTTGCAGAGTGCGTAATTCACGCCTTTCATATTGCACCCCTGCGGAAGGCGGACTATAGCTGCAAGCCTATGCAAACACGTCCTTCTCTTTTACGCGTAGGCATCGCAGGGCTCGGCACGGTCGGCGGCGGTGTGGTGCGCATCCTGCAAGAACAGGAAACCTTACTCGCAATGCGCGGCGGTGCACGCTTGGAGCTTGTGGCCGTGTCCGCACGTGACCGTGCAAAAGCGCGCGGCCTTCTGCTCGATGGCATCCGCTGGGAAGAGGACGCCACCGCCCTGGCCAGTGCGCCGGATATTGACGTGGTGGTGGAGCTGATCGGCGGCGCGGAGGGCATCGCCCGCGCCGTGGTGACGCAAGCCCTGCAGAACGGCAAGCATGTGGTGACCGCCAACAAGGCGCTGATTGCCGCGCATGGTGCCGAGCTGGCGGCGCTGGCGGAAGCAAAGGGCGTCGGGCTTGCCTATGAGGCGGCGGTGGCGGGGGGCATTCCCGTCATCAAAACGCTGCGCGAAGGGCTGGCGGCTAACCGCTATGTACGCATCACGGCGATCCTGAATGGTACCTGCAACTACATTCTCACCACCATGGAAAAAACCGGGCGCGACTTTGCCGACGTGCTCGCCGAAGCGCAGGCCAAGGGCTATGCCGAGGCCGACCCCAGCTTTGACATTGACGGGGTGGACACCGCCCATAAGCTGGCGATTGTCGCCGCCCTGGCCTTCCAGCGCGCGCCCAACCTTGATGCGCTGCATATTGAAGGCATCCGCAGCATCAGCAAAACCGATATTCATTTCGCCCGCGAGCTGGGCTACCGCATCAAGCTGCTGGGCATCACCTCGCAGCGTGACGGTGAACAGGTTGAGCAGCGCGTGCATCCCTGCATGATTCCGCTCAGCGCACCGCTGGCCACCGTGGATGATGCCTATAATGCTGTGCAGATTGAAGGCGACGCGGTGGGCCGTCTGTTCCTCGAAGGGCGCGGCGCCGGGGCCGGGCCAACCGCCTCTGCCGTAGTCGCGGACCTGATTGACGCGGCGCGCGGCCACCGCATGCCGCCGCTGATGGTGCCGGCGGCCAGCCTGCCCAGCTTGCAGCCTGCAGACATCAGCGGCCTGAAGGGCGAATATTACCTGCGCCTGACCGTGGTGGATCGCCCCGGGGTGCTGGCCGATATTGCCGGCATCTGCCGGGACCAGGGCATTTCCGTCGCCTCGCTGATTCAGCACGCCCATGCGCCGGAAGAACCCGTTGACATCGTACTGACCACACACCAGACTCGTGAATCGCAGATGCAACAGGCGCTGCGTGAGGTGGCCTTGCTGGCCACGCTCATGGCCCCGCCGCAGATGATCAGGATCGAAGCCCCATGACGAGTGCCCCCATGATGCAGGAAGAACTGGCTACCAATATTATGATGGATCGTAACTTCGCGCTGGAAGCGGTCCGTGTCACGGAGGCCGCTGCGCTGGCCTGCGCCCGCTGGGTAGGCCGGGGGGATGAGAAAGCCGCCGATCAGGCCGCCGTCAACGCCATGCGCGAGGCACTCAACACGCTTTCTATTCAAGGCACCGTCGTGATCGGCGAGGGGGAGCGCGATAAAGCGCCGATGCTCTATATCGGCGAGCAGGTCGGCACCGGCGAAGGACCAAAGATCGACATCGCGCTCGATCCGCTGGAAGGCACCACCATCTGCGCCACCGGTGGCCCGAACTCGCTGGCCGTGGTTGCCATGGCAGAGAAGGGCGGCTTCCTCCATGCGCCGGACGTGTACATGAGCAAGATTGCGGTCGGCGGTGGCCTGCCCGAGGGGGTGGTGCAGCTCGATGCCAGCCCGATGGAAAACCTCAGCAACCTCGCTAAGGCGAAGAAATGCGACATTTCCGACCTGATGGTGTGCATCCTGAAGCGGGACCGCCATGAGGAGCTGATTGCCAAAACCCGCGAGGCCGGGGCGCGCGTGATGCTGATTGCTGACGGCGATGTGGCCGGCGTGATTGCGTGCGCGCGGCCGCATACGGGCGTGCATATGTATGTCGGCACGGGCGGAGCGCCCGAGGGCGTGTTGGCCGCGGCGGCACTACGCTGCATCGGCGGCCAGATGCAGGGCCGTTTGCTGTTTGACGATGACACCCAGCGTGCCCGCGCCAAAGCCATGGGCGTCAAGGACTTCGATGCGGTGTATAAAATGGAAGACATGGCGCGCGGTGACGTGATGTTCGCCGCCACCGGCGTCACTGACGGCTCTATGCTGAAAGGCGTGAAGCTGTGGACCGGCGGCGCGTTCACGGAATCCATTGTGATGCGCTCCAAAACTGGCACCGTGCGTATTGTCAGCACCGAGCATAACTTCCGCCGCAAAACCTGGGTGGATGGCTGATTGCTTCTGCCCGCTTCGCTGCTGCGCCGCCCGTGCCTTCAGGCTTTGCCATGCCCACGGATGCTTCCACGATGCTGAGTGATACTGTGTTGTCCGTTGAGCGCTCGGCGATGGGCATGCGCTGGAAATGGCGCACGCTGGATGAGCGCGCCGTGCTGGCGATGTCACAAAAGTTAGCCATTCCTGATCTGTTGGCCCGTGTGCTGGTGGGCCGCGGCATCACGCCGGAAGCGGCGCCGGATTTCCTTGCTCCGTCTCTGCGCAGCGCCATGCCGGACCCCGGCCACCTTCTTGATATGGATAAGGCTGTCGCCCGTCTGATGCAGGCGATTACGCAGGGCGAGCCCATCGGCATTTTCGGCGATTACGATGTGGATGGCGCGACTTCCTCCGCGCTGCTCTATCAGTATCTGCGCGCGCTGGGCGTGCCCTGCCAGGCCTACATTCCTGACCGCATGAAGGAAGGCTACGGTCCCAATACCGCCGCTTTTCTGGCGTTGCAGGCGCAGGGTGTGCGCCTGATTGTCACGGTGGATTGCGGCGCCGTCTCTTTCGAGCCGCTGGCCGCGGCCAAGGCGGCAGGCCTCGATGTCATCGTGCTTGATCACCATATGGGCGCGGCCCAGCTGCCGGAGGCCGTGGCGGTGGTGAATCCCAACCGGCTGGATGAATCCTCTCCCTGCCGTTATCTGGCGGCAGTGGGCGTGACCTTCCTCACGCTGGTGGCCCTCAACCGTGCGCTGCGCGAGGCGGGGTATTTTCAGGCGGCGCGTCCCGAGCCCAATCTGCTTGATTTCCTTGATCTCGTGGCACTGGGCACCGTGTGCGACGTGGTGCCACTGACCGGCCTTAACCGTGCCTTCGTCAAGCAGGGCCTGCAGGTGATGGCGCAGAAGAAAAACCCCGGTATCCGTGCGTTGTTTGAATCTGCAAAGCTGGAGGAGGCTCCCACCACCTACCACGCCGGATTCATCCTCGGCCCGCGCATCAATGCCGGGGGGCGGGTGGGGGAGGCTTCGCTCGGTTTCCGGCTGCTCACCACCTCTGATGCCGAGGAAGCCGCCCAGCTCGCTGAAACCCTGTCACGCTACAACGCTGAGCGGCAGGCCATCGAAGCCACCGTGCTGGAAGAGGCCATGGCGCTTGCGGAGCGGCAGGATAATCGTGCGGTGATCGTCGTGGAAAACGACGGCTGGCATGAAGGTGTCATTGGCATTGTCGCCGGGCGCATCAAGGAAAAGTTTCACCGTCCCGCAGCCGTGGTGGCGTTTCGTGACGGGGTGGGCAAGGCCAGCGCACGCTCAGTCCCCGGTGTTGATTTCGGCGCGGCCATCGCCGCGGCGCGCACGGAGGAAATGATCCTCGGGGGCGGTGGCCACGCCATGGCGGCCGGGTTCAGCCTCACCCGCGCGCAGCTGCCGGCCTTGCATGATTTTCTCGAGGCCCGTCTGGGCGCTTCCGCGGAGCAGTACCGGCATCAGCGCACCCTCTCGGTCGATGCCTGCCTGAATCCGGATGCGGTACATCTCGACCTGCCGGACCTCGTTGCGCAGGCGGGTCCGTTTGGCACTGCCAACCCTTCGCCGCGTTTTGTGCTGGCCCATTGCCGGATTGTCGCGGTGGATGTGTTGAAGGAGGCCCATGTGCGCGTGACGTTGGCCTGCAACATGGGAGGGAAGGCCAGCGGGGCGCGGCTGACAGCTCTGGCTTTCCGCGCCGTTGGTACCCCGCTGGGCGAGCTGCTGCAGGGCCATCGTGGCCAGCCGGTGCATCTGGCGGGGCAGGTGAAAAAAGAGTATTGGCAGGGCCAGGCGCGGGTAAGCTTTTTTATCGATGACGCCGCGCTCGCGGCCTAAGCCTTCCATGCCTTGCCAGCAGCCCTGTGGCCACGCCCGGCAGCCCCCCGAAATTCCGGTTGACTTCCCCCCGCGAAACAGGCTAGTTAACCCCCTCGCGCACCGCGCCCGACGACCCCTTCGTCTAGCGGTTAGGACACTACCCTTTCACGGTAGGAACACGGGTTCGAGTCCCGTAGGGGTCGCCAAAATCTTCCAGCAAGTAAGACCAAAGAACAGCAAGAAACCTAGATTTTCAGTGTGCCGTTGGTAAAAAGACTCCAGAGGCATCTGACGCCGCACAATACAGCCACGAATTTGTTGGTATTTTTGCTTTGGGAGGGAAAAGAACCAACAACGAAGCTACCCAACGATCAATGCAAGAATGCCAAATACAATCCCAGCGGCGCAGGGCGGCATCCTTCAGAAAGCTTGTTGGGCGGCATGATGTATGCACTCGGCGGATAATCGCGATGTTTCAGCTGCCAGTAATTACCGCCAGCTGACGCTACAACCCAACTCTCATGAGCGTAGAGTCACGAGTGTAATTTTTTTAAGATGTAATAAAGACGGCACTACATCTTTCTTTTAGTAGATTGTTAGGGGCTGCCTGCATTTGAACTTAGTCAATTAATTCAGTTTATTTTCATAATTTTCTTAAATAATTAATAAATTAAGCTCTGTGCACTATGATACGATACGTATCTAATAAAATAAGCTGCCGAATATGACCAATTCAATTGCTCGGGATTTAACTGATTATTTCAAGACATTGCGATTTTTTCCGCACCCCCATACTGCATCATTGCCCGTCGAGCAATTGGTGGCGAGTGGAGGGCCACGGAAAGTCCGTGAGCGGCCTGATCTCCGATTCGATGATAAAGCGGCCATTTCCGCGTTAAAGGCGCTCGGTGTAAATCGAGTACGGACAGGTGCTGGGCAGGAAATCATAAGTTCTTCATCGCATGTATACGTGCCAGCGGATGTAAAAGCACCTTGTCTTGTGTCTTTCCGCTATCACAACGAGCATAATGGACAAGCCCCTGCAGCGGAGGCAGATTGTCTACTAAAGCCTCTAAGAACCATGCCTATGGGATTGGATAAGGGTTACGCGTGGCTAGAATTATTGCCTGAGGTACACGTACTAAGCCCAGAAAATCCTCAGAAAAGATTGTTTCAGGATATGCTACTCAAGCATTGTGAGGGGCAACAGCGGGTATTTTATGATCCCAAAGTGGAATACTCTAAAAAAGGTGATAATACGGTCCAGCAGCATGATGCAGGTGGGAGCATCTGGCCAGAACGCAGTAATATTGGCCTGATTCCGGTCATTAAAAATGGAGAAGTGTTGCGTGATCCGTCAGGCGAAATCATTCTTGCGCCAGTGATTATAGATGCCGGAAGCATCATGCCAAAAACCAATGACCCCAGCGGCAAACCAATGATGGTGAACTTCGTTCCTAACCTCCGGCGCACCGACTTGACCTTTGCGGAGGGGTTCAAGACGATGATGGGATACGATTACGAAGAGATCCCCACTCAGACTGCCTATGCCCCAAGTCTTTCCGAATATATCAGCCAACGCCTTGGACGCCCGGTAAACGTTTCTTATCAAGAAATTACAGAAAATTACCGTCAAGCTATCGCTGATATGATAGCGAGGGGATTTGAACATACCAGATAAACTATTGGTTCATGTTCTATACCGTGCCTGTCAATTTCATATGCCTGAAAAAACGTGGAAGGCCCGCATGGTAAAATCGGACCGTTGCCTTCTCTTCACGGCATAACAAAAAACAGCAAGCCATGTTTCTGCTGATAGGGAGCAGATTTTATCTGTCTGCTGGACAAGGCAGCGCGATCCTTCCTATAAGTGTCAGTGAAAAAATTTATGTGTAGCGTACAAGGGAAGCGCATATGAAGGTGGTCTTGCTCGCCGGAGGTTTTGGCAGCCGTATTTCTGAAGAGACAGACCTCAAGCCTAAACCGATGATCGAGATCGGTGGCAAGCCCATTCTCTGGCATATCATGAAGATCTACTCACATTATGGCTTTAATGATTTCATCATTTGTCTTGGCTACCGCGGCTATTACATTAAGGAATATTTCGCGAATTACTTCCGACACATGTCAGACATTACCTATGACATGCGTACGAACACTGAGCATTTCCATGACACTCGCAGCGAGCCCTGGCGTGTGACGCTAGTTGAGACCGGAGAAAATACCATGACTGGAGGCCGCGTGAAAGCCATCGGCCGATTTCTTGAAGAGGATGAACATTTCTGCCTGACCTATGGCGACGGGGTGGCCGATATCGACATTCGTCGCCTTGTCGATTTCCACCATGCACACGGCAAGCTGGCGACGGTGACCGCCGTCAAACCATCCGGCCGTTTCGGCGCACTCGAGATTGGCGATAGCGGTCAGGTCAAATCTTTCATTGAAAAGCCGCAGGGTGACGGTTCCTATATCAATGGCGGCTTTTTCGTCATGAACCGTAAAGCCCTTGAATATATTGACTCCTCTCAGACCGTGCTGGAGCGCGAGCCCTTGGAGGGTTTGGCACGCGATGGGCAGCTGGTTGCCTATCGGCATTCTGGATTCTGGCAGCCGATGGATACGCTACGGGACAAGAACCACCTGATGAAATTATGGGAAGATGGCGCCCCATGGAAAGTCTGGCAGGATAACGGAAATATCTGCGTATGATCTGTCTGGCAGATTTTTACGATGGAAAACGGATTTTCCTCACCGGCCATACCGGCTTCAAGGGTAGCTGGATGTCGCTGCTGCTGGAGCAGCTGGGTGGTGAAGTGCATGGATTCGCCCTGCCGCCAGTGAATCGTCGCGGTAGTATGTTCGAGCAGTTGGCTATCGGCAGCCGCATCGCCAGCTCCACCTACGGCGATATCCGCGACAGCGCCGCGCTCGATGCCGCGCTGAGCGCCGCCCGGCCAGATATCATCATCCATATGGCAGCGCAGCCGCTGGTACGCGCCTCCTACCGCGATCCGCTGGAGACCTGGCAGACCATATTCTCGGCACCGTCCACCTGTTCGAGGCGGTGCGCCGCCAGAGCGCCTGCCGCACCGTGCTCAACATTACCACCGATAAATGTTACGAGAACCGCGAGTGGATCTGGCCCTACCGCGAGGAAGACCGGTTGGGCGGTCACGACCCGTATTCAGCGTCCAAAGCCTGCGCTGAGCTGATCACCACTTCCTACCGACGCTCTTTCTTCGATGCTGCCGGGATTCACTTGGCTTCAGCGAGAGCAGGTAATGTCATCGGTGGCGGTGATTTCTCTGAAGACCGACTGATTCCAGATATCGTCGAGAGCGTGACGGGCGGAGAAACAGTGGTGCTGCGCTCGCCGGACGCTATCCGTCCCTGGCAGCATGTCATCGAGGTAGTATGCGGCTATCTGATGCTGGCGGCGCGGCTGCATACCGATGGTGCGCCCTTCGCATCCGCCTTCAATTTCGGACCGGATGACGTCCATCCCATCACGGTCGAGGCCCTTACGAAGATTTTCATCGCCACGCTGGGCCGCGGCACCTACCGCATTGAGCGTGACGACCGTCTGCACGAGACCTTGACGCTGCGGCTCGATAATAGCCAGATCAAGCATGCGATTGGCTGGCGACCACGCTACACACAGAAAGAAGCGATTCAGCTCACGGCGGACTGGTTCGGAGAATATCTTGCCGGCAGCGACATGTACGCTATCACCCGCCGCCAGATCGCTGCGTATCTGGAGCAGGCCGGGGAGTGAGAATCCCTGCTTATCCGCCGCGTACATCCTCGCGGAATCCCTTTGACAGCGCCATAGTCAGGGCGTAGACATGGATGCTGTCAACGTCTTGTCATTCAGGAAATTTTTACGCCCATGAATCCTTCTCTCGCCGAAAAAAAATCCTTTGCCTCCGATGTTGAGGAGGCCCCCCGCACCATCTCCCAGCTCATCCTGACCGCCGGCCCGACCATTTCCAGCCGCGAAGTGGCGTATGGCGTTGATGCCGTGAAAAATGGCTGGAACGATAAATGGGGAGAATATCTCGGGAAATTTGAAAAGACCTTCGCCGGATATGTTGGCACCAGCCACGCGATGGCCACCTCCAGCTGTACCGGTGCCATGCATCTGGCGCTATTGGCCGCCGGTATCGGCGAGGGCGACGAGGTCATCGTGCCGGAGCTGACCTGGATCGCTACCGCCTCGGCGGTCGTCTATACCGGTGCCACCCCGGTGTTCTGCGATATCGATCCGGAGTCCTGGACCATGCTGCCCGAGAGCGTGGAGCGGCTTATCACGCCGCGCACGAAGGCCATCATGCCGGTGCATCTTTACGGCCATCCCTGCGATATGAACCCGCTGCTGGACATTGCCCGCAAGCATAATCTCTTCGTTTTCGAGGATTCGGCGCAGGCGATCGGCGCGGAATATTTCGGCCGCAAGACCGGCTCGATCGGCAATGCCGCCGCCTTCAGTTTTCAGGGTGCCAAGGCAGTGGTGACGGGTGAGGGCGGCATGCTCGTCACCTCGGACGCCGAGCTGATGGACCGCGCCCGCATCATTGGCGATCATGGCCGCAGCAAAACGAAAGTTCTCTTCAACGAGTCGATCGGCTTCAAATACAAGATGTCGAACGTGCAGGCGGCAATCGGCCTTGCGCAGATCGAACGGGCCGAGGAGATTGTGGAGCGCCGCATCCAGATCTTCAAATGGTATCAGGAGCGGCTGAAGGACATCCCGGAGATCAGCATCAACGGCCAGAAGCCCTGGGCAAAGAATATCTACTGGATGAGCTCGATCGTCCTGTCAGACAAGGTGCCGCTGGAGCGCGACGCCTTCATTGCCGAGCTGAAGCAGCGCAAGGTTGATTCGCGGCCGATCTTCTACCCGATCAGCTCCTTCCCGATGTTCACGCAGGCCGCCAACCCGACCGCTTATCATGTCGGGCTACGCGGTATCAACCTGCCGAGCGGCCATAACCGCACCGAGGAGGAGATCGACTATATCTGCGGCCATGTCCGCGATATTCTGGCGCGCACGCGCGGCAGCAGCGCTTCCGTGCCGGTCGGGGGCTGGCTCGCCCGCCGTGAGCAGACCACCGGAACGCTGCGCCGGATCAAGACCGGCGAGGAGAATCCCTCGCTTTCCTTCACCTACGGCCCGGATAGCCAGAAGGGGCACCTTGTGCCGGTCACGCAGCAGGATTCCTCCCGGCCTGAGCTGGTCAGACTCCTGTCTGACTGGCGGCGCAGTGCGCAGGAATGGTTTCCCTCGCAGTTCACCGTCACCGAGGAAGGCACGCAGCGCTGGATGGACAAGGCCCTGTTCGAGGCACTGGACCGCATCCTCTTCTTCGTGGAGAACGCGAAGGGCGAGAAGATCGGCCATGTCGGCCTGTTCCGCTTCAATCATCAGGAGCGCTTCTGCGAGCTGGACAACATCGTGCGCGGTGTGGCGGGCATGGAGAAGGGCATCATGCAGGCGGCCTGCACCGCGCTGATCGACTGGGCGAAGCAGGAATTCGCGCTGTTGCACATGTATCTGCGCGTGCTCGGCCATAACGCCCCGGCCCTGCGCCTGTACGAGGCGCTGGGCTTCACCGAGATTCTGCGCGTCCCGATGCGCCGCGTCTCCGAGGCCGGGCAGCGTTTCTATCAGGAGATCGTTGCTTCCGAATACGAAGCGGCGACGGCCTATGACGTCACCATGCGGCGCATGTTCTGAGATGAATGGTTCGGAATATATCGCAGAGTTCCTGCATCAGCGCGGCGTCTCCAACGTCTTCCTGATGACGGGGGGTGCCTGTGCCTTCATCATCGATGCAATCGAGCGCCACCCCCAGCTCGGCTATACCTGCTTTCACCATGAGCAGGGCGCGGCGATGGCGGCGGATGCCGTCTGGCGCACCACCGGTATTCCGGGCGTGACGGTGGCGACGTCCGGGCCGGGTGCCACCAATCTCATCACCGGCATCGCCTGCTCCTATTTCGATTCCATCCCCTCTATTCACATCACCGGACAGATCAATCTGCGCGAGAGCGCCCAATATCTCGGCGCGGATGTGCGGCAGGCCGGATTTCAGGAGACCAAAATCGTCGAGATGGTGCGCCCGATCACCAAATATGCCGTGCAGGTGACCAATGGCGAGGAGCTGCGGCGCGAGCTGGAGAAGGCATGGAATATCGCCATCAGTGACCGCAAGGGCCCGGTGTTGATCGACGTGCCGATGAATGTGCAGCAGGAGGAAATGGGCGAACTGGTCCAGTATGCGCCGCCTGCCGCCCCATCGCGCAGCGCAGCGGAAGATTCCGCCATCGCGCAGCGTATTTCCGAGTTCTTCCGCGGCGGTGAGCGCCCGCTGGCCATTTTCGGGGCCGGGCCGGGTCTGGCCGGCGACCAGGAAGCGGCTGCCGTCGAGGCCTTTCTGAACCGTCACGGCATCCCCTTCGTCGCCAGCTGGAACGGCATGCGCTATTTCGATAATCATTCGCCGAATTACCACGGCACGATCGGCGTGTACGGCAATCGCGGCGCCAACTGCCTCGTGCAGAACTGCGACCGCCTGCTCGTGCTCGGCAGCCGCCTCGACAACCGCCAGCGCGGCTCCAACACCAAGCTGTTCGCCATCAGCGCCGAGGTGCTGGTCATTGATGTGGACGGCGAGGAGCTGCGGAAATATGCCATCAACGAATACCAGACGATTCAGGCGAATTTCGCCGGGTTCGGCCGCGTGCTGGATCAGGTAACCCCGCCGGTGCAATCTGCCGCATGGCGCAGCTATGTCGGGCAGATGCGCGAGCGTTATTTCGGCAGAACGCATAGCCAGTTCGCGGAGCGCAGCGGCACGCTCTCGCCCTATGCCGTCATCGAGCGTCTCAGCGGCTCTGTCGCCGAGGATGCTGTAGTCATCGGCGATACCGGCGCCGCCATGTGCTGGCTGTTCCAGACCTTCCTGCGCCGTCGTCAGGCCATTTTCACCGCCGGGGGGAATTCGCCGATGGGCTATGCGTTGCCGGCGGCGGTCGGCGCGGCACTGGTCCAGCCGGGCCGGCAGGTGATCGCCGTCATCGGCGATGGCGGGATGCAGCTCAATATCCAGGAGCTGCAGGTCATCCGCGAGCATGGGCTGCCGGTCAGCATCATCGTGATGAATAACGGCGGCTACGGCATCATCAAACAGTTTCAGGATCTCAATTTCGCCGGGCGCTATGCCGCTACCGGCCACGGCTACAGCTGCCCGGATTTCGGCAGGCTGGCCGAGGCATACGGCATCGGCTATCAGCGCGTCGAACGGCTGGAGGACATCCCATCATCCCCCTTCAGCGGCGGGGCGCACATCATCGATGTGATCATCCACCCGAATACGGTGCTGGAGCCGAAGCTGGAGCTGGGCAATCCGCTGCACAACCAGTTCCCCTATCTCAGCGATAGCGAGTTCATTGCTGATAACCCCTTCATCGCTGACCATCAGCGCAAGACGCGGCCGGTCGCCGCCTAATCCGGAAACGCTACCGGGCGGCGAAGGAGAAGCGCTGGTGCATCACATAGCCCAGCGCCGCGATGACAACTGTGCAGATCAACTGCGCGGCGATGGCCCCGATCCCCAGACCGTCCACCAGCACACCGAGCAGCGGAATATTGGTCCCAAGCAGCGTCAGGTAGGACAGCTGGCAGCGCAGATATTCCTGCCAGAGATGGCCGCGGCTGCGAAAGACGAGATATTTCATGGTCAGGAAGGAATGCGTCACCGAGAGCAGATAATTCAACAACAGAATCAGCAGGTAGTGCAGCCACTCGCCGAGCAGCAGGTACAGCCCGGCATAGAGCGCGCCGCTCATGAGCGTGTTATAGCCGCCGATCAGCAGATAGCGCAGTGGCTGCGGCAGGCGGAAGAAGGCAGCGAGCGGCCGGAAGCGGGATGTGGCCGGATCGTCTGGCGTCACTGGCGGATCCCGACCAGTTCATCGATAACGAAGAGCGGGCGTCCCTTCACCTCGCTGTAGATCAGCGCCACATACTCGCCCAGAATCCCGATAAGGAAGAAGAGGATGCTGAACATCAGCAGCATCAGCACCACGATCGTGCCGAACCCGCTGAAGGGGAAGGTATCGAAGAAGAGATACTGCACGATGAAATAGAGAATGGCGAGCAGTGAGAGTCCCCCGGTCACGCCGCCGAGAATACTGGCGATTTTGAGCGGAAAATTAGAGTAGGAGAAAATCGCCTTGAGCGCCAGCGCCAGCACGACCAGGGTCGAGGCTTTCGATTCGCCGCCCGCGCGTGTGGTGTTGCGGTCATACTCGATGCCGAAGGATTTATAGTTCAGCCAGGCGAACAGGCCGCGCAGAAAGCGGTTCTTCTCGGTGATGCGGTTGATCTCGAGATAGACCTGCCGGTCCACCAGCCGGAAATCCGCCACATTCTTCGGTACCACATTATTGGTCAGCCGGTTGATGATGGTATAGAAAAGCTGGGAATTGAAGCGCCGCAGACGGCTGCCCTGCCGCTGCCGCGTGATGCCGTAGACATGCTTGTAGCCCTCCTCCCACCTGGCGAGGAAGTCGCGCATCAGATGGGGCGGGTCTTCCAGATCGGCATAGGTGATGATGGCGGCATCCCCCCGTACGAAGTGCAGCCCGGCGCAGATGGCGTTTTCCGGGCCGACATTGCGGGTGAGCTTGACGATCTTGAAGCGGCTGTCGCGCTGATGAATCTCCATCAGCTTTTCGTAGGTGCGGTCGTAGGAGCCATTCTCGACGATGATCACCTCGAAATCATACTGCGGCATACTATCGATGATTTCGGTGATACCGCGCTCGAGCGGCGCGGTGCAGGCCTCCTCGTTATAGGCCGGGATAACGATGGAGATCAGCTTCTTCGCCATGGGCGGTTACACCGCCTTCGACATCCGGCCCTGCGCCAGATAGGGCCGCAGGAATTCCTCGATATGCCCATGCATATAGGTGAACATCTCTTCGTTCAGGCCATGATGGCAGGCCAGCAGGACGCCGCCACGCATGATATTGTCGGCATTGGCCAGCCCCTGCGGTGAGATGCGCATCGGCAGGTTCCTGTAGCCCGGCTGGCGGGTGATGTTGCCGGAGAAGACGGTGCGGGTCTGGATCGCCTGTTTCTCTAGTGCGATCTGGAAGTCGCGGCGCTTGAAGGGCGCATCCGGGCGGATGATGAGCGGATAGGCCAGCCATGCGGTGCGGGTGCCTTCCGTCTGCTGCGGCAGCACGAAGAATTCCTCATACTGCTTGAAGAAGCGCGTCTGGCGGGCGTAATTGGCCTCACGTGTGCGGATATTCTGCTCGAGATCCTCCAGCTGCGCCAGGCCGAAGGCAGCGCCGATTTCCGAGCCTTCAAGATTATAGCCGATGCGCTCGAAGATGAATTTCGCGTCGTATTCGATACCGTCCACATCGACGTTGAAGCGGTTCTCAATCGCCTCGCTCTTCTCATCGAAGATCGAGGAGGAGCGGCCCCAGGAGCGCAGCAGCTTCGCCTCGCGCAGCTGATCGGGGTCATTGAGGCAGAGCATGCCACCATTGCCGGCGCAGTTGATGATATGCGAGCCGTAGAAGCTGGTGATCGACCAGTCGCTCCAGAACCCGCTGGATTTGCCGTGCAGCGTCGCGCCCAGCGTATCGGCTGAATCCTCGATCACCTTGAGATTATGACGCTTCGCAATCTCAGCGATCTTGTCCCATTCGCACAGATTGCCGAGCAGGTTCGGAGCGAGGATGGCCACCGTCTTGTCCGTTACCATCTCCTCGATGCGGCTGACATCGATGCAGTAGTCATTCACGCCGACATCGACGAATACCGGCACCAGCCCCGATTTCACGATGCAGCCTACCGTGGTCGAGAAGGTCAGCGCCGGGGTGATGACCTCACCGCCCGGCTTCAGCCCCATCGCTTCCATGCCGATATACAGCGCCGAGGAGCCGGAATTGACGAACAGGCCGTGCTTCTTGTCAAAGAGTGCCGCGATGCGGGCCTCGAACTGCCCGGCATATCGGCCCATCTGGGTGCTCTCATTCAGGCATTTGACGACGGCGTCGATTTCCTTCTGGCCGTAAACGGTTTTGGCATAGGCGACTTTCGGCTGCATAGACGTCTTTCTTTGTTTTTTTAAATAATGTGTATAGGGCGACAAACTAGTTTTTTTACCTAAGCTTCGCAAGAAAAAGCTGTTTAATTCACCCCGTTTTTAAACGCGGAAGCCTGTAAACATGGATGGTAAGTTCTAAACGGATACCCTCCTCATTCACTTGCGGAATCTTAAATACTTTCTCTAACTCCATCCCTTTTTCTCTTACGTAACGCTTCAAGCGTTCAGTCTCTGCGTAAGGCTTATCGGAAATGTGAAAATCAGGATTAAACATCACCACATCAGGATTGAACGCTTCAATCGCATCTGTTCCGCATCCTTGCCAGTAATGGCACGCATTGGCAGTGAACGCCCTGGGGATAGCTACAAAATGATCATGGGCAACTTTCTCTTCAGGCTTTAGATTTCTAATTAAGTAATCATACGTTACGAAGGCAGCTGAGCTTTTGTAATCCAGTCTTTGCTTAAGTATTGTTAGCGTATCCAGTGCCGAACTGCTTACAAGAATTATGGCGAAGTAAACACAGACAAGATGGACAAGCCATCCAAACCGCCACGATGTTTTCTGCGACCATACCATGACAGCAAGAAAATTAAGTATCAGTAGCGGATAGATGGGCTGCAAATAACTCAACATCATAAAGAGTCGATTCATCGTCAGGATAAGTGTAAGAATAATCAATCCGGTTACAGCGTTGACTGTCAAAAACAGTGACTCTACCCGGCGCTTAGCGTGATACGCCAATAAACCTGCGATCATCGTCGGCACTAGTAAAAAGATCAAAATAACTGTGCCGGGTTTTTTTACTAAATGATCGCCCCAAGCCTGCAGGGCATCAGCAAGTGAATATGCATTTTCTCCACTCACAAATCCACTCAGGGTAGTTTGATATTCAATAAAAAATGGGAACTGAATAAATGCAGAGGGATGAATAATAAAAAAAATGATCAGTGCGCCAAAACCCGTAAGCACCAAGGTCTTTATCATTACTTTGGAGCACATTCTTTTTAGAAAACCAACATTACTCGCGGCAGAAAAAAGCCAGAAGAACATCACCAGGATGGGGATCGAAAGTAAAAAATAAATCTGCTTACTTAATGAAGCGAGTATTAGAGAAAAAACACCGGCTCCGTAGATGAGCTTATTTTTTGGCGAATCACGAAAATCGAGTAGTGCGTGCACGCCAAGAAAAATGAATAAAATGCCTGTGGATTCCGGGTGAATGAAAAAAAAGAATTTTGCCGTAATCGGAGATAAAATAAAGATCAGCCCTGCTAGAAAAGAAATTAAATGTTGCCCAAAAATACGTTGAGTGAGTGCAAAAAAAGCCAGAACCGAGCTTAAACCTATTGCAAAAAGAATGAGTCGAGATCCCAGAAATATTGCAGAGGGATCTATGTCAGTCACCCATAATCCCCACAAATGGAGTGGACTAAGCAATACATAGTGAATGAAAAAATAGGTCCACCCGTAATACCGGCTATGATAGCCTGCATGCATGCTGTAATTGTTAAGCACATCCAGTATAGCCTGCAGATGGCTACCCGGATCTACTTCAAAAGCATTTATCAGGCCAATATCACTGATAAGAATAAATGCTTGAGGGAGATATAAGAGGGAAAAAAGTGCAGCAAGTGTTTGTGCTGAGCGATAATTGAGCGTCGAACAAAGCCCATCGCGCAATCTCTGACGCATATAGGCACTCGTTTGCTCCAAAAAAAGAAACATTGGTTTCTAAAGCTCTAAAAAAATTCTACACCTTAAGAACGCATTGGTTGATCTGCGTCAAGAGGCAACAACCCAAATAAAACAAACACTCCTCATATTCGGACTAACGCACTTCGGGTGTGTAATAACTTTTCTGCATCCCTTTAAACGGAATCTTTGGTTGCAGATCTATATATGTAGTAGTACGCATTCTACGGATTGGAAATCCTATCGATGGAGTTTTTGGTGCCTTTAAACGAACGCCCTTTACAGTTTGATGCGAGCAAAAATCGGTTTGCTCTCGATGGTGATAAAAAAATGTTCGACGCAATTATTGCCGATATGCTGGAAAACGGTGGTAAATTGGCACCTTCTGATCACTGGAATCAAAATCTTGGTAAGTCTCCCAGCCAATCGAGAATTACCGGCTACACCGAAGATTTATATAATGAAAAATACAGTACCCTGTCTCTGATGCTGGACCCCTGGGTAGGCATTACTGGAATGCAGCCCCTTCAGCCTCATTCAATTGAGAAGTAAGAGTCTTTTTTACGCGCACTTGATGCGGATCAACACTTGCCTGAAGATTTATTGGGATACGGTCAAGCCTGTGGATGGCGTGAAACTGATTTGGGCAGCCTGATGGATGTCTCATTAATTAAAAGTTTTAACCGTACCATTAAAAGACAAGGTGAAAGACTACGTATTTTTGAAGTGGGTGGAGGCTACGGTCGTCTCGCGGAGGCATTACTCAGCATGTGTGAAGAAAAAATTCACTATGTTTTAGTGGACGCAGTACCGGGTTCGCTAATGTATGCCTATCTATACATGAAACAACAATTTCCCCATCTCAAGGTTGGCTCTTTTTACAATGGTGATAGCTACAGTCAGGATTTTGACTGCTATGTCATGCCGGCCTGGCAAACCCCCTCTCTTGGTAATCATAGCTTTGACATCACGATCAATGTCGAAAGCTTGCAAGAAATGGAGCAGCAGCATGTTGACTATTATCTATCGCTCTTTGAACGGCTTACAATCGAAGGGGGTTTAATTTATCTGTCCAACGCCAGAGATTATGTTTTTCGAGGCCATTGGAATCTGCCAAAGGGATGGCAGCCTTTGCTTATGTGCAATACCCCACGTTCATGGACCGCAGATCACCCGACAATGATTTTTAGTAATACACATGGCGATTACAGTAATGAGCAGCGCGCACATGAAGCGGCCTTCCAAGCTCAGATCAGCGCCTGGCGTAATGAGCAACACCTGTTATCTCTTAAGCAGCAAGAGAGCGCACCCGTACAAAGTATCGCTACGCAGTCAAAAGTTGTTCCTTTACCCATGCGTATTTTAAAGAAAATAGTACGATAGCGAATTGCAGTAACCAGCGGCCACAAAAGCGCCTGTGCTTGGCCATCTCGTAGTGTCAGGCTCATTCCTTTTTGAGGAGATCTGGTCTTGATAGCGTGGGCTCCTGTGAAAGGGCACTTACGGTCGTTTGCTGAACACGGCGACGAGTTCGAGGTGGGATGAGCCGTAGAATTGGTCGACGGGGAGGGCGCGCTCTAGTTGGTATCCGGCCTCGCGCAGGGGGATGGCGTCGCGGGCGAAGGTGGCTGGATTGCACGAGACAACAACGATGCGGGCCAGCCCGCTGGCGGCCAGGGCCTGCGCCTGCGGCAGGGCACCATTGCGCGGCGGGTTCATCACGGCGGCATCGAAGCGGCGTAGCTCGGCAGCGCTGAGCGGGCTGCGAAACAGGTCGCGTTGGCGTGCTTCCAGCCGCTCTTGCAGCCCGTAACGGCGTGCGGCGTTGTGCAGTGCGGCCACCATCTCAGCGCTTCCTTCGAACGCGTCTACCCGATGTCCCGCCCTCACTAGCGGCAGGCTATACGTCCCGCACCCGCTGTAGATATCGGCGATGCGCGTGAAGCCCTCCAGTCCGGCGAGTACGGCGCGTACCAATGCGTCTTCGCCGTGCTGGCTGGCCTGCAGGAATGCGCCGGGAGGCAGCGCGACGGCGTAGCCACCGAAGAGGGCTTCCACCTCTCCCGCGGCGTACAGCACGTCGGGCGGTGGGGCACTTTCACCTGCCAGCCTGAGGGAGAGGCGCTGTACCCCCAGCGCTTGCGCGAAGGTGACCAATGCCTGCTGATCCACCGCCTTCAGCGGCTCGCGCGCCATGAGCTGCATGTCGATGCCGCTTGCTGTTTCGGTCAGGCTGAGCCGTTGCAGCAGGCTGGGGCGGCTCAGCGCTGATAGCCCTGCCCGACAGGCAACCATCGCCGCGTGCACCCCCGGGCTGAGGACATGGCAGGTGTCAATGGATACTAGCCGATGCGCGCGCGGCGCGAGAAATCCCAGATGCACAACGCCCTTCTCCACCTGAACACTAAACTCAGCGCGCCGTCGCGAGCCCGGGCCGATCTCTACCATGGCCGCGACGCAGCTCGCCGGATAGCCTGCGCGGCGTACGGCCTCTTCCAGCCGTTCGGTTTTGAGCTGCCGGTACGCGTCTGGTTGCAGGTGTAGCACGCTACAGCCGCCACAGCTGCCGTGATGCGGGCAGGGTGCCTCACGCCGTAGGGGCGAAGGCACGCAAACCTCACGCAGGCGCGCACGGATGCCGTCGCGGCTGGTCTGCTCAACCACTATGCGGACGTTTTCCCCGGGCAAGGTGTAGGGCACATAGACAGGCTGTCCTTGGTGCTGCCCGATGCCGTCCCCCTGCGCGCCGAGACGGTCAATGCAAAGCGTCAGTTCAGTTCCGGCGGGAAGGGAGGTTGGCATGGCAAGCAGGGGATACAGGATGGCAGTAATGGTGAGGATAGTAACGGGCCCGCGCAGGGAAGCAAGAGCGGGTATGCAACCAGTGGTTTAATATCTTGCAAATAATGCACGCATATGTATGATGCAGCCATGGTCTATGCTTCTCTCTTACCAGACATGCTCGATACGCCGGCCGCGAACCCCGCGGGCAGCGTACGAACGCTGGAGGAGGTTTCACGCATGGCGCGGCAGCTGTCGCGCGCGTTTCCATCTCCGGCTCAGGCGTATCACGGGTTGTATGAGCTGCTGCTCAATGCGGTGGAGCATGGCAATCTGGGGCTGGGGCTTGAGGAGAAGGCCTATCTGCTGCGGGTGGGTAAGTGGGAGTCAGAATTGCGTCAGCGGCTGGATCATCCGCACTACAAAGTACGACGTGCACAGCTCTGGCTAAGGCAGGACGCACAGGCGGTGCAGGTGATTATTCAGGACGAAGGCGAAGGGTTTGACTGGCATCATTACCTGACCTTTGCGCAGGAACGCCTGCATTATCCCAATGGGCGTGGCATTGCGATGGCCAACCTATTCGCCTTTGATCGGTTGGAGTATGAGGGAAATGGCAATCGTGTTATCTGCTCGCAGCGGCGAACAGAATAAATGACGCATCTGCATTAGAGCGGTCGCGCGGCATCACGCTGCGTCGAGAGCGTCTGTTCAATCTGCCCCGGCTCAATGCCGATCATCTGTAGCGTTTGGCGGGCCAGATGCAGGCTGGCTTCCAGCATTTCCGGTACCACGAGCGTCGCGCCGAGATCATAAAGCACCTGTGTATCGCGCACATCACGCGCCCGTACGATGACGGGCAGTAGCGGCCAGTGGCGGCGCACCATACGCAGCATATCCTGTGCAGCGCGCGGTTCATCGACCGTGATCAGCACGCCCTGCGCCGTGCCAGCGCCCAGCCGTTTCCACAGCTCCATGCGCCGGGCGTCCCCGTAATAAACAGGAAACGAAAGATCGCGCATGCGACCGGCGTGCATGGCGTTCTGGTCCACGGCAACATAGGGCACATGGTGCGCTTCGAGAATCTGCCCCAGCATCATGCCGACCCGGCCAAACCCGGCGATGATGAAATGGTTTTCGCGCGCTTTCTTCGCGGATTGTGGCAACCAGTCTGGCAACGCCCGGCTGGGGTTTTGCAGTACACGACCCAGCGCCCGTGCGCCGGTGGCGAGCACTGGCGTGATCATCATCGACAAGGCGGTAACCAGCAGGAAGTACTGTGCGGCTTCTGGTGGCATAATATGCGCAGCCAGCGCCATGCTGATGATGATAAGCGCAAACTCGCCAGACTGGCTGAGGAGCAAAGACACCTCCACCGCTTTGGCCAGTGGTAGGCGAAAGAACAGACTCAATATAAGCGTTATCGTGGATTTAACGACGAGTAGGCCTAATACTCCGAGCATCAGCCATAACGGATCACGCATCAGGGCCGTAATGTCCGTGCTCATGCCGATGGAGAGAAAGAATACGCCGAGCAAGAGGCCGCGCAGCGGATCGGTCAT
>DBAU01000021.1 GCA_002291845.1 Alphaproteobacteria bacterium UBA1002 | reverse complement strand
ACCATTAAATAATGATAATATATATGACAGTTTAATGAATAACTAACATCCCTAGCCTTTGATTATTATCATTTCTAAATTCCATTTCTCTAAAATATTTTAAATACACAAGGCCGATTTATTAAATATCCTCCAAAGAGCTTTCTGCCAGCCCCAGCGCCGCCGCTATGCCGCGCGCCTTCACCAGCGTTTCCCGCCATTCACGCTCCGGCAGAGAATCTGAAACAATGCCGCCGCCCACTTGAAACTCAAACGCTTTATCTCGCAGGAGGAGGGTGCGTATCACCACGGACCATTCGCAGGCATCCCGCGCCATCCAGCCCAGCGCACCGCTATACACCCCCCGCGCCATGCGCTCTTTGGCGGATAGCCATCGCATGGCTGCGACCTTCGGGGCACCGATCATTGAACCAGGAGGAAACGCTGCCTTCAATGCATCCAGTGACGAATGGGAAGGGTCCAACTGCCCCCGAACGGTGGAAGAGA
This sequence comes from Alphaproteobacteria bacterium UBA1002, assembly GCA_002291845.1. Taxonomy (GTDB): domain Bacteria; phylum Pseudomonadota; class Alphaproteobacteria; order Rickettsiales; family UBA998; genus UBA998. The sequence continues at coordinate 10,130 of DBAU01000021.1, read as the reverse complement.
GATGATAAACCGTATGAAAATGATCCAGATCAAATAGCTTTTGTGCTTCAATGCTTCCCGGTATCGAGACGCGCGCCAGATCATTTCGCATTAGATCGACAATCATCAGATTTTCAGCGCGCTCTTTTTCGCTGCCAAGTAACGCATGCTCTGCCTCAAGGGCACTATGCTCACGACGCGCTAAAGTACCCTTGATCGGACGGGTTTCCATCTGCCCATCCGGTGTAACGCGAAGAAAAAGCTCAGGGCTTGAGGAGAGAATATTTAGCCCGTCCTCAAACCGCATAAAGGCACTGTAAGGCGCAGGAGAGGCGTTCTGTAAACGCATAAATAACGTAACAGGATCTGTCGGCTCACTAAGCTGGCCAAAAAATTTACGTGTAAGATTTGCCTGATAAAAATTTCCTGCTCTGATGGATTCAATGGCCTCTTGTGCAATCTGCAGATAGGCCTGACGATCCATGTTAGAGGCCAAAGACGCTACCCTTGGAGCGGGCATCGTGCACGAGGGTGCTGTAAGAAGTAAGGCGTCTTCAACCGTATCCCCCCAACCATCAAGCTTGTTTAACTGATGATCAAACCGCAACGCATGGGTGGGAACGATAAAGCGGAAGCCGGAGGTCGAAAGAAATGCCTCAGGCACCTCAGGAAGCACTTCAAGCTGTGCCGCCATTTCATAGGAAATCCATCCCACATAAGGCGGCGCCTGATCAGCCACAGCAGCAGAATCCTGAAGGGAATGCAGGGCACTCCAATCGGTCCCGACGAAAGACGGTAGCTCACTCCATACCAACCAGGAATAGCGCCCGGAATAACCTGTCGGCTGCGACGAAAACAAAAAAGCAAGGGCACCGCGATGAGCATTGGCAAGCGCTTGAAAAACTTCCGCTGGCTCACGCCAACGCAGTGCCTGCCACGCGCCTCGCATTACTGCGCAGCAGAAGGCGACAGCAGTGGCTGAAAGAGCTGCATGCCTTCCATCATCACCTGCAGCATCGGCTTACCCGACACCGTGACATTCCCCTGCCCATCACTGGCCAATGCAATGGAAATCACATTTTCCTGCTTGCCGGCATTCAGCCCTTTGAGAAACACCATGATACCCTCATAAAACTCAGTAGATATCAGCGTGGGCTGATACGTAGAATTAATCGCCTGCAACGCACGCTGCACGCGATTATTGTACTCCACCACATCAGCCACAAACTGATCGCACTGGTGGCAATCAATATTAGCGAGGCCTTTTTGCTCCGCAATATCGAAACTGCCGGACATTTTTAATTGATAGGCATCCGTGATCACATCAAAGGCACGCAAGGTTAGCCCTCCCGATGTCACGGGAGAAGTGGCACTCCCCGTCGCTTCGAAATCAAGCGCCGTTTTCAAGGTGCCAAAGCCACTCAAACGAGGCAAAACCTCAAGAATAAACGCCTGTGCGGCTTCCGCGTCCGCTTCCGGGAAAGCCGCAGCAAACTGAGTTAACATTGCAGGATCTTTAAGTGAGCCGCTGATGGTCTCACTCAAAGCGAGATCAAACGCAGGCTCAGCATGTGCTTCACCATTAGAGCGTATGCGTAGCTGAATTACTTCACCCTGCTTATCCATTTCAAAGAAAAAGGGCAGGGAGATATTCAACAACTTATTGCGAATGCTGAACTCCTTAACATCAACCAAAATATACTGGGGATCATTCAGCGGTGTGTCTTCCTTAATCGCCTTTTCTAACCCCGGATCACGCATCGCTATGGCGAGATCAAATGCCGTACTTTGTGCCCCTACTACAGCCAGCTGTTCAAAAGGATTGAGTTCATACTGACTTGGTGGCACACCGCTACCAATGCTGGCGTAATACTTTGTGTAGGCATCACTGATCACCACATCAGGCAAACGCAGGAACATGCGCATGGCAACCGCATTGGGATTGCTCATATCGATATCTTTAAAGCCCAACTCCATAGCACCGGATGATAATAGCGGTTCATTAGATCCGGCACGTACATACGTTTGTGGGGGTGTCTGACATTCTACGGAGGTCAACTGACGAAGCAGTCGCTCACTATCAATTTTTTGTCCGAGCAGAGAGATTTTCAAAAAGTCGATTCCTGCCTGTGAGGAGAAATCTACATGACAACGCGCCTCCGAAGCGTTTTCACTTGACCATTGAATCGCTTCGCCAGATATGCGGTCTTCGCCACTTATTGTGCCATCAATGACAAATTCTGCGCGGGATGCGAGGTAATCAACCCCAAAGGAGATCGTTCCGGCAACTTCCGTGCGATTTTCTATGAGCGTGTTGTGAGCCATCTGATTGAGTGGCGTATTTTGGCCGCTAAGCCATGCAACCAAGCCATCCATCGACGTCTTGGAGGTAATCGTGGGATTTTTTAGCACCACGTGATGCGCAAAAGGAAAGCCCGTGACAGAAATGCCCTGATGAGCAACAGAAAAGTCCACATCCTGCGCTTCAGCTTTGGCGTTAATGGAATCAAGATAGCTTTGCGCAAGCTTTTCAAAATGCGTGGCTTGACGATTCCATTGAAAATAATAAAGCCCGCCCAAGCCGATCACCAGAGCAAGCACCACCAGCAAAGCACGCATTCACAACCCCTAATAAAAAGAAGAACTCAGCATATGTGCTACTATCGTAGCGTCAAGCCTGATGCCGCATCGCTCGTATTTTCGCATCATTTTTCAGGACGTCAGTCCACTGTGTGGCCAGGCTCTCACTATCTGGGAAATCAACAAAACAATTGGCAAGGCTAGCCTTACATACAGCTCTGGCAAGAACCCGGCTATTCGTAAGGATAACGGCATCCGCCTCGGCAAGCTGATCAGGCATCACTTCCGCTTCCGTTATATCTGGCATAAGCTGGATAAGACGTTGGCGGGTGATGCCGGCAAGGCAACCGGTAGCAAGAGGCGGCGTGTACGTCACTCCGTTTGATCGCCAAAATAAATTTCCTGAAGAAAAGCATGCCACGCTTCCGTTGATGGAACATTGGAGCATTTCGCCCATTTCAGCGGAATTGGCTTCTATGCGAGCCAGAGTTGCGTTCAACCCCTGCAGTGTCTTTCCCTGTGTAGGCAAACATTGGGGAGGAATTTTTCTCCATTGGCTGATTCCCACGTGCAGTGGCGACAGATCGGACAAGGTTAGCGTTAAGGGGGTCATGGTTATCAGAATGGTTGGGGTTGGTATGTTCAGCGGCAAATAGCCCTGTCCACCAGCCCCCCGTGTAACGGTCAGCCGCAGCATAGCATCATACAAAGGCCATTCCATGAGCGCTAACTGGCATGATTGCAGCAGATGGCCGGAATCAACGTTCAGGCTTAGCTCCTGTAGGGTGTGCATTATACGCTCGATATGCGCTTCCAATAAATAAGGGTGCCCGAAAAGCACCCGTATTGTTTCAAATGCGCCATCACCGAGTAGAAGCCCCCGATCAAGAGGAGACAAAGCGCGCTCCTCTACTGAAACCAGACCATTGCCCTCCCAGAGCCATGAACGCGATGCTTGAACCATTTTCCAGTTGCGCCGGGTCCCCGGGACACCCCATATGTACACATAATGAATATCTCTGTTTTAATCGGTCTTGGCAGTAATTGCGAGCCTCGCGAGGATTATCTTCATCAAGCGATCGCCGCGCTGCGCTACTGTGGTGCACTACAGCGGATACGCTGCTCGAGTATTTATGAAACGCCCGCGCTGCTACCTCCTGATGCTCCCGCTGACTGGAACATGCCCTATTTGAATATGGTGATTGAAGCGCGCACAGAGGAAGCCGCTGAAACTTTACTGCGCATGACGCAAGCCATGGAACAATCTCTAGGACGGCAAACGCGCGGGCATTGGGGGCCACGTGAAATTGATATTGATTGGCTGGCTTATGGCGAAATGCCTGTTGCCTTACCGCATCTGATACTGCCGCATCCCCATATGCTAGGGCGAGAGTTTGTAATGGTTCCGCTGGCTGATCTATGTCCAGACTGGCGCCATCCCAATGACCTGAGCCAACGTACAGCCGCGCAATACGCGGAGATGTTTCGAGCCTCAAGCGCCATACGGCACTGGTCAACGCCCATTGCGGAGGAAAAATGACGCAGCTCGTCGGCATTCTCAATGTAACGCCAGACTCATTTTCTGATGGTGGGCACTATGATACCGCGGAAGCCGCGCTGTTGAAAGCACAGCAACTCATGGCCGAGGGGGCAGAGGTAATTGATGTTGGCGCAGAATCAACCCGCCCCGGAGCCACCGCATTATCCGCAGAGGATGAGTGGGAGCGGCTTTCGCCCCTGCTTAGCGAAATTGTTACGAAGGCGCATGCCTTGGGACGCTTTGTCAGCCTCGATACACGTCATGCTGAAACGGCCGCCCGGGGACTTTCTTGCGGAGTAGACTGGATTAATGATGTAAGTGGCTTTCAAGATCCGGGCATGGTTCCCCTGCTACGCGAAAGTAACTGTCGCGCCGTGCTCACACATTCACTTGGCATCCCCGCTGATCCTCTGCATCACTTACCCTCTGATATCGATGTGATTGCACATCTACTCACCCACGCACTGCGCCGGATTGAATCGCTTGAGGAACAAGGGATCGCCGCACATCGCCTCCTCTATGATCCTGGCATCGGCTTTGGTAAAACCAATACGCAAAATCTAGCTATTTTAAGTTCCGCCAGAAGTTTTAAAGCACTTGGCATCCCTTTGCTCTTTGGTCATTCTCGCAAACGTTTCATGCAAAGCATTAGTCCGTATGTAGCCAAGGATCGGGACCAAATGACCCTGACCTATTCCTCCCTGCTCATGATGCAAGGGATTGATTACCTGCGTGTTCACGCAATTGGCAAACATGCAACATTACGTACTACTATCTTAAGAAAAGAATAATTCTTCTTGATGTAGAGCCTGCGTTCTTGACATCACCATATCTGGTATCCAAAACCAAGAAGAAGGATGTCGAGAAGAAGAGATTCTTGGCCCTGATGAATAACTAAAATTTTAGATAAATTTTAGTGGTTGGGCGGTGAAGGTGAGAGAAAGGCAATCTATGTACGGATGGTGGAGCGGTTATTTCTCCGGATGGTGGCAGGAGTCACTCAGTCATTCTTACCGTGAGGCCCGAGACCATCGTTCCACGCCAGCCCTGACACCTACCATTGATTGCGTAGCCGCCACAGACCATGCTCCCCTTGCCCCTCAACCCTCTGGAATAGCGCCAGCCGCTTTTGAGGATTGGCCTTTTGATCAGGCGCTCTGCCTGCTGAACGAAGACCTTTGCATCACAAAGGTGAGTCGCAACTTTGCGCGGGTGACCGGCTTGTCGGCACCAGAAAATGATTTTGAAATGCCGGGGCTGTTGCGCGAGGATGCAAGAAGTCATTTTCTTTATTGTTTACAAGAAATTATTTTTACGGATAGCGTGCGCATGCAACCCATGCTGCGCGCGCGGCTGGCGCAGCGTCCTGAACACTGGGTACATATCAGTGGCATGCGGCAAGGGAATGGTATTCTGATTGCCCTGCGTGACATTACACAGGAGATGCATCTGGAGCGTGAGCTGGTGCGTGCCCGCATTAATGCCGATTTGGCGCAGCGTGCCCGTTCAGAGTTTTTGGGGCGCATGAGCCACGAGCTGCGCACCCCCCTTAATGCGGTGATTGGCTTTTCCCAAATGATTGAGGAGGAAGTGGCTGGACCTCTTCAACACCCTGTCTATGCTGACTATCTTCAGCATATTCGCCAAAGCGGTGTCCAGTTATTAGATAAAATCAACAATCTGCTCGCGATTTCCGAAGCAGAGCTTGGCTCTGTTGAGCTGCAGGAGGAGCCCGTCGCCCTCGCAGCTTTTGCGCAGCGCTTCCGATCACCACCAGCATTTTGCTTTCAGCAAAGATGTACAGCTTTTGCTACACGTACAAGATGAAAACTGTCCGACCGTTTTAGTAGATCGCGGATTAATGGCTAAGGCACTCAGTAACTTGATCGAGAATGCCATTTCGTGCACGCGTCCGCAGGGGATTGTTCAGCTGGAATGTGAGATTGATGCAAAGGGATATGTACTGATTCACGTAAAGGACAGCGGCATCGGCATGAATGAAACCTTCGTGCGTTGTATCAGTGACTTTTTTGAAGGTCGCTATACGAGTAACAACTATTACGAGCGAATCCCGCTGGGCACCGGATTGACGCTCACGCGGGAATATGTCCAACTACATGAGGGTCAGCTTGAAGTAAGCAGCATACAGGGTGAGGGGGCGTTATTTACCGTCCGCCTGCCTGTTACCCGTCTCGTTTCACTATCGACCGAGCCCCCTCGCACTGCCTGTGCTCTTGAATCGGAAGCTTTCGCACTATGATAGAACTTACGCCTGTTGCGGGGCTGGCTGAACCTGGCCGTGCCTCTGCTATCCCTTTGCGCTTACTGACCGTTGAACACTTCGCGGCCTACAAAAAAACGCAACCCAAACACGTATTAAACTGGCTATCGCTGCATCGTTTTAAGCCAGAACCGGGGCGCAGCATCATGGTTGCAGATGCAACCGGAGGCATTGATCATGTTTTGGTGGGTGTCCTCGACATGCCAGATAATTGGGCCCTTGCCAGCCTACCGGCAAAATTGCCGCAGGGTCTTTATACATTGGACATGCGTTTTTTACCTGCCTTTGCCGAGGATAGCGAGTTACAAGCACGGCTTGCTTTTGGTTGGGGCGCTGCATGTTATCGCTTTTCAGCTTTTCGCACGCCGGAAAACCATCTGCCGCTTCTACGTCTTTCAGATCGCACGGCGCATCGCAAAGCCCTACATTTGTTAAAAGCGGCGTATTTAGCCCGAGACTTAATTAATCTTCCGGCCAATCATCTGGGACCGCGCGAGTTATTGGCACATACCAAAGCTGTTGGCGAGGCCCATGGTGCAAAAGTAACTCTGATTCAGGGAGATGCGCTCCTGAAGCGAAATTTCCCGGCCATTCACGCGGTTGGACGTGCGGCAGATAACCCTCCAGGACTGGCCGATCTACGGTGGGGCAACCCATCCCACCCCAAGGTGACATTAGTAGGCAAAGGCGTCTGCTTTGATAGCGGCGGACTGGACATTAAGAGCTCATCCAACATGCGCTTAATGAAAAAGGATATGGGTGGGGCGGCCGTTCTTCTTGCGCTGGCACAACTGATTATGGAGCGGAAGCTACCAGTGTGCCTTCGTTTACTGATCCCGGCGGTTGAAAATAGTATTTCTAGTAACGCATTCCGCCCGGGCGACGTCATCGCCTCGCGCAAAGGACTGACCATAGAAATCGGCAATACCGATGCTGAGGGCAGGGTGATTTTGTGCGATGCCCTTGCGGAAGCAGACAGTGAATCACCTGATTTACTCATCGACTGCGCCACTCTTACGGGTGCCGCACGTGTCGCTTTGGGAACAGATATTCCTGCCTTTTTTACCCCAAGCAACCAACTTGCGGAGCAATTACAAAAACTATCCGAGCAAGAAGAAGAGCCACTATGGCGTTTGCCATTGTTTCCAGGGTACGAAGATCTACTGGAGAGTAAAATCGCGGATATCAGCAATTCTCCGGAATCGCCATACGCAGGCGCAATTGCTGCTGCTTTATTTCTCAAACGCTTCGTGGAAAAAACACCGCAATGGGTGCATTTAGACATGATGGCATGGAACGTAAGACCTCGCCCTGGACGTCCCGCAGGGGGGGAGGCACACGCATTACGCTCCCTTTTCCGTCTGGTGGAGAATCTAGCGAATACAAAATCTTTGCGTTCTGGACGCAAGAGTAAAAAGTAATTCACCTTGACGCTCAGAGGGCAGACTGAGCATAATCCAGCTCTGATGGAGAGGATAGCATCATGCAAGATATGAACACCATGGATGCGCTTGGCCTATGGCACCGGGTCAATACGCAGGCCATGAAGAGTCTGTCATTTGATTTATCAGCCCGGCAGATGGCGGTCCTGCTCTCCGTCTATTTGCAGACGGGGCCTCATACTGTGAAGAGCCTTTCTGCACAATTTGATATCTCTAAAGCAGCTGTCTGCCGTGCGGTTGATACCCTCTCTGCGATGGATTTGCTAAAGCGGAAGAAAGACGCAGATGACAAACGAAATGTCTTTATCCAGCGGACCATCAATGGCTCTGTATTCCTCAGTGATTTTGCCGATATCATTATGAAGCAAACAGTCCAGCGTTTGCCTGAAACCACTTCACTTAAAGCAGCGTGTGCCTAGGTGGTTATGCATCACACTTACTATATTGTGCAAAACAATGAGCGAGAAGGTCCCTACGATCTTCTCTCTATGATCCGTAAAATTAAAAATGGAAGGATTTCCCGTCGTTCTATGGTGGCGGTGGATGCATATGAGGACCCCAAGGAAGCAGAGCATTATCCTCAGCTCCTCGAAGTGATTGAGGATCAGGAGAAACTGAGCGATCAATCAACGCCGGATATTGATAAAGGCATCACTATCTTTTCTGCATTCCGAAATGGGTGGGAGATGTTCCAGATGAATCAGGTCACCGCGTTGATCACAGGCCTGTTTGCCATGATCGCATTATTTGGGATAATGTTTCTATCCGTCATTCCCTCTGCGGCTCTGCAAGGTGCACTGAGTGCGGTTTGGGGATACTTTGTTTTTAACATGTATCTTATTGTGCTTTCCAGAAAAGCAAGGATGCAACTGATTCATAATGACTTCTACACTTGGCTCTTACGGCGCTCCAAACCGATTTTTTTATTTTCACTGTTAGGAAGCATCGTGCCCGGGGTTCTTCCCGCGCTACTCTATGGCGTCATTGGTAAGCCAGCCGTTTTTCTGGTCTTTGTTCCGGGCTTATTGGTTGTCACATACCTTCTTTTTGTTCCGCTGGTCATCGTCGATCAGAATGTGGGCATCAAGGAAGCGCTTGCCATCAATGCGCGCAAAATGAAAGAAGCGGGCATTGATTTCTACTCGGTCATTTTCGGATTGGTTGCGGTAAATATCATCCCGCTATTCCCCGTCACCATGCCCGTATCGCTGGGAGCGGCGTGCGACAGCTACGACCGTGTTTATAACGGATATTAATGTGAATCGTCGATGCGTTATCAAAAAAACGCATCGGCAAAGCTCAGTTTATTAATCGCTCGGTCCAATCATCTGCTCTGGACGCACCCATTCTTTGAACTGCTCATCAGTCAGCAACCCAAGATCAAGGGCTGCCTGCTTGAGGGTGGTATGCTCTTTATGCGCTTTTTTAGCTATTTTGGCAGCATTATCATAGCCAATGTGAGGGTTCAGCGCGGTAACCAGCATCAAAGACTCATCGCGTAGCTTTTCAATGCGCTCCACATTGGCTTCAATTCCCACCACACAGTTATCGGTAAAACTCACACATGCATCCGCAATCAGGCGGATGGATTGTAGCACATTGTACGCAATAACGGGCTTAAAGACATTCAGCTCAAAATGACCATTCGAGCCCCCCACGGTGACGGCAACATGGTTCCCCATGACCTGCGCGGCCACCATTGTCATTGCTTCTGATTGCGTAGGGTTAACTTTCCCCGGCATAATCGATGAGCCGGGCTCATTCTCTGGCAGTGAAATTTCACCCAATCCACAGCGCGGGCCTGAGCCAAGCAGACGAATATCATTAGCGATTTTCATCAGCGAAACCGCCAGCACATTGAGCGCGCCAGAGAGCTCCACCATGGCATCATGCGTGGCCAACGCCTCAAATTTATTCGGCGCCGTGATAAATGGAAGGTTTGTTACTTTTGCAACTTCTGCCGCAAATGCTTCGGCGAAGCCTTTCTTCGCGTTCAGGCCTGTACCAACCGCCGTGCCCCCTTGGGCAAGCATGTAAATACGCGGCAATGTCGCTTTAACCCGCTCAATACCATAAGCAATCTGCGTTGCGTACCCAGAGAATTCTTGCCCCAGCGTAATCGGCGTTGCATCCTGCAGGTGGGTGCGGCCTATTTTGATAATATCCTGGAAAGCCTGAGCCTTTGCATTTAGCGCATCGTGCAAATGACGCAGGGCAGGGATAAGATGACCATTGACCTCCACGCCCGCAGCAATGTGCATCGCCGTTGGGTAAGAGTCATTGGAGGATTGCCCCATATTCACATGAT
>DBAU01000037.1 GCA_002291845.1 Alphaproteobacteria bacterium UBA1002 | reverse complement strand
TTCCCGCGAAGGCGGGAATCCATAACCCCTAGCCGGCGTGTTCATCGCTGACGGAGGGGCTGGTGGGTATGGATCCCCGCCGGAGTTTATCCCCGCGAAGACGGGGACGGGGATGACAGTAAAGTTGCTGTCATTGCGAGCGCAGCGAAGCAATCCAGACCGGCCCATGGATTGCTCCGCTGCGCTCGCAATGACGGAAAAAACACCCTTCATCCCAGAGAGGCGCAGCCGAAGGATCTCGGTGTGTGGGACGAGATCCTTCGCGTTCGCTCGGGATGACGTAGCGGAGGAGGGCAGGGTTCGGCTTCGCCTAAAGGCCTTTTTCCGCCACGTGCTGCTTCAGGATATCGCGCGCCTTCACCCACGGGATGCCGGAATAGCGGTCATTATCGAGCGGTGCGAGCTTGGCCTTGCCGCCGAACATGCTGTGGAAATATTGCATGCCCTGCCAGGCCGGGTAGAGGTCGCCCTTCTGCGGGAAGAATGTCTTCGCCATGCGGATATAGAACGACAAAGCCTTCAGGCTTCCCCCGCGCAGGAGTTTGTAGGGCTCGCCGGTCAGCTCCGTCATCATCTGTGCGACCTCGCGGGCGCTCAGTTCATCGGCGGCGATGCGCAGGAAACGCGGCGCGTCATCATCCAGCGCGGCGGCGGCGGTGTAGGCGGCGGTGGTCTCCATGGAGGTGAGGTCGAGCTTCTGGTCGGCGTTTTCGAAATAGACCACGCGCTTCAGCGGGAAAAGAATCAGCGGCATGAGCCCGGTGAGCATGTCCGAGAACGCGCCGTTGAGAATGGAGGTACTGCGCACCGGCGAGGCGTCCACGCGCTCCTTGAAGCGCCGCCGCAGGTCGAGATTGCGATTGCTGCCCGGCGTGATCTTGGTGAAGTCGATGGCGAAGTCCGAGGGGATGAAGCGCGACACCCCGGCACGCTCGACGGCTGAGAGCAGCACGGACTGCGCGTCGATCACCACCTCCTCCAGACCGCTGAGTGCGGAGACCACGCAGGATGCGCCCTGGCAGGCCTCCACCAGGCTGTCTTCGGAGAAGGCCGTCACCACGATCTCTGCCCCCTGCTCGGCCAGGTGACTCAGCTTTTCCTTGGAAGAGGCGCTGCGCACCAGCAGGCGGACGCGTGCCTTGCGTTGCAGCAGGTGGTTGGCAATGCGCGAGCCAAGCTCCCCGTTCGCGCCGGCAAGGACGATCAGCGGATGTATGGCTGTGGATGAGGCGGTGGCGGTCATGGTGAGGCTCCTTTGGCAGGGGGGATCAGTGATCGATCTCGACACTCAACGCCTTCGTACCGGCCAGCTCGAAATTGGCTTCATCGAAGGTGGGAGCGCGGAAGGAGGGGCGTACATTGTTCGACACGCCGACGTCCTCGGTGGGTGCGCCGATGAAGTTGCTATCCATTTCCTTATTCCCATTGAGGTCATGCAGCACCGAGACGGCATAAGTGCCGGGCGCCAGATCGCTGAAGCGGCATTCCAGCGTGTCGCCCTGTGGCTTCAGCCAGAGCACTTTGTCGCCCGAGGCGCTGTCCGGGAAGTTGGCGTCCTTGCTGAACAGGGCGCAGCCAATCTCACCCTCGGTTGATTTGATGTTTTTGACCTGCACCTGAATTTCATCCGCCATGGCCGGCAGGCTGCCCAACATCAGGAGGCTGGAAAGGATGGACAAAGTACGCATGGTTCACTCCTTCGGGTTCACTCCCGGCGGACCCTCCCGCCCGGAAAATTAACGATGTGAAACACCAGATGGGAGACCTTCGCACGCTTTGCTAGGGGGTAAATGAACTATACGGTACATTTTTTATGAAGTGATGAAGTAACAAATGATTACAGCGATGATCTACGCCGCACCCTTCTGTTTGGCCTGCAGTTTGGTGATCTGGTCACGCAGGCGGGCGGCTTCTTCGAACTCCAGGTCGGCGGCGGCCTTGAGCATTTTGGCGCGCAGGTGCTGGAGCATCGTTTCCGGATCGGCTGCGTCGTACTCATCCTTCGCGGCGTCGGCGGCTTTTGCGCCGCGCACACTGGCGGAGAGGTGATCATTGAAATAGGGCGAGAGTTTTTTCTCGTCGCCTTCCTCCTCCTGCCGGATGGCCTCGGCAATGGCGCGGCGTACCGTCTGCGGCGTGATGCCGTGGGCCTCGTTATAGGCCTGCTGCTTGGCGCGGCGGCGGTCGGTTTCCTCGAGCGCGGCCTTCATGGAATCGGTCATGCGATCGGCATACAAGATGACCTTGCCATCCGCATTACGCGCGGCGCGGCCGATGGTCTGAATCAGCGAGGTCTGCGAGCGCAGGAAGCCTTCTTTGTCGGCGTCCAGAATCGCTACCAGCCCGCATTCGGGGATGTCCAAGCCCTCGCGCAGCAGGTTGACGCCGACCAGCACGTCGAAGGTGCCCAGGCGCAGATCGCGGATGATATCGATGCGCTCCAGCGTGTCGACGTCGGAGTGCAGATAGCGCACCTTGATGCCCAGCTCGTCCATGTATTCGGTGAGCTGTTCGGCCATTTTCTTGGTGAGGGTGGTAACCAGCACGCGAAAACCTTTGCCGATTTGCAGGCGGATTTCGGAAAGCACGTCGTCCACCTGTGTGTCCACCGGGCGGATCTCCACCGGCGGATCGAGCAGGCCGGTCGGGCGAATAATCTGCTCGGCGAATTTTCCGTGCGTCCAGCCCAGCTCGATCTGGCCCGGCGTAGCGGAGACAAACACGGTTTGCGGGCGACGGCTATCCCACTCCTCGAATTTGAGCGGGCGGTTATCCATGGCGGAGGGGAGGCGGAAGCCATACTCCACCAGCACCTCCTTGCGCGCGCGGTCCCCGTTATACATGCCGCGGATTTGCGGCACGGTGACATGGCTCTCATCAATAAAGAGCAACGCATCTTTCGGCAGGTATTGAAACAGCGTCGGGGGCGGCTCGCCGGGGCGCTGCGCGGTAAGGTGGCGGGAGTAATTCTCGATGCCCTTGCAAGTGCCGGTTTCGGTGAGCATCTCCAGGTCAAACGTGGTGCGCTGCTGCAGGCGCTGAGCCTCCAGCAGCTTGCCCTGCGCGTGCAGAAAATCCAGCCGCTCTTTCAGCTCCGTTTTAATGGTGCCGATGGCACGCTCAATGGTGGGGCGCGGCGTGACATAGTGGCTGTTCGCATAGACGGTAACTTTCGCCATGCTGCCCTTACCTTCGCCGGTGAGGGGATCGAACGCATAAATATCGTCGATCTCATCACCGAAGAAAGAAATGCGCCAGGCTTGGTCCTCCAGGTGGGCGGGGTAGAGATCAAGCGTGTCACCGCGCACGCGGAAGGAGCCGCGCTGGAAATTCAGGTCATTGCGTTTGTATTGCAGCTCGATGAGCTGGCGCAGCAGATCGGCGAGGGGAATATCCTGCCCTTTCTCCAGCGTGAACGTCATCGCGGAGTAGGTCTCCACCGAGCCGATACCGTAAATACAGGAGACAGATGCCACCACGATGACATCCTTGCGCTCCAGCAGGGAGCGTGTGGCGGAGTGGCGCATCCGGTCGATCTGTTCGTTGATGGCGGAGTCCTTCTCGATGAAGGTATCCGTTTTCGGCACGTAGGCTTCCGGCTGGTAGTAATCGTAGTAGGAGACGAAATATTCCACCGCGTTATTGGGGAAAAAGCTCTTCATCTCATGATAGAGCTGGCCCGCCAGCGTTTTGTTATGCGCCATGATCATGGCCGGGCGCTGGGTCGCCTGAATGATATGCGCCATGGTGAAGGTTTTGCCGGAGCCGGTGACGCCCAGCAGCACCTGGTTACGCTCGCCGCCATGTAAGCCGCTTACCAGCTGCTCAATCGCCTGCGGCTGATCGCCCGCGGGGGTGTAGTCGGAAACAACCTGAAGATGCGGCAACGTAACCCCATCAAGTAATAAAATAACACGGATTATATAGGGTTACTACGTACCCAACGCTAGATCGCGGTGCTAGTTATTACCGAAAAAGCCGCCTTGTGCCTGAATCTTCAGGGCAGCCGGGGCCATAATGATAATAAACAGGGCCGGGAGGAGAAAGCAGACGAGTGGTATGGTCATTAGGGCCGGGAGGCGCCCTGCCTTGTTCTCAGCGATCATCAGGCGAGTATGGCGGTAGTCGTCTGAAAGCACGCGGAGCGTGTCACTGAGGCTAGTACCAAAGCGTTCCGTTTGAATGAGGGCTGCAACCAATGACCGGAACGCGACGATGTTGGTACGCTCCCCAAGATTAAGAAGGGCTTTTGTTCGATCATTGAGCAGGGTCAATTCCAGACGTGTACGGCCCAGCTCTTCATTGATTTCAGGAAAGACTCTGCCAAGCTCATTGGTCACGCGCGCCAATGCGGCATCCAGTGCCAAACCGGATTCTACGCACACCACCATAAGGTCCAGCGTATCCGGAAAAGCACGAAGCAATTTCTTCTGGCGGTTATCAGTTTTGTTTTTCACATAAAGCTGCGCACCAAACACCCCAAAAATGGTCATCAACAGCCCTACGATGTAATAAACATAGATCATGGACGTCTGATCTTCCGAAAGAAAGAACGTCAACCCGAGCAAGGATACCAGGTAGCCCACGCAGTTCTTGTAGATAAGGTAAAAAGCCGGCGCGTCGGGTGAGTTAATCCCCGCATGCTGCATTTTGGGACGAAGCTGTTTTTTTGCGGCATCCACATTAATCCCCATGCCACGCAGAAGGCCTTCGACAAATCGTGCCTCCGAAGAGAGCTCATCGGTGAGTTCCACTAGCTCTTCTTCGCCCTCGGGCGAGTAATATTCTTCCGCAACACTGGTGGTTTTTTTCAGCTGCTGTAGTCGCTGCTGCTTACTGAAGTAAGCATCGATCCCCAGATAGGCGGAGAAAACAACAATCGCAATCAGGACAGGAACAAGAATGGATTCCATTGCTTAAATCTCCACATCCAACATTTTACGCACCACGATCTGCGCAAGAACTACGAGAGATGCGGCAATGCCAAGCCACATATGCCCTGCTTCGGTGGTCAAAAGTGGTTCCATGTGCTCAGGGGCTGAAAAATACAACAAAACAAACATCAGCACCGGTATCGCACCCAGAATCCAACCGGTGGCACGGCCTTCAGAGGTCATGGCGCGAATCTTCAGGCGCAACTGTTTACGTTTACGAATCACGTTGGATAGATTTTGCACAACTTCTGCGAGGTTTCCGCCTGTTTCCTGCTGCACGCGGAGCACGACGATGAAAAATTTCACGTCTTGTTCGTCAATACGCTGACTTAAGCGAACCAGGGCATCATCAAGCGAGCGCCCTAAGGCAACCTCATCCACTACCTGGCGGAATTCCGTAGAAATGGGAGGCTCCATATTCTCGGCGACCATGCGAAGGGCGGTATTGAGCGGGAAGCCCGAGCGCACGCTTCGTACAATCATATCAAGCACGTCAGGAAAATCAGCGATAAATGCGGCATTGCGCTTACTGATTTTCCCCTGAAGCAAACGCCAGAGCATATAGGTGGGCAGAAAAACCCCCAAAAGTGCGATAACGAAGCTGCCACTCGCTTGATAAAAAAGAACGGGCAACAAAAGGCTCAGTGAAGCACAGAGGAAAAACAGCATGTTTGCTTTGTCTTCCATACCGGCGCGAAGCATTTTTTCACACAAAACATCGCCGTAAGGCAATTGGGATACGGCTTGCATCAGCTTATTATCACCAAAATCCGTCCGCATGATGGACGCGTTTTCATCCATCATGCGCTCATTTTGGAACGCATGATCATTGCCCAGCTGCTGTAACATCTGCTTTGAGCGCGAGTTTCTATCGCGCCCCAATCGTGATGCAATAACCAGCATGGCGACAAAGATAACGACAGCAAGTGTGATGGCGGAAACCAGTGGATTCATAGCTACCCTGCGTAACCTCCCGTTCTAAGACCAAGACCTAAACATTCCATTAACTCTCGATCAACCCCAAAATATTCAGCGCGCGGTGCAAAGCGTGGTTTAATACCTGCCGTCTGGAACTCTCCATCCAAACTTCCATCGGCTTTTACCCCTTTTGTTTTAAATACAAAAATGGGCTGTGTGATGATGGTATCGCCGTCGGTGCCAACCACTTCTTCAATATGGGTAATTCGACGCTTGCCGTCCCGCATACGGGCAACCTGCACAATCAGTTGTAATGCGCTGGAAATTTGATAGCGCAACGAGGCATGAGGGACCTGAATACCCGACATGCTAACCAGATTCTCAATCCGGGACAGACAATCACGGGGATTATTCGAATGGATGGTTGCCATGGAGCCGTCATGGCCGGTATTCATGGCTGACAACACGTCAATGACCTCGTCACCACGAATTTCACCGAGGATAATGCGATCTGGACGCATACGCAGCGCGTTTCTCACTAACTGTCGCTGGGTAATTTCGGCAGAGCCTTCGGTTGAGGCAGGGCGCGTTTCCAGGCGTAGCACATGCGGCTGCTTGAGCTGAAGCTCGGCAGCATCTTCGATGGTGATCACCCGTTCGCCCGGGTCAATATGGGCGGAAAGGGCATTGAGCAGGGTGGTTTTTCCCGATCCGGTGCCCCCGGAGATGATGATATTTAGTCGCATGAACGCACAAAGGCCGAGGAATTTTGCCATATTCGGCGTCATTGAGTCGTAGGCGACATAATCAGTAAGCGCCATTTTTGTTTGTTTAAACTTGCGGATGGAAACCAGGCTGCCATCCAGCGCCAGCGGTGGAATGATCGCATTAAAACGCGATCCATCGGCCAGACGCGCATCCACCATGGGGCTGGCTTCGTCCACTCGGCGGCCTACACGCGAGACAATGCGCTGGATAATCCCGAGCAAATGACGCTCACTCAAGAACTTGATGTCGGTAAGGTAGATTTTCCCATGTTTTTCAATGTAGACCTGCTCGGCCGTGTTGATCATGATATCGGCCACATCAGGATCAGCTAGCAGAGGCTCAAGGGGACCAAGACCAAGAATTTCATCGACACTTTGCTGTAGCAGGAGCTCTATCTGCGCCTGCGTCAGCGGAATAGCCAGCGTGGCATAGGCAGATTGCGCGGCTTCCATGACGCGTTGTCGCTTGCGATCCGGCGGCAGCTTCTGGATGCTGGCGAAATTGATATTATCTACCAGCTGCTGGATAATGAGGGTTTTTGCCTGAAGAAACTCAGGGGTTTCTAACCCCACATCGGTATAGCTTGCTAACGGGGGCGCCTTGGACAGCATGGCCGCCATGGAAGTCTGTGCTTGTGCCTGCACAGACAGGGACTCACGCGTTTGCAATGCGGACTCAGTGTTTGGTGGTGGCACTACCGCAGGAAGCTGGGCGCCTCCTGCATCTGATGAAGCGCCGCCACCTTGTGAAAGGCCATTCTCTCCAAAGGAGGAGCTATTACCAGGGGCTGATTTTTTACCAAACATACTCATCGGGCTTCCCCTGCAGCCATGCGGGGCTTACCATCCACCGCATCTTGTTGGGAGATCATATCTGCCAGACGCCGTATTTCGTTGGCAACCAAAGAATTACCAAGCTCCAACAGGGTAGATGCAGCGTTCTCTGCGCGAACGATGGTTTTGATGTCGTTGGGGATGTAGAGATCGATCTTGCGCCCGGAGACACGTTCATAGTCGCGGGCAGAAATGGCTTCCTTGAATTTGGATCCGCTGCGGTTAATGACCGTGATCAGGTGCTTGTCTAAAATTCCACTGCGCTGCCAGGCAGAGAGCAATCGAGCTGAGTGGTTTACGGATTTGAGCCACAGCTGTGAAATCAGAACCACATGATGAGCACTGGACAGGACAGATGAGGTCCAATTGCTCCACAGGTGAGGGAGGTCAACCACCACATAGCTGTATTTATGCTGAAGGGCAGCGATGAGATCGCGCACCGCTTCGGGGGTCACATTTGGTAAATAATGCAAGTTATGCGGTGCAGCCACGACATCCAGCGTATTGCGATATGTAATCGTCATCTTGTTCACAAGGGTCTCGTCAATGCCGCGGTCTGGATGATCAAAAATATCCTTGATGCCATACTTGGGCGCTAGATCCAACTGCTTGGCGACCATCCCAAATTGGTAATCAAAATCGACGAGTACGGTGGGCTTGCGATGCTCTGCCGCTAATGCGTAGGCAGTATTGATTGCAATGGTGCTGCATCCATCCCCAGCCGATGCCCCAATGCAGGCAATAACCTTACCTGCACCTCCAGAGACACCCTGCCGCGCGACCATAATGCCACGCAATTCATCAACCGTGACCTGCTGTGCAAAATACTCACTAACGCCGCGATCTTTTAATGCACGATAAAACCCAATATCATTGGTCTGGCCCAGCACGGCAACGCGGGTATTTGCATCACATTGTTCCGCGAGCAGATCAATCTCGCCTAACACATCGTGTATGCGCGCACCAATATCGATAAAGATATAGCGTGTGCTGTAGTTATGTTCACTGATTGCCCGCGCTGCATCCGCCGGCGTACCAATAATAATATTGGCGCTCGGATATCCCAGCGAGGCCGCCAGGCTATCTGCTAGTGAACGATGCGCATCATCAGGGAGAATCGCCAGTACGGGAGATCGTGGGTCCATGTCATTCCAGATGCCATCTACGGCAGATGTTTAGCGCCCGACTTGGGAAACTGAGTAGTTGTTATTATTAGATGGGTTATCCTGCGGTGGATTAATGAAGCGGTTATATGCATTGACCATGCTTGCCGCATCCGCGTAATCGAGCAGCGCCGGGCTGACAAATTGCCGCTTATCTGCCACCATTTGAACCATGTTTGCTGCAATTGAGCAGCCAAACGTGGGGTGATACAGATTATAAGGGTTTACCGAGTTATCGATGTAGCGATTTTCGCAATCGCGTGTGATGACACGCTCGTACACCAATAGCACTTCGGTGCGGTCGGAACCGGTGATGTCATATTCCAATCCATACAATTGCAGTGTTTCTTCTGCCTTTGCACAGAGCGGATCGCCTTCGAAACAATTTATCTCGGCGCGTGAGGGTTGATCTGTTTCAATCCAATTCACAATTTCCTGGGTGGACTGTTCAGAAACCATTTCCACCGACACAACTTCGGACGAAACATCCATCATGGACTCCGGCGAGCCGCGATTGGCATGGGCTTCAATGGGGATAGGGTTGCAGCCGCCAAGCAGTCCGACAACAGTAAGCGCAATAAGAGGGGATGAAATCAATTTCATGACTAATCTACCATAAATCCGATGGGGCCTTCAACTTGGGGCGTTTGGCTGATGCGACGTGCATCACCGTTTAACGTACCAAGCGCGCCATAGAAAAAGTTCTCCATAACGCTTGCAGGTGCAAAATTATCTGTGGGCAGTTTCACATCGCCAGCCGCCATAGGATCAACCAGATAAGGCGTCACCGCAAGCACAAGCTCCGTTTCTTCACGACGGAATTCGGTTGAACGGAAGAGCGAGCTCAGAATGGGCACTTCACCTAAACCCGGCACTTGGCGGACCGTGGAGCGCATATTGTCGCTAATCAAACCAGCGATCATGAAGCTCTCCCCGGGAGATAACTCGATGACCGTACTTGCGCGACGCGTGTTCAGGCCAGGAATGGAGACGTTGTTCAACACGACAGAAGCCGATGGATTAAGCTCCGACACCTCAGGCTCTACCGCCATACGGATACGGCTTTGCGTTAACACCGTTGGCTTAAATTTAACGGAGACACCGAACGGCTTGAACTCAACCGTAACAAACGCTCCGGCAGCACCTCCCCCGCCGGCCCCCGCGCCTCCGGCACCACCACCTTGCGGCACAAGAATCGGAAACTCGCCACCCGCCAGAAATTTCGCTTCCTCGCCAGACAGAGCAACGAGATTTGGCTCTGCCAGGACTTTAAATAAGCCATTTTCTTCTAAGGCATCCAAGAGACCTGAAATTCCATCCCCATTATCATTAAGGAATGTACCACCAACCGTTCCAAAGGTATCATCCGGATTGACAGTAAATGTGCCAAGAGTTTGCCCAAGTCCTGCCCCCGTGGCGACTGAGAAAACCGTATCCGAGCCGTTGGAAACCGCCTGCAGATTTACACCAAGATTTTTGAGGGCTGTGCGGCGAATTTCCCCTACACGGACACGAAGCATGACTTGTTGGCCACTGACAACTTCCATCAAATTGAGAATTTTTGATGTTGCTTCACCCGAGCTTGCGCCGGTGCTGCCGCCTGAAGACGAGCCAGCCGAGGCCTGCGCTGCGATGCCTTGTATGCCTCCCTGTGCACCGCCGCCAGAGCTTTGCACGGAAACAAACTGATCGACGATCTTCACTGCTTGGGCGGCGGCCAACGTGCTGCTCACTTGTCCAGTCAGTGCGATGTTTGTGTTGACCATTTCAACGCCAATGGACTCATAGGGCATGAGGTCTTTGAGGGTTTTGCGGATCATTGGAAGGTCGTATCCCACCGTCACATCAATCGAGCGCACCAGTGCGTTATCTTCACCAAACGCACGAACCGTGGTGATCCCCACTTTTTTGCCGATGATGGAGAGCTTGTTTTTACCGTGAGGATAAATGTCTGCAATTTCAGGATCCGCAACCATGACCTCTGACATATTTTTTGGCAGATGAATTAGCACGGAACGGTGCATGGGCACCACCACTTCCTCTGCTGCGTGCGCGGGCACGAAGGGCGCGGCCGCCAAAAACAACATTACGCTGGCGTAAATCGCCTTTTTCATGGTCATGCCCTTCAGGCTAAACATCATCCTATTCCTTTGTAACATCTTAACGTCTCCCCGCACCGGTGGTTGGGGCCACTGGATAGCCAGCACCGGTTTGCGGAGCTGCCGTATCTTCCGTTTCGGTGCCACGCACCACACGCACAGGCATGGATGCACCGTTCATATTGGTCTCTTCACCAGTGGTGCGGGTGAGGTCAGATACTGAGGTGGGAGAAAGCGTTTCCTCAACATCTTTATCCTTCAAAGAGCGCAAGGCAAGCGAGAGATAGCCGGTCTCTTGAGCTAAGCGCAGCTTTTGCGCCTGCTCGAGCGTTACTTCCAAGCTAACGCTGCTCGGAGGGCGCTTCTGGCCATCTGTGGTATCGTCCTGCCCGGCAGTGCTGCGGTCATCCACAGCAAGCACCTTAATGTTGCTTACAAGAAGCTCCGTAAACGACTCTTTCTTTTCTACGCCCGTTCCGGCAGATAACGTATCTACGACAGGAAGATCATGCGTGACCAATACATCCACGTAATCACCGGGATAAAGAAAACCCGCGACAGCGGAAATATTATCCACCTGAATCGTAGCAACCTTGTAGCCCTGACGAATTGCAGCGGCTAGAAAGTTTGGGTCCGCAGGGTTAGAAAGCTTGGACAAAATAATCGGCTCACCTTCCTGAAACGTAGCTCTGGTAACCATTCCAACAATATTGGTGGCGCTGTTGGTAGAGCCATCACCCACAGTGATGAAACCATCAAGCACCAAGTGGCTGGGCCAGGGTTGGCGGCTGATTTGCTCAGGCTTAAGGACTTCGCCAATGGCAATTGGCTGAGATGCAACGAGCACCTGTACGGACTGCACCGTTTGAGTAACCGGCATTGGATCACTGGGCGTAAACTGCGCTTCGGGCGCGGGCGCCTGGGGCTGTGAGAGCGAGAAATAAATGTAACCAGCAGCCACCGCGAGTACTAGGGCGATAACGATACCTATCAGACGCATAGATTCTTTGCCTCAAAGAAATTAGATTAGGCTTTTCTGCCTTCTCGATATTCAAGGGGTATACTTAGCGAATTATTAAAAAGAACGTCAAGCAATTCTCCCTCCGGTTTCGTAAATTTGTCACAAACCGAATCGCCCGTGACATTAATATCATGATTAAAATTGTCTTAACCGCTTGGGGTTGCTTGCATATATCGCGACGCTGTCGTATGAGAGCGATCATCAACAATCATGTGAAGGGAGCGCGCCATGAGCCGTATTGAACAGCAATTATCCGCTAAGGGACTGGTTTTACCAACGGTCAGCATGCCTGCTGCCAATTATGTGCCGTACACCGTGTCGGGCAATCAGGTATTTCTTTCCGGTACGTTGCCGATTGTGGATGGAAAGCCCTCTTTCATTGGGAAACTCGGCGATAATTTTACCATAGAGCAGGGGCAGGAAACGGCGCGTTGCTGCGTATTGAATATACTCGCCCACTTGAAAAATGCACTGAATGGTGACCTTGATCGCGTAAAGCGCGTGGTCAGACTCGGCGTGTTTGTTAACGCGACACCTGATTTCACGGATCATCCTAAAGTTGCTAACGGCGCATCAGACCTGATGGTCGAGTTGTTTGGTGATGTTGGTCGCCATGCACGTTTTGCTGTTGGCGTCAGTGGCCTGCCATTCGGCGTGGCAGTCGAGGTGGATGCTACCTTCGAAATTTAGATTTGTTGTGATAATCGAAAAAAGCCGCGCGATGAAAGGCGCGGCTTTTTTTTATCACTGAATCAAGCCGCTTTCGCTTCCAGATCTAGCTCAAAATGAGCCTCGGTACGGTCATATACTTCCTGGGCCAGCACACCGGGGGCTAGCTCGGTCAAGTATAGCGTGCCATGGCGGAATTCGAAGACTCCCAACTCGGTGATGATCATATTGACCACGCCCACACCGGTAAGCGGCAGGTTACACTCTTTCACCAGCTTGGCACCGCCATCCTTGGTATTATGCTCCATGACAATCAGGATTTTCTGCACGCCCGCTACGAGATCCATGGCACCGCCCATGCCTTTCACCATTTTTCCGGGTACCATCCAGTTGGCGAGGTCTCCCTTCTCGGAAACTTGCATGGCGCCGAGAATGGCGAGGTCGATATGGCCGCCGCGAATCATCGCAAACGATTGCGCGCTATCGAAATAGGCGCTGTAGGGAAGCTCGGAAATTGTCTGTTTTCCCGCATTAATGAGGTCCGGATCCACCGCGTCCTCAGTGGGGTAGGGACCCATGCCCAGCATGCCGTTCTCACTTTGCAGGGTGATATGCATTCCCGCCGGAATATGGTTGGCCACCAACGTCGGGATGCCGATGCCCAGATTCACATAGAATCCATCGCGCAGTTCTTCGGCAGCACGGGCTACCATTTCATCACGAGTCCAAGGCATGCTTTCTCCTTACATTTCTTATATTAACTTGCATCTAGCACGACGCCTGCAATGGGTCAAAGTGGGATGATGCGTGATCAGGCGGCCCGGGTGGTGCGGAATTCGATGCGTTTCTCAAACGCTTCACCGAGGAAGGCGCGTGAGACATAGATGCCGGGCGTATGAATGGCGTCCGCATCAATCTGGCCTTCCGGTACGATTTCCTCCACCTCGACCACCGTATGGCGGGCAGCGGTGGCCATGACCGGGTTAAAGTTACGCGATGTTTTACGGAAGATCAGGTTGCCTGCCGTATCGGCTTTCCATGCCTTGATGATGGCAAGATCGGCAAACAAGCCCGTTTCCATCACGTAGGTTTTGCCATTAAATTCCCTGGTTTCTTTGCCTTGTGCCACCACCGTGCCAACGCCCGTGCGGGTGTAGAAGGCCGGAATACCCGCCCCGCCAGCCCGGATACGCTCGGCCAGCGTACCCTGCGGATTGAATTCTACCTCCAGTTCGCCTTCAAGGAATTGACGCTCGAATTCCTTGTTCTCGCCAACATAAGACGACACCATTTTGCGGATTTGCTTGTTGTTGAGCAATTTGCCCAGACCAAAGCCATCCACGCCACAATTGTTTGAAATCACCGTCAGGCCCTTGACGCCGGACTGTAGAATCACCTCAATGCAATGCTCGGGGATGCCGCACAGGCCAAAGCCCCCAGCCATAATTGTCATGTTGTCGTGCAGCAGACCATCCAACGCGTCGGCCGCATCGCGGTAAATCTTTTTCATACAGCGCTCCTTGCCTTTACGGGCATGGTTTTATCGCAGAATGCATCAAGATGCTAGGGCTGTTGTGCGTCCGGGGCCCAACCATGGACCTGACCAAATTCCTGCATTGCGGCCACCAGTTCGGCACGAGGAAACTGGGTATGATCGACCTCCGGAAAGAAGATGCCCTTCTTGGGCGGATTCGCCGCAGCCAGCACTGTCCGCCCGTCATGAACGGGAATCACACGGTCGCGCTCACCATGAAACAGCAGAAGGGGCGCCTTCACCTGAGGCATTTTATTCAGTGAGTCGTAGCGATCCTTGAGCAATAGCGTGACGGGAACGAACGGAAATCGTGCCTGTGCGCGCGCTAATACCGATGTGTAAGGGGCTTCCAGCACCAGCCCAGCAACCGGGTATTCCGTTGCCATCTGTACCGCGACTCCGCTGCCAAGCGACTCGCCGTAAAGGATAATCTTTTGAATGGGAAGGCCACGTTCCCCCAAGGCAAAGTGAATGGCCGCACGGGCATCGGCATACAGGCCCTCCTCGCTTGGTTCACCGGTATTAACGCCATAGCCACGATAATCCACGGCAAGGACACCAAAACCAGCATCAGCAATTTGCTGGTAAAATCCGGCACGCCCTCCCACGTTTCCCGCGTTACCGTGAAAATGGATTACGGTGGCAAAGCCGGGCGCGGCGTCATGCCACCAGCCGGATAGTGAGAGCCCATCTGCGGTAGAAAACGTTACCGATTCAAACCCGGATGCGCCATGCGAGGCAGGACTTTGTACCCCGTTCTGCGGAAAATAGAGAAGGCGACGCTGCTGAAAATAAAGACAGACCAAAAGGACAGCATAGATGACGGCGATGGTTAAAAAAGCCTGCATCATGCGGCGCGTCGCCTCAGGTGGGAAGGAAATTGGCATGCACACATCATTATGCCACGCAGGAGAGATGATACATAGCAATTATTATGTTTTTTAAGCCTAATCCTTGCGTTCATCGGGATTTCTCCGTTTAATAACGGGAATGGATCCGGCACTCACCTTTGCTTGCATGCTCACCCTTTTGTTGCTCATTGCCATGGGCACTGATGTGGCGCGCTATATTATTCCTAACTGGCTGAATGCCCTTGTTTTATTGCTCTATCCGGCCATGTTATGGACAGTGCCCGGCGGGGCGGATGTACCATGGTTACATGGGATATATGGTATGCTTTCCGTCTTTGCCGTAGGTTATGCCCTGTTCGCCTTCAATATCATGGGCGGCGGCGATGTGAAGCTATTAGCAGCACTTTCCCTATGGATGGGATTTGGCATAGGGTTAGCCAAATTTCTTATTTTTGCCTCAGTTCTGGGCGGGTTCCTCACTTTGATCCTGCTTGGCGCCCGCGTTTTTGCCGTAGGGGTTGGTGGTCACATGAAGCGCCCCCCAACGCTTCCACGGCTGCTTAGCCATGGTGAGCCGGTCCCTTACGGCATTGCCATTTCCCTTGGATTCCTGATGGTGTTGTGGAACGGGGAAGTCGCCGGACTGGAGCCAGTAGGGAAAATTGTAAAGTTACTTCTTCAAAGTTAATCCACGTAAGGATTTTTGCCCGAGCGCCAGAGAATACGCAGGGGAATGCCTAGAAGCTGGAATGTTTCCCGCAAATGATTCACTAAATAGCGTTCATAAGCACCGGGGATCTCATCGCTCCGATTAGCAAAAATAACAAAGCGCGGCGGACGCGATTTGCTCTGGGTAACATAGCGTAACTTTAGACGACGCCCGCTGATCATGGGGGGATTATGGCGATCTGTGGCCTCCTGCAGCCAGCGATTCAATTCCCCCGTGCCCAGACGCGTATTCCACAGCCTGTACATTTTCAATGCCTCAGAGATGACCTTGTCCATGCCTTCCCCCTTCAGAGCAGAGACTGGTACCAGCGGTACCCCCTTCATTTGTGGGATGACATCCTCCAGCCGGTAGGCGAGATCTTCCAGCAGGGCTTTGCGTTCTGAAACCTGGTCGATTTTATTCACGGCAATCACACAGGCGCGCCCCTCACGCTCGATCAGCCCGGCGAGCGCGTTATCTTGTTTCTCCAGCGGCATGGTCGCATCGATCACCAGCACCGCTACATGGGTAAAGCGCAGCGCATGGGTCGTATTGGAAATAGACATTTTTTCCAACACGCCCTCTACTTTGCCTTTTTTACGCAGACCCGCGGTATCCACTAATTCGAGCGCTTGTCCACGCCAGCTGAACGGAACGGTGACCGCATCGCGCGTCATCCCCGCCTCCGGACCGGTGAGCAAGCGCTCCTCACCAAGAAGACGGTTAATGAGGGTAGATTTGCCAACATTAGGGCGACCTAGCACCGTGAGTGTGATCGTCTCCTGCGGCGTTTCCTCTGATAATTCTTCCGCTTCTGCCTGGTCCTTCAGGCGCTGATTGGCGCGTTTACTGCGACGCTTGGCATCCGGATCTGTCTCTTCTTCCGCCACCACCGGCGCCAGTGGTGCGAGGGCGGCATAGAGTTCGGCTAAGCCTTCGCCATGCTCGGCAGAAAGCGCGATCGCTTCGCCAAAACCTAGGCGCGCCGCATCCAGAATACCGGCGGTGGCCTGCTTGGATTCGGCTTTATTTGCGACCAACACTACAGGCTTTCCACGTTGACGTACCAACCGAGCGAAGGTTTCATCCGCCGCGGTCACGCCGGCCAATGCATCAATGACCAGAAGCACCGCCTCTGCTTCATCCAATGCAGCAAAAGCCTGACGGCTCATCCGCTCGGCAAGGCTGCCATTGGCGGCTTCCTCCAGCCCGGGGGTGTCGATAATCTCCAGATCAAGTGGCCCAAGCTGGCCCTGTCCATAACGACGGTCCCGGGTTACCCCGGGCGTATCGAAAACAATGGCCTCTTTTCGCCCAACAAGGCGATTATAGAGTGTCGATTTGCCGACATTAGGGCGTCCGACGATGGCAAGGCGCAAGGGCATGAGGGGCTATTTCACAAAGGCAAGGGTGGCATCGCGAGTCAGCACATAAAGCCCGCCATCGGCAAAGGCAGGTGAAGTGCTTACTCCTTCCATAAAATCACGCCGATCAATGATTTTGCCAGTTTCTGGATCCACCAGAATGGCCTCACCCTCTGGTGAAATTACAAGCAATTGACCATTGATGAGATAAGGACCATGCAAGGCGGCACGTCCATCTTCCTCGTCGTCTTCCTCCTGCTCATCCAAAGGTGTTAACGGTGTTATCCATTTAATGAGGCCGTTTTTGGCAGAAAGTGCGACCAGACGGTGATCTGAGCCAAGCACGAATAGAAAGTCCTCGGTTACCCAGGGCGTCTGACTGGTGGGTAGGCGTTGCTCCCAGATACGCAGTCCGGTACGTAAATCCAAGGCGGCAAGCAGGCCATTGGTACTTACACTAAACACCTGTCTTCCGGTGATCACCGGCGCGCCGCTGATTCCGGTGAAACTATCTGAGGCGCGGGTACGGACCGGCATGAGCAAGGATTCGTTCCACAGTGGCTCACCATTGCGGCGTGACAAGGCATAAAGTTCGCCAGAATTATAGGCCACAATAATCAGAGGTCCGGCGGCTGCCGGTACGCTGCTGCCCAGCATGCTGGCGGCTTCATTGAGCCCGCGATGCTGCCAACGAATGGTGCCATTGATGAGATTGAGGGCGAAAAGCTGACTATCGACCGTGGGCACTAACAGCATATCCTCAAACAGCCGTGGTGCAGCGCGTACCGGGCTCCGCAGCTCACGCTTCCACAACGTCTTTCCACTCGAGACATCAAGGGCCACCGCACGCCCTTCCGGTGACACAGCGAAAACGACTTCACCTTGTGTAGCCAATCCGCCGCCGAAGCCCGGCTCTTCCATTTCCAGTGCATTGCTAGTCCAAAACACATCGGAGGGAGCGCCGCGCTTGTGCGCACTCACCACGGCCATGCCATCCATCGCAAAAACGGCATTGGTTCCAACGACCGGAGCCGCCATCAATGCTCCAGGCCAAGATTCACCATCGCCCGCAGTCGCCTGATCGCGGGTTTCGGCGACGGTTGCGGTGATATTAGGGAAATAATGGCTGGCAATTCCACCAGACTGCGGCCAGACATCTGGCGCAACAGGCGCGGGTAACATAAATTTTGTTTCGGCCAGACTCGCTGAGGGCTTGAGGCTTTCATCTGCTGCCAACACACTGATACGCTCGCCACTCAGAAGGGATCCCTCTTCCTCTTCGTCATCCCCGCTGAACCAGTCGGTGACAGTTGAGCACCCGCTGAGTAGTAGCGTCAGGCTAGCAAGCCACATCCAGCGACGTAGGGCCGCCGTCTGCATTAAGGTGTAACCTTAGCATCCGCTGTAGGCTCTGGCGCGGAGACATCTGCCAGCTCGGTGCCTAACATCAGCCTAGCACGCTGACGCAGGGTTTGCGGTGCATTTACTGATTCGGCGATCACACGGAACTGCTCGGCGGCCTCCTGACGCTTGCCTTGCTTGAGGAGATCAAGGGCGCGTATTTCCCGTGCCGTTAATGCAAAGGGACCGTGCAACATCTCCTCTGCATGCCCTTTATCATCCATAGCGAGCAGGTGTGCAAAATGGTGGTAAGGCTCCGGGCTGGCCGTATCGCTCAGCAAAGGGGTAAGGTATGATTGGCGGCTTTTTTCGCCATCATCCGCAGCACTGAGACGCGCGGCCCATAGCATGGCAAGCCCAGAGAGGGTGCGGTGATCCGCTGCAATGACATCATCCAGCGCCTCCAGCGCCTGAGCACGCCGATCCTGCGTCACATCCTGACGCGCCTCCAGCAAGCGTGCCGTCAGCTGTTGCGACTTCTTGTTTTGATAGCCCTGCCAAGCCACAATAGCGATGGTACCAAGTAGTATCAGCCCGGTGACGGTAATGATGTAACTTCCGACCGCACGCCAGAGGTTTTTCATTTTCTCTCGGCGATAATCTTCATCGATTTCAGCAAGCAGCGGGTCGAGTGCCATGATAACAGAACAAAGAAAATGTGTGGAAATAGTTCAACAAGAGCAGAATTAGAATATTTCCAGCGTTTTTCCAATCACCAATTGCCGAAAGGGGGCACGCATGCGCTCAGCGAGCAGAATTAACCAGCAAGTTTTTGTATAAAATAATTTTTATTGCTCAAAAAGATCGTTCGACTCTCACCACGACTATTAAATCAGGCTTTTCCTCTGCTTCTTCTAGTGCGGCTGGTAGAGTTTCCAGTACATCGCCCCAGTGTCCTATGTAGTCCACACGGCGAAAGGTCGCATTGAAATATGGCTTTAGATTACCGGCAAAAGAATCGCCCACAACCCATACATACTGATCAGATTCAGCCTCTTTATTCGTGACCTGACTGGTTGCTCCAAAAGAGGTTTCTTCCAAAGACTGGCGTGTTTTTTCAACCCATTGCGGGCTTTTTTGCCATACAATCTTCCAGTTATCATCGGCATGCAGAGGAATATCCGTCTTCTTTGAAATAGCAATCAAATCACCGGGGTAGGGCTCTGCCTGAACAAAGCTTATCGGAGGCAGAGGAATACCCAGCAACGAACAAAAACCCGCATAGGCAACATATGCCCCCTTCTGGTTCCAGTGGGTATCGGTTCTCCAATATAGCAGGCCCTCTGTTCTCTTTGCTGCAATCAACGTATCCGTTGGATCATAGACGCGGAGTGAAGGAATCTCATGCAATTTTTCCAGAAAAAAACGACTGTATCTTGTCGCAGCAGGAACAATCTCCGGCGGTAAAAATTCCGGATAAACACTGGATTTATCTGGCCCCATGATCAGCGCTGTTCTGGCGCCATGTTTCAGGCCTGCTTTGGTCACCTCTGAGAACAGATGTTTAACCTCATCTAACTCGGCATCGCTCGGGGTGATGGCCTGCTTTAATTTAGCCACCGCATGATCATACGCATTTCCGAGAAATAGCCAATCCTCGCGGCCCCGGAACCATGTGAGTGAGGACCCTACCGCATGCGCCTCCTTTCGCTTGACCGGTAATGTATCAAAGCGATGTGTCTGCGTGAAATCGGTATGTAGCATGACGATTCCAGCAAGTGCCAAAAAGGCCATGGCTGCAGGGATGGCACTGAATTTCAATGGGGTGTAGCGGATATTGAAGCGCAGGGGCCGTTCAATAAATTTCGTGGTGAGCCAGGCAAGAAGAATGGCAGAAACCATTGCCCACAGACGGAATTTGACGGGTGGAGTATCGAAATAGATGATGCGGCCGTAAGCGAGTATCGGCCAGTGCCAAAGGTATAGCGGAAAGCTGATCAGCCCGAACCATACACAGAGGCGATGGGATAAAACGACGCGGTTAAACCACGCGTTGGGCGTACCCAGAATTAGCACAGTGCCCAAAGCAGGCAACAGCGCCCAGTAGCCAGGAAAACTGCGTTCTTTATGAAGGATAAAAAACGCAGCGATGACTAAGCCCATCCCCAAGAAGGATGGCACGTTTGCGCTGAGCGTTTGCCTGCTGAAAGAGGCAATAAACGACGATTGCGGCGTCACTGCATAATGATCGCCGCGGCGCGGGGCTCTGTGGAGCGAGTACCACGCGGCGACTGCTCCACAAAGTAACTCCCACACCCGTGTGAAGGGAGAATAAAACGTCGCCGTAGGGCTTTGTTCAACCATCCAGATGTTGAGCATAAATGATGCACAGAGAAAGAGAATACTCACCCAAAGCAAAGACAGGTGACGGGCATGTGCCAGCCATAGCAAGATGGGCCAAACAATATAGAACTGCTCCTCTACACTTAAGCTCCAGAGATGCAGAAGAGGTTTTGTTTCGGCGCTATTATCGAAATAGCCTACCTCATTCCACAAAACCCAGTTGGAAACAAAACCTGCACCGGCCACCACATGCTTGCTTAGCTGATGAAGTTCATCAGGCAGCAAGCATAAATAACCAAACACTAAGCAGGAAAGTAATACGACGATGAGTGAAGGAAAAATGCGCTTGATGCGTCGTGCATAAAACTGCCTAAATGAAAAGCACCCGTGTTGCAGATTCTCAAAGATAATGGACGAAATCAGAAAGCCTGAAATCACAAAAAAAATGTCCACGCCGATAAAGCCGCCGGGTAATAGTGACGGAAAGGCATGGAAAACCACCACACTGAGCACGGCAACGGCTCGCAAGCCATCAATGTCCGGACGGTAGTCGGGATGTGTCATGGAAGAATGGGTCTGCGCGATCGTTTTTGCGAGATACATAATCGGCGGCCTGTACAATGCGTCGATGTAAGACAGACAAGAACCTACTCAACCTGTCACGTTGATGTAAGCGGTGCTTTCATCGCCAGGAATACGGATCGGCGGGGCAGAGTAAACCGACTGTGCGAACCTCACCACGCAATGATCCGGACATTACTCCCACTCAATGGTTCCCGGGGGTTTTGACGTGATGTCATACACCACGCGGTTAATGCCGCGGACTTCATTGATGATCCGGTTTGCCACACGGCTCAAGAATTCATGATCGAAATGGTAATAATCCGCCGTCATCCCATCGGTCGAGGTCACGGCACGGATGGCGCAGACATGCTCATAGGTGCGCGCGTCACCCATCACACCGACGGTTTTTACCGGCAGCAGCACGGCAAAGGCCTGCCAGATGGTGCGGTACAGCCCGGCATTCTTGATTTCTTCGATGTAGATCGCATCGGCGGCGCGCAGGATGTCGAGCTTCTCACCCGTAATCTCGCCAGGGACACGAATGGCCAGGCCGGGGCCGGGGAAGGGGTGGCGCCACACCATGTCTTCCGGCATGCCCAGCTCAATGCCCAGGGCGCGGACTTCATCTTTGAACAATTCGCGCACCGGCTCCACCAGTTGCATGTTCATGCGGGCGGGTAGGCCGCCAACATTGTGGTGCGACTTGATGGTGGCCGAGGGACCGCCGTGGAAAGAGACGGACTCGATGACATCCGGATAAAGCGTGCCTTGGGCCAGAAAATCGGCACCGCCTACTTTGCGGGCCTCGTCTTCGAACACGTCGATGAAGGTTTTACCGATAATTTTGCGCTTTTGCTCGGGGTCGGTGACGCCTTCCAGCAGTTGCAGGAAGGTTTCTGACGCATCGACGGAGATCAGCGGGATATTGAAATGGCTGCGGAACAGATCATCCACCTGCCGGGCTTCATCCTTACGCAGCATGCCGGTATCCACAAAAATGCAGACCAGCTGTTCGCCCAGTGCTTCATGCAGCAGTGCGGCGACGACGGAAGAATCCACCCCGCCGGATACGGCGCAGAGCACACGCTTATCACCCACCTGGGCACGCACTTTGGCAATCGCGGTTTCCTTGAAGGACGCCATGTTCCACTCGCCCTGGCAGCCCGCAATGCGGCGCGCGAAATTGGCCAGCAGCGCCGCGCCATCCGGCGTATGCACGACTTCTGGGTGAAACTGCACGGCATAAAGGCGCTTTTCATCATTGGCGATGGCGGCGTAGGGCGCGGTGTCGGTGCGCGCGATGACGCGGAAACCGGCGGGAATGGCGTCCACGCGGTCGCCGTGGCTCATCCAGACCTGATGGGATTCACCGGCCCGCCACACGCCTTCGGTGAGGGCGCATTGATCCACCACCTCGACAAAGGCGCGGCCGAATTCGCGGTGATCGCCCTTGACCACGCGGCCCCCCATGGACTGGCACATCAGCTGTTCGCCATAGCAGATGCCGAGGATCGGCAGGCCCAGCTCAAACAGGGCGGGATCGACGGTGGGCGACTGGGCATCGGTCACGGAGGCGGGGCCACCGGAAAGAATGATACCTTTAGGCGCACGGGCACGTACCGCTTCCGCCGTTGTGGTTGGTGGGACGATTTCACTGTAGACGCCGGCTTCGCGAATGCGCCGCGCAATCAGCTGGGTCACCTGCGAGCCGAGGTCAAAAATAAGGATGGATTCTGAGACAGGAGCATTCATGGGCTAGGCTGATAGCCTAAATGACCGGGAGAGTCCAGCCTCAGCAGCATCGCCGCGTGCCCCAAAAGTTAGGGCGGAACGTTTAAATCTGCCTAGCGGGAGCGGACGAGCGCCTCTTCGTAACGTTTCGACACGCCCGCCCAATCGACCAGTCGCCACCAGCTCTTCAAATAATCAGCCCGTCGATTACGGTAGCTTAAGTAATAGGCATGTTCCCATAGATCATTGCCTAAAATTGGCATGCCTTTGACCGGCGCGACATCCATGAGTGGGTTGTCCTGGTTGGCGGTGGTAGTGATTTCCAAAGCGCCCTGCGCATTGACAATTAGCCAGACCCAGCCAGACCCAAACTGCTTTTCCCCAGCGGCCTGAAATGCCTCCTTGAAGCGGTCCATCGTGCCGAATTTTTGCCGAATGGCCTCCTCCAGCGACGCTGACGGGCGTGTTGCTGCAGCGGCTTTTTCTGGCAACATCTCTTGCCAAAAGAAACGATGGTTCCAATGGCCACCAGCTTGATTACGCGCTACTGGGCCCGCCTTGGAAATCTCGGCTAGAATCTCCTCAAGCGACTTGCCATGCAGCGCCGGATTTTTCTCCACCTCCGCATTCAGTTTATCAACATAGCCCCGATGGTGTTTATCATGATGCAATGTCATCGTTTCAGCGTCGATCACTGGAGCAAGCGCATCCACACGGTAGGGAAGCGGCGGTAGCGTAAATGGTGTAAATCCGGCAGATTTTTCTGCCGATGCCAGAACCGGAGTAAGGAGTAGGAGCGATGTAACAATAAAACGGATCATACGGGGATCTCCCAAAAGGCCTCTGCTCATTGCTTTATTCAACAGCAGCTCTCTTTTGTTATCAAAAAATCAGGGTGAACGGAAATGGAACTCGACACCCTCTCACCCGCCCCTCTCAGGCGGCGGGGTGTGATTTCCAGTTGGCGCGAAGATTGTAGAGGGTATAGTACGGCGAAATCATCGTCTAAGATAATGGAAAAAATAATGCAAAGCGAGAAGGCACTCTCCGGCGGCATCAACCGCAAGGTTCTTTTTTCGGGTATGATTGGCAACGGCTTGGAATGGTATGATTATGCCCTTTATGGCCACATGGCGTTTATATTTTCAAAAATCTTTTTTCC
>DBAU01000009.1 GCA_002291845.1 Alphaproteobacteria bacterium UBA1002 | reverse complement strand
GACGTTACTGCGCCTCTCCGGTACGGACTACCGTATTTCCTTTAAATCCATCGAGACCGGAACGGCGCAGAACTACAATCTGGCCACCTTGAATCCGGGATTCTTTAATGTCGGCTTTGCCCAGCAGACCAATGCAGTCGATGCACAGATTGTACTCGACGGTACTACCGTCACCCGCTCTGGCAACAGCATTAGTGATCTTGTCAGCGGCCTGACTTTTAACTTGCTTGCTACCACTCCGCCAGCGACAGACCTCAATGTGTCTATCGGCGCGGATACCGAACTGGCTCGCGCGGCTATTGTGAACTTCGTGGATGCCTATAATGCATTCCGGCTTTTTGCGGCACGTCAATCTGAGCTTGGAAGTAATGGTCGTCCTCTGGAAACCTCCATTCTTTCTTCCAGCCGTGCCCTGACCACCCCCCTTGCTGAATTAAGCAGCGAGCTCTCGCGCGCCGTCGGTGGCATTGATCTTGGTGATCCCAGTTCTCTCGCCGATATCGGCATCACGTTTGCGGATTTCCCGGGGGATCAGGAAACTCCCTTTACACGTAACATTCTGCAGATCGATGAAGAGAAGCTCTCTTCGGCCTTGCAGTCAAATTATGACGCGGTGCGGAAGGTCTTTGAATTTGACGTGACGACGGATGATCCCAACCTGACCGTTTTCTCACGTACCAATGGCTTGGCCGTGAGTGACTTTACGGTAGACATCAACACTACCACAAACAACTATACCGCCACTTTCACAATCGGCGGCGTCCCCCAAACTATCAACCTGACCCGCCAATCGCTGGGCGGGAATAACTTCTCTCTCAGAGCCGCGCAGGGCTCGCCCCTTGAAGGGCTGGTAATGCTCTATACTGGTACCGGTACATTCTCCATTAATGTGAACATAACACAAGGTATTGGGGATCGTGCGTTTAATGCACTGGAAGAAATGCTTGATGAAGAAACCGGTGTGATCGCCACGGAAATCAGCCAGCTGGAAGAGCAGTCGCAGCGCTACGAGGAAGAAATCACCCGCATTGATGCGCAGGTGGAACGTTACCGTGATCGGATGCTGGCGCAGTTCAGCGCACTGGAGCAGACCATCAGCCAGATCAACACCCTCTTGCAAAGCCTTGACGCGCAAGCAAACGCACGAAACAATAGCTAGGACTCTGTTCGGGAATACGGATGACTCTCTCGTCTTCGCAGTATAAGGCGTATCGGCTAGCCACGCATACGGTCGCTAAGACACGCCAGATTGTGATGCTCTATGATGGCGCCATTAGTGCTATGCAGCAGGCCAAAGAGGCGATCACTGCGGGTCATATTGAGGCGCGCTTCAACCTGCTGACAAAGGCTACCAATATTTTAATGGGCTTGCAGTCCAGCCTCGATTTTGAGGCAGGGGAGCAGGTTTCTGCGGTGCTCTATGATTATTACTCCAACCTGCTTTTCCGCATTAACCAGCTGCACCGTACCCGAGACCTTGCCCAATGCGATGGGGTTATTGAGGATTTGAAGAGTATGCGCGGCCTGTGGGACGAAATTGATCGTCAGGAACGCGCCGAGCAGGCTCCCATACCCGTCGAGCCCGCCCCGGAATCGCCCGTATCTGAGGCATCAGAGCCTTCACCCTCGCCGGTAGGTGGGCTCAGCGTTTCTGCCTGATAACGCTTTGATACCAAACGTATCGACTAGTTTTCAGTTGCATTTCTGAGCCATTTATTTTACTTACCATTCTCCCTGTTCTGCGGGGAAAACAACCATAAAGTGGAGTCGATGATGGGCGTGACGCTTCCCAAAGGCTACAAGCCGACGGAAAAAGAAGAATACATGAACCCCACCCAGCTGGAGTATTTCCGCCAAAAGCTTGTCAGCTGGCGTGATGAGCTGATGCAAGACTCCCGCGAGACCATCGAGAATCTGAAAGAAGAAAATTGGCACGAGCCGGATATCGCTGACCGCGCATCACTGGAAACCGAAGCGGGCGTTGAGCTTCGCACCCGCAATCGCTACCTGAAGCTGATTTCCAAGATCGATGCGGCGCTCAAGCGCATCGAAGACGGCGAGTATGGCTATTGCGAAGAAACTGGTGAGCCGATTGGCATCAAGCGTCTGGAAGCTCGCCCCATTGCCTCCCTTTCCATCGAAGCGCAAGAGCGCCACGAGAAGATGGAAAAGCAATACGCGGATGAGGACTAGGCTACTCGCTACTTTGACTTTTTTTGCTACTGTGTATTTTGGCTAGCTAATTATCGGGATTTGCAAGATTCTTGTTGCTCCGCCAGGTAAGCTACACCTCTGCGTCGCCATTCGTTTAACGGCTGCATGGAGATATCACAAGCTAGCGATTTGTTAGTCTTGCCTTTCATTATTTGTGTCGCATCCGTTGTACCCGGCTCATTGGAGTGCATTTTCATAAAGGCAGCAAAGGCCGCTACTCGAACGGCGTGGACGGCGTCAACACGAAGCTCATCCGTAGATTTTCCCTCACTTTTTTCCAATTGGTCTTGATCTTCAGGGAGAGGCCAATATTTTTCAGCCAACCGTAGTAAGTCAGCCGGGCTTAGGTCTTCTGATAAAAAAGTATCACGATCTTTATTAGACATGACACTCCACATCAAATGCTCTTTTTTCTTAGTTTCTATATCTTGAATCATAACCCATCCTTGCGTTAAAGCGCTTCTATACGATGAGTTTGTGACCTTTTTATGACAATCGCGGTTTGGTAAGCCATAAAGCCGACCAATCGCCGATCCGCCAGCGGCGAACCAAAGCCAGCCCTTGCTGGCGGTGGGCGGCCAGTACCATCGGCTCCTGCCAGGAAAGCAGGCCGGAGAGCACCGCGTCGCCCCCCGGGGCCAGATGACGGGCCAGCTGCGGGGCCATCGCCACCAGCGGACGGGCGAGAATGTTCGCCACGATCAGGTCATACGGCGCGCGCTGGCGGACTTCCGGGGCGGCATAGCCATCCCCCAGCACCACCCGCACCTCACGCTGCACACGGTTTAATACGGCGTTTTCCTGCGCCACGCGGACCGATTCTGCGTCAATTTCCACCGCGAGCACCGGTACATGCCAGCGCTTACCCAGCGCCATGGCGAGAATCGCTGACCCACAGCCCATATCCAGCGCCTGTGCGGGGATACGGCGACGGCAGATCGCCTCCATCGCTAGCAGGCAGCCCTGCGTAGTGGCATGCTCGCCCGTGCCAAACGCGGTATTGGCATCCACCAGCAAGGGGGTACTGCCGGACGGAGGCGCGATCGTAACATGCGAGCCATGGATATAAAACGGCCCGACCGAGAAGGGCGGAAAGGAATATTCCATCTCTTTGATCCAGTCCCGTGGGGCTACCTCCTGCCACGGCGCCGCCTGCACCGCCTGACCGCTTAATCCATCCAGTAACGCGATGCGGGTATCGGCCTCCTGCCGTGCGGCCGGGCTGGCGACATAAAGCGTGGTACGCCACACATCCTGCGCGCCCTCTACCTCAAAGGTAGCGATGGCATAGGCCAGATCGGCCAGCGTTTCATCATAGAGCGCCGCTTGCTCACGGCCTGATAACAAATCGCGTTGCCATAGCTGGGAGGGTTGATGAAAAGGATTGGAACTCATAGCATATACCGCTGCTGGTCAAAGAATAAATTTCTACCGTATCGGGGTCATACTGTTTATATTAAAGCTCGTCCACGGACTTTGTTTTCAACCCAACCGATTATAGTTCCCTCATGACCACGGCCCCATCACAGAAAACCAAAGAGACTTCATCAGGAGATGCGCCAGCCTTTGCACCCCATGTGCTGCTGCCTATTCTGGCGGATTTAGCAGCCAAAGGTCAGCTTGATCAGGTCGAGCGCCAATGCCGAGAACATCTGGCGCGCCATCCAAACGATCTCGACGTCCTGTTTATTCTGGCCAATGTGTACAACAAGGTGGGACGTCACAATGAGGCCATTGCAGGCTACGGCAAGATTCTAGAGCTAGATCCTACCCATTGGTCATCGCTCTATTCTCTGGGAGTCATCATGCTGGAACATCGCATGTATGATCAGGCGGCGGAATTCTTCAAAAGCACCTTGTTTCACAAGCCAGACTTCCTTCCGGCGAACGAGAAGCTGCAACAGCTTTATCTGGCGAATAATGATACACAAAGTCTGCTGGCTCACGCGATGATGGCTGTGAAACAGCATCCGGATCGTATGGAATTATGGCTTCGCTTAAGTGCTGCCCTCATGGGGTGCGATAATCCCTTTATGCCGGATGATTTTATCCGCTTTGTTGCTGAGTACGCTCCGTTAAAGGATCGCTGCGAAGGCGGCCCTCCCATGGTAGCTACCTTTGCTATGTTGGCAAGTAATGTGGGGCTGAGGGGTATGTTTAATGCCGTGCAGCTTCAAGGTGACAAAGCCCTGGTCACCTATGCCAGACAGGGGGACCTGCTCACCTTGTTACAGGATGAGCTGTTCATCAAGATCATTGAGAACAACACAGTCTGCTCACAAAAATTTGAGCGTTTCATGGCCGCCGTGCGTTACGCGCTACTGGTAGAGCTGACCCTGGAAGCACCGAATCTGACCATCCAGCCACAAGATCTCAAGCTGATGCAAGGCATCGCCGGATATTTCTTCCGTACGGAATATATTGTGCGGGTTACCGAGGAAGAAAAAGTTCTGTTGCAGCGGCTCAAAGACCGTGTTGTGGGGTCAGTGACTCATGCAGATGCCTCACTGACGGTTCAAGAAGAAGCCGATATCATCTTACTGGCTATGTATGAGGCGCTTAAACGGATGGATATGGATGCCGCATGGAAAGCGCTGCAGTCACGGTATACATCCGACAATCCTTTGTATGGTGTGCTCCAGTTGACCTACGCCGATTTGGCCCTTGAGGAAGAAGTCGCACGCACACGGATCGAATCATTTGGTTCAATCCAAGATGATGTTTCTTTGAAAGTGCGTGAGCAATACGAAGAAAATCCTTATCCCCGCTGGGATTCCATCGTGGATGTAGAACCGATCGCCACGCGGACATTCCTACGTGGGATTGTGCCATACCCCTATCCTTTCAAGCCGTCGGTTCCGGACAAACCTTCTATTCTGGTGGCAGGATGTGGCACGGGGCGTCAACCGCTGAATATCGCCAGCTATCTGCCACATGCAGATATCTTCGCCATTGATATCAGCCGCCGCAGCTTGGCCTACGCGCTACTGAAAAGTGAAGAAATGAAGTTCAAGAATATCCAGTTTATGCATATGGATATTCTCGATATCCCCTCATACGGAAAAACATTTGATATGGTGTTCTGTAGCGGTGTGCTGCACCACATGCGCGAGCCGATGGACGGCTGGAGAAGTATCAATCAGGTGCTGAAACCAGGCGGCCTGATGAATATTGCGCTCTATAGCAAGCTTTCCCGCCAGGCCATCTCCAAAGCAAGAGAGGAAATCGCGGCCAAGGGATACAAGGATACACCAGAGGATATTCGTAAATACCGCGAAGAAATCATCTTTGATCCGAATAACCCGTTCATGACCAGCAGTGATTTCTTCACAGAGTCTACATTGCGAGACTTACTCTTTCATAGACAGGAGCATCAGTTTACCATTCCGCAAATCAAGCAATGCCTACAAGCGCTGAACTTGAAATTTATCGGCTTTGCAAACAACAGCATTACCTACCAAATGTTTGATGAATGTTTCCCATTCCAGAAAGACTATACAAATCTGGATTTATGGGATCAGACAGAACAGCGCTCACCAAGGATGTTTGCGGCGATGTATCAGTTCTGGTGCTATAAACCTGAGTAATGCTCAGTCTTTGCCAATCAGGTGATGCCATTCGTCTTCACTGAGCACGGCCACGCCCAGCCCGCGAGCGGCGTCAAGTTTTGATCCGGCATCCTGCCCTGCCACCACGTAATCGGTCTTGGCTGAAACTGACCCGGCGACTTTAGCGCCGAGTGCTTGCGCTTCCGCTTTTGCTTCACTGCGCGTTTGACGCTGAAGACTCCCCGTAAACACAACCGTTTTTCCGGCGACTGGAGATGCGGCTGCCGCGACCGGTGCGTCCAGCACGGTGACCTGCTGCAAAATGGCGCTCAGAATGTGGCGCTGCCGCTCATTGACAAAAAACTCGATTAATGCCTCAGCCACTTTATGCCCCACCCCATGGATGGCCTCCAGCTCGGTGCGCGCGACTTCATCACCCCGTACAATCCGATCCATGGCCTCTACGAAGGCCTCGATGGTGCCGTAAAAGCGGGCAAGCAACCCCGCATTGCCTTCACCGATATGACGAATGCCAAGCGCGAAAATAAAGCGCGGCAGACTGAGGCTGCGTGCGCGCTCAATCGCTTCAAACAGATTGGCTGCGGATTTATCACCCCATCCTTCGCGCTTGCGCAGCGGCGTCAGGCTTTCGCGGTCACGCGCGGCGAGAGTAAAAATATCCTGCGGCTCATGAATAAGTTTTTCACGCCAGAACGCCTCGATTTGTTTTTGACCCAAGCCCTCAATATCAAACGCCTGACGCGAAACAAAATGGCGCAGCCGCTCTACCAGCTGAGCATCACAGACCAGTCCGCCCGTGCAGCGGCGAACCGCCTCACCTTCCTCACGAATCGCTGGACTGCCACAAACCGGACAGTGATCTGGGAAAACATATGGCTGGGCCCCTTCAGGGCGATGCTCTGTAACGACCCCGGTGATCTGCGGAATCACATCGCCGGCACGTTGTAACCGCACCTTGTCGCCCACGCGGATATCCTTACGTGCGATCTCATCTTCATTGTGCAGGGTTGCACGGGCGACCACCACGCCGCCAACCGTAATGGGCATAAGGTGTGCCACCGGCGTCAGCGCACCCGTACGGCCCACCTGAATCTGTATAGCCTCAAGCCACGTTTCTGCCTGCTCAGCAGGAAATTTATAGGCCGTCCCCCAGCGTGGGGAGCGTTGTACAAATCCCAGTCGCTCCTGCCAATCCCAACGATCCACCTTGATGACCATGCCATCAATATCATACGAAAGCGTGGGACGCGCAGACTGTAGGGCCACATAATGCTGCTGTACTTCTTCTACCGTTTCAGCGCGCTGAGAACGGTCATTCACTGCAAACCCTGCAGTCGCACACCATTGCAGAAAGTCATGCTGTGTATGTACGGGTAACTCTCCCTGCACCTCACCTATTGCATAAACAAAATAGCGCAGGTGGCGATCCGCCGTCACATTGGGATCTAGCTGCCGCAGCGAGCCAGCCGCGGCATTGCGTGGGTTGGCAAATAATGGCTCACCGGCTTCTGCCCGCCGCACATTTAATGCCAAGAAATCATTTTTATCCATGTAGACTTCGCCGCGAATCTCCAGCAAGGCAGGAGCGTCGCCTTTTATCTGCCGTGGCCAGCCGAGTACGGTGGCAAGATTATGGGTGATGTCTTCACCCACCATGCCATTACCACGGGTAGCGGCGCGTACATAACGGCCATGCTCAAAGGTAGCGGAGAAGGATAGACCATCAATTTTCGGCTCGCAGGTACAGGCCACCGGCTCCGTATCAGCGAGGTTCAAAAAACGGCGAACGCGCTGAAGAAAATCGTCCAGTTCGTCCCGGCTAAAAACATTCGCTAAAGAGAGCATCGGCTTGCGGTGCTCCACTTTGGCAAAGGCCTCAGCCGGCGCGGAGCCTACCCGAAGCGAAGGGCTATCCGACCGCACAAGGTGGGGGAAGCGTGCCTCGATGGCGCTAAGGCGCTGGCGCATGGCATCGTACGCGGCATCACTAATGGTTGGCGCGTCCCGCTCATAATAGGCGCGATCATGCGCACTGATGTCATGCGCCAGCTGCGCCAGTTCGGCAGCCGCTTCCAGATCCGTCAACTGCTCGGGAGAACGTAGCATCATGAGCATTTATGCCGCATCGGCGTCATCCAGAAGCTTATCAGCCGCTTTGCGTGCTTCTTCCGTAATTGCTGCGCCGGAGAGCATGCGCGCCAGCTCTTCGCGTCGCCCCGCATCATCCAGCCGCCGCACATACGTCGTAGTCACGTCACCCCGGGTTTTTTTCTCAATAAAGAAATGGCTGCGTCCCCGTGCCGCGACTTGCGGCTGATGGGTTACCACCAGCACCTGTGCATGCCGCCCAAGCGCTTCCAGCCGCTTGCCGATAGCATCCGCCACAGCGCCCCCAGTTCCGGTATCGATCTCATCAAAAATCAGTACCGGGGTGGCATCTACCTCACCCAGCACCACGGCGAGGGCCAGCATGAAACGCGATAGCTCCCCTCCGGACGCGATAGCGGCCAGCGGACCAAAATCACTACCTTTGTTGGTGGCCACCTCAAAACGTACCACCTCAGTGCCCTGCGCATTCCACTGCGCTTCGTCTTTGGGTAATAGCGCAACACGGAACTGCGTGGCGTCCATCTTGAGAGGCTTAAGCTCCTTCACCAGCGCCGCTTCGAGCTTGGCGGCTGCTTTTTCACGCGCCTTGCGAAGAATGCCCGCCGCCTTCAAGTACGCCTCTCGACGCGTTGCCAGCATACTCTCCAGCGCAGTTTTCTGACGTTCACCGGTATGCAACGCGCCGAGCCGGGTATTCACCTCGGCTAAGCGTTGCGCCAGCTCATCAACGCTGCACTGGTATTTACGCGCCGCTGCACGCAACGCGAAAAGACGCTCTTCGCTACGCTCTAGCTCATCCGCATCATATCCACAGGCAGCACCGAGCGCTTCCAACAGTCCAATCGCCTCCTGAAGCTCAATGCCTGCTTTATCAAGTGCTACCAACGCCGGGGCGAATTTTGGGGCCTCCGCCAGCGTGGAGCGGGTGAGCACACGCTCCGCGCTTCGCAAGGCTTCCGCCACCGCGCGCGGCTGGGTCAGGGCGGCGAGCGCCTCATCCAGCGTCTGCGCCATTTTCTCTGATTGCATCATTCGCGTGCGTGCTTCCGCAAGCCGTTCTTCCTCTCCAACTTCTGGTGCCAGCGCATCCAGTTCTTTTTGCATATGCTCAAGATATTCCCGCTCACGCGAGGCCTGTGCCAGAGACTCCATCAGCGCCGCAAGCTCACGCTGCGCCTCACGCCAAGAAGCATAGGCTTCGGCAGTACGCGACTGCTCTCCGTGCAGCTGACCATAGGCATCCAGCAGCGCCAGATGCTGCGTGCTATCCAGCAATCCGCGCTGCTGATGTTGGCCATGAATCTCCACCAGCATCTCGCCCAGATCCTTCAGCGCTTTAACGCTCACCGGCGCATCATTGACAAACGCTTTGGACTTTCCATCCGACATCAGTTGTCGGCGGATGATGAGCTCATCGCAAGGCTCCAGACCCATCTCATCCAGCACGCTTGCCACGGCGCGGTGACCTTCCAT
Source organism: Alphaproteobacteria bacterium UBA1002 (assembly GCA_002291845.1). Taxonomy (GTDB): domain Bacteria; phylum Pseudomonadota; class Alphaproteobacteria; order Rickettsiales; family UBA998; genus UBA998. The sequence continues at coordinate 9,699 of DBAU01000009.1, read as the reverse complement.
CTCAAACACCGCCGTCACCTGCGCCTTTTCAGCGCCTTTGCGTACCAGCCGGGCTTCGCTACGGGCACCAAGGGCCAATCCCAGCGCATCAAGCAGAATCGATTTTCCGGCGCCTGTTTCTCCAGAAAGCACGCACAATCCCGGCTGCAATGCCATCTCTGCTTTTTCAATCAGCACCAGATTTTGAATGGTCAGCTGCGTCAGCATCAGATTCCCGAGAGCAACGTACTGAATAATCCTTTGTCCACATCCGGCGGCGCGACGCCATTTTTCTCAAGCAAGGCATAGCTACGCTTATACCATGTGCTTGAGGGAAAGTTATGCCCGAGTACCGCTGCATAGCGTCGTGCTTCGTCTTCCACACCCAGCTTTAGATGGGTTTCGACCAGGCGGTGCAGCGCCTCCGGCACATGGCTGGTTGTCTGGTAATCGAGTACCACGGTGCGGAAACGGTTGACGGCGGCCAGATACTCATCGCGCTCCAGATAGTAGCGCCCAATCATCATCTCCTTACCGGCCAGATGGTCTTCGGTCAGATCAAGCTTCAGTTTTGCATCACGCGCAAATTCCGTATCGGGAAAACGCTGCACAACCGTACGCAATGATTCCTGCGCCTTCTGGGTGAGTCCCTGATCGCGCCCTACATCAGAGATCTGCTCATAGTAGCAAAGCGCCATCATATAATACGCATAGGGTGCGCTTTCATGACCTGGATGCATTTTAACAAAGCGCTCAAACGTGAGAATCGCGTCATCGTACTGGTTGGCACGATAGCTGGCATAACCGGACATAATCTGGGATCGTGAAGACCATTCCGAATAAGGATGCAGGCGCTCCACGTCATCGAAAGATTTTACAGAGGTTTTGAACTTTCCTTCCGCGAATTCATAGCGTGCTTTTTCGTATAATTCTTCCGGTGATGCCTCGGCTTCCTCCGCGAGCTCGCGCTTTTTTTCCTCCTCTTCACTCTCAAACCAGCTGCCCTCAAACATGCTGCAGCCAGAAAGGCTGAGAGCGAGCAGAAGCGCGGAGCTACGGAGCAGGAAGCGTCGTGGATGAATCGGCATGATCCGGTTATAGCATCGCGCCATCAAAAGTGAACGCGGATTTCAGGGGAAATGTACCTGAACAATCTGTTGGCCAGAGGAGGACAGATGCCTATTTATCGGCCTGATGCAGCACGCGAGCCAACGGCGAACGTCCACCACGCGCAGCCGTCAACGTCGAAAGTGTCGCGCTGGTCAAATCATCCTGTAAGCGCCAGGCATCGGTGCGCGCCATCAAGGCACGCATCAAAAGATTATTCACACGATGGCCCGGCTTGACCATGGTTACCCGCGCGGAGAGACGATAGCCGCAGAGGAAAAAATCACCGATGCAATCCAGAGCCTTGTGGCGCACAAATTCATCATGGTAGCGCAGACCTTCTGTGTTGAGCACGCCCTCTGCGCCAATCACCACAGCATTCTCAAGCGATCCGCCACGGGCAAGCCCAGCCGCACGCAGGCGCTCCACATCCTCCGCGAAGCCAAATGTACGCGCTTTGGAGAGGGCCTCAGCAAAGGTGGTGTCGGAGAAATCATACTCCGCTCGCTGCGCACCGATGGCAGCATGCGCAAAATCAATCGCAACGTCCAACACAAAGCCATCGTGCGGCTCGATGCGGGCATAGGCATCACCATCGCGCACTTCAATCACCTGATCCACCACTAGCAGACGACGCGGCGCATCCTGCTCCTCGAGGCCCGCTTGCTCAAGCAGGGTGATGAAGGGCTCTGAGCTACCATCCATGATAGGAACTTCCGAGCCATCTATTTCAATGACCGCATTATCAACGCCAGCGCCCCACAGCGCAGCCATGAGGTGCTCCACGGTGCCGATTTTTACACCATAACCATTCTCCAGAACGCTGCACAGGCGCGTGTCACTGATGCGGTCATACGTCGCGGGGATAAAGGATGCGGGGCCTTCCATATCCGTACGCTGAAACATAATGCCCTCATCCGGCCCAGCAGGACGCAGGGTCATGCGGATGGTTTGTCCGGAATGCAGACCAACCCCGTGTAGGCAGACCGCATGTTTAAGAGTATGTTGCATAGGATACCTTTTTTCTTGATAGGCAAATTAACGGATCCATCGCCACCTCACAATTCACACTTTGTGACAGATTGTTGCAATCTTCAGCAGCCTGCAAAAGCATTCCACATCAGCCACTTATCGAAATGACAATTCCCATGCACTTCGCTCTTTTAAAGAAACGGGGCGCAAGGGATTCTGCAAAAAAACAGCCCAGGATTTTACGCAAAAAATCTACAAAAACGAAGGGCCGCAGCACGGTGCTACGGCCCTTACGATGCGTGGTTTGGCGTAGTTAATTGGCCTGACGACGTAAAAATGCCGGAATATCGTAGTTTTCTTCTTCACGGCCGGCCGTATAACTGGCCGCAGACTCTGCTGGCTTATCAGCCGTAATTTCAACTGTCCGTACGCGACCGGAAGCTTCTGCTGGGGCGGGATCGTCATTGCGCTGCGATAAGGCGCGGCTGACCTCGGCAATGCGATTGAGAAAGCCAAACCCATGACCGGCCGACTCCTCGTCCATCGCGGGCTGTGCGCGCGATGCGGATACCGGACGTTCACCACCAAAAAAGAGCGGCCCATGATCATCCGCACTCTCAGCCGGTGCTTTGGATACCGTCGGCTCAGACATGAAATCCAACGTATCATCTTCTTCAAAGACAGGTTCAACCTGAGGCTTTGCCGTCGGCTTCGGAGTGGCTGGCACGGGGGCTGCCGCTTGTACCGAGGTCGGCTTCACCGGCATGCGTGCAGCGGGAGCCTGTGCAGCAGCTGCAGGCTTCGCTGTTGGCGCCGCTGGCGCAGGCGCTACAGCGGCTGGACGCGCTGCCGGAGCGGCCGTAGAGGTCGTACCAGCGCCCGGACGACGGGGCGGCATGTAGCTGAAGGGACGCTTATTCTGCGCCGCCTGCGACGCCGCATATTCCTGATTGCTTTCACTCAGAGCATCGGCATCGATTCCGGTTGCCACCACAGAAACGCGCATGGCACCCTGCAGATTCTCGTTGAAGGTAGAGCCGAAGATAATATTAGCATCCGGATCCACTTCCTCACGGACGCGGTTTACCGCCTCATCCACTTCAAACAGCGTCATATCCAGACCACCGGTGATGTTGATCAGCGCGGCACGGGCTCCTTTGAGTGAGATATCATCGAGTAAGGGATTAGAAATGGCCGCCTCAGCAGCTTCCAGCGCGCGCTTCTCACCGCTGGCTTCCCCCGTCCCCATCATCGCTTTGCCCATCTCGCGCATGACCGTGCGAATATCATTAAAATCAAGATTCACGAGACCCGGCTTCACAATCAGGTCCGTCACCCCACGCACGCCGGAATGAAGTACCTCATCCGCCATGCGGAAGGCATCGGCAAAGGTGGTTTTTTCATTTGCGATACGGAACAGATTTTGATTGGGAATGACAATCAGCGTATCCACATATTGCTGCAGCTCGCGCAGACCCTCTTCGGCAATACGCATACGCTTGCCACCTTCAAACTGGAAGGGCTTAGTCACTACACCAACCGTCAGAATGCCTTGCTCTTTGGCCATGCGCGCAATCACTGGTGCAGCGCCCGTGCCGGTACCGCCGCCCATGCCCGCAGTGATAAACACCATATTACTGTTTTCAAAATGCGAGCCGATCTCAGAGAGCGATTCTTCTGCTGCCGCGCGCCCCGTGTCGGGATTTGCGCCAGCACCAAGCCCCTGCGTAACGCTGGTTCCCAGCTGGATAACATTTTCGGTCATCGCGGCATCGAGGGCTTGTGCATCGGTATTGGCCACCACAAATTGCACGCCCTCCAGATTGGAATTAATCATGTTATTGACGGCATTCCCCCCCGCACCCCCGACGCCAATAACAGTGATCACCGGACGAAGTGTATGCGATTGGCTAGGCAGATGCAGATTGAGGGTCATGAAGGGCTCCTTGTATGTGCGACGCGGACCCTATTAGTCATAATGGAATTTTTGCGGGCGATAAACAGAAATCCGCGACAGAATTACCACATCTTGTGTTCTTTTTCTGCTCAAGCGCCGCACATGGATTCGTGATGAAGCCACTATCTCTGTATCTTCAGCGGAAATTACGCCCGTAAAGCAGATGCCATATATACAGAGGGGTACGGCTAGAAGTTGTCGCGCAGCCAGGCAACCATTTTCTGTGTGCGGCTACCCAGCCCAGAACTGCGACGCCGTGCTTCGACCAGAATATCTTCCGGAAGGCGAGTATTCACGAAATGCAGCATGCCGATCGCACAGGAGAACGGCGCACCGCTGACGGAATCTGCTAATCCTGGCAGAAGGCGCGGCTTAGCGATGCGCACCTGCTTGCCCAAGGTTCGGGCAGCCAGGTCACGCACACCAACCATCTGGCTAGCCCCCCCGGTGAGCACGGCATGACGACCCGCCCGGCCTTCCATACCGCTGGCATGGATACGATCACGGATCATCTCAAAAATTTCTTCCAGCCGCGGGCGGATAATGGCGATCAGCGTGGATCGCGGCACGGTATTCGGCTCATCACCTTCCTGCTCCTCGCCAATCTGCGGGATTTCAATCATCACCTGCGTATCTTTCGGTGCGGCAATCGCACTTCCATGGAGGTTTTTCAGCCGCTCTGCACTGGCTAGCGACGTGGTGAGGCCTTGCGCAATATCACTAGTAACATGCTGCCCGCCAATCGGAATGGAGCCTGAGAAAATATTCCGACCTTGCGAAAAGAGCGCAAAGCTGGTTTCCGAGCCACCCATATCAATCAGCGTGGTACCCAGCTCCATCTCATCTACATCCAAACATCCATAGGCTGAGGCATGCTGGGAAGCAACAAACTCAGCAATATTGAGGTGGCAACGATTGACGCAATGCGCCAGATTGCGCAAACGCGTACTATCCGCGGTAATGATGTTGAGATCCGCCCCAAGCGTATTGCCAAACATATTGAGCGGATCACGGATGCCGCGTGCACCATCCAGCCGATATTCCACCGGAAAGCAGTGAATCAGCGCACGATGGTCATCTTGCACGGAGGCACACCCCTCACGCATCAGATCAGCAATATCCTGCTCGCCCACCCCTTCGCCGGCGATATCAAGATCAATCCCCAATACATGGGAGGCCACATCCGGTCCAGACACGTTGACCACTACATTCTCAATGGTGGCACCTGCCATCTGTTCCGCCGCATGCACCGCCGAGAGGATGGATTCCTCCAAGTCGCGCGCGCTAATCACCCGGCCATTCTTCAGTCCACGCGCCAACTGATGACCAATGCCGATAATGCGGAGATTTTCCTCTTCGTCCTCCTCAGCAATCAGACAGGCGACTTTACACGTACCAATATCAAGTGCAGCGACACTGCCTTTGCGACCTCGAATGGATTGATAAGGCCGGTACATACGCTATACCTCCTGCGCCTTGCCAGCGGTGGCAGGCTTTTGCCCCTCCTCGGGAGTCAGGCGGATAAACACGCGCTCCTTCAGTCGGAAATCAATCGCTGTAATGGCTTTCTCAAGAATCTTCTTTTCTTCTTTCCAGGCGGCAAGCTTACGCAACGCATCCGCTGGCTCATCCTCAGGCAGCATGACTTTAATACCATTCTTCAAACGCAGATCCCAGCGCCGCCCCCCCACTCGTACGGCCGAAGTGACCTCCGGCGCCAGAGACGCCTGCGCAGTGAGCAGCCGGAAAAGTTCGGGCAGATGGCGTGGGGCATCTTCTCCCACCACCACCATCAAGTGGCGATGCTCCGCGGGAGGCTCTTTGGTCAGCACCACACCATCGGCATCCACGACTTTAAGCGTTTGTTGGTTCTGCCAGACGGCAACAGGCGTGCGCTCCTCAATCTCGATAAAGAGACGATCGGGCAAGCGCCGCTCCACCGTGGCACGACGAACCGTGTCAATCGCTTCCAGGTTGGTGCGGATGTCATCCAGCGAGCTCGTAAAAATCGAATCTCCCTGCGCGATACCGATGGCTTCTTTAATGCGCGTAGCATCCGTTTTATGTCGGCCTTTCACCTCAATCTGATTCAGCCGGAATCCGGCAGACGCCATGCCCTTACTGACAGAGGCATCCACGGCACGCCCGGCGCGGGTGATCAGATCGAGCGAGTAAATCTGCCAGCTTCCTCCCGCCAGCAGTAACACACCGATGCCCGCACCAATGCTAAACCCCCAGCGGCGCGCGCGCTGGGCAAGCTTTTTCTTTGCCTTTGTGCGCGATGCCTTGCGGCTGGTCTGCTGCCTCTGGGTTGCCCGGGCCATGCTAATCCCTATTGATTATCCAGACGCGCGCTTTCTACCAAGCGGCGAACAATATCATTGTAGGCGATTCCTTTATGCGCTGCAATTTCTGGGACAAGCGATAAAGGGGTCATCCCGGGCTGAGTATTGGTTTCTAAAAGGTAAAACAGGCTCTCACCCAGCTTGGTGTCATCGAAACGAAAATCCGAACGTGTGACACCTCGGCAACCAAGCGCCTTATGGGCGCGCACCGCCAGCTCACAAACTTGGGCATAATCGACCTCAGAAAGCGGTGCAGGCATCACATGCTCTGCCTTCCCCGCGGTATATTTCGCTTCATAGTCATAAAACTCACCCAACGGGCGGATTTCGATGGCGCCCAGTGCCTCATCCTCCAGCACCGCCACCTGAATTTCGCGGCCCGGAATGTAGCGCTCTACCAGCAGCTCTTGATCTGGCAAAATCTTGGCTTTTAACGGCTCAAGCTCCTCCGGGGCATGAATAATATATACACCGACGCTGGAGCCGTTATTCGGCAGCTTAGCCACCACGGGCAACTCAAACGGGCAGGCCGTGCAGAGCGCCTCAAAGGTCATCACGGCGCCTTCCGGGCAGCGCAGACCGGCTGCGGCAAAAATACGCTTGGCCGCGGGTTTATCCATCGCCAGCGCCGAGGCGAGCACGCCGGAATGGGTGTAAGGAATCTTCAACAGCTCAAGCAGGCCTTGAATGCAACCATCTTCGCCCCACTGGCCGTGCAAGGCATTGAAGACCACATCCGGCCTCACTTCGTTCAGGCGCTGCGCGATATCCGGCTGCACATCAATCACTGTCACCTTGTAGCCGAGCTGTAGAAGAGCTTTCTCAACTCCAGCACCAGAGGAGAGTGAAACTTCCCGTTCTGCCGACCAGCCACCTTTGAGAAGGGCCACATGTTTTGTCATGATCTTTCCTTAAAGAGTTCAGAGTTCAGAGTTCAGAGTCTAGTGGATTCAGGCAGAAAGATAACAAAAATAACTTACGATTCCTGAACGCTTAACTCTGAAGAATGAACCCTTCCAATACGTTTAATCTCCCACTGCAGCTCAATCCCGCTCGTTTCCTTCACACGGCGACGGACTTCCTCGCCCAGCGCTTCCAGCTCCGCCGCCGTGGCGGTGCCGGTATTCAGCAGGAAGTTCGCGTGCTTTTCCGACACCTGCGCCCCGCCAATGGTGAGGCCACGGCATCCCGCGGCATCCACCAGCTGCCAGGCTTTATGGCCGGGCGGATTCGTAAAGGTGCTGCCGCCCGTGCGCGCCTTGATTGGCTGCGCCGCGGCGCGATCCTCGGCAATCTTGTGCATCCGCGCGGCAATGTCATCAACGGCGGCAGGCTCGCCTTGCAGGACGGCTTCGGTGAAAATCCAGCCCTCCGGCAGGCTCGAATGGCGATAGGTAAAGCCCAGCTGCTCAGGCGTCAGGCGATGGCGCTGCCCCTGCGGATCAAGCGCGATGGCTTCCACCAGCACGTCCTTGATCTCGCGCCCGTACGCCCCCGCATTCATGAATAATGCTCCGCCGATGGTGCCGGGAATGCCCGAGAGAAACTCCAGCCCGCCAATGCCATGCTCCCGCGCGAACTGCGCGACATTGAGATCCAGCGCCGCCGCGCCAACTTTAATGTGGCGCTGCCCATCGTTCGTGGAAGGCAAAACGTCCATCCCGGCAAAGCCGCGCCCCAGCCGCACGACAACCCCCTCAATCCCGCCGTCACGCACCAGCAGGTTAGAGCCGACCCCAAGCACAAACAGCGGCAATTCACGCGGCCGCAGCTGTAAAAAGCGCTCCAGATCCTCCGCATCTTCCGGAATAAAGAGCCAGTCCGCCGGACCGCCCACCTGAAACCAGCAGCGATTAGCCAGCGCGACCTGCGAGCGCAGGCGGCCACGCACCTGCTCCTTTAGTACCGCCATGCGGGCGTTGGCGTCGTCCTGTTTCAGTGCAGCAAGGCTCACGGTCATTCCTTTAATTCTGCCATCTGCGCCAACGCCCAGCCATTTTGCCGATCCAGATCCAGACCCCGCGAGAGGTCATTCATGGCCAGCAACGGCTCACCCAGCGCCCGGTGCAGGGCAGCACGCAGCCACCATGGCTGCGCAGCGAGGGCATGATACTGCCGATGCGTCGCGTCGCAAAGGGTTATTGCATGGGAAAACAAGGAAACCGCCTCGGTTTTCGCTGCGCGCCCTGCCCGCACCCAGGGCTCAAAAAACCCGCTTTGCAGCTCGCTCTGCGCTACCCCACAGAATTCCATCCATTCCACCCACGTCTTGGCATGGGTGTAGGGGGGCAATTCTACCCTCTCGTGACGCGCTGCCGCGCCCTGCCCTGCCTGCGCCACATCGTTATCGTGGTGTAGGAATACGGCACGATCAAAATGGCGCGTCGCTTCCTCCCATTCACCGTGACGCAGATGCAGCGAACCCAGCGCTGTGTGCAAGCCAGATTCAAGGAAATGATATTGAGGATGTACATCAGCAGACAAGCGGATGGCTTCAGACGCAGGGGCAAAGGCCAATTCAAATGATTCGGTCTGCGCGAGCTGCCACGCATGATCCAGCATAGGCTTCCAGCGGCCAAGCGCGAGCAGAAGGGACGCATCCGCGCGACTTAGCGTTTTCCCATTCGAAGCATCCGGCGATGCGAGGCCGTAAGGAAATTGAGCAGCCGCCTGACGAGGTTGGCCGATGGCGTGCGTCCCACGCCCGGGCAGCATGGCGCTCATGCGCTAGCCATGCGCCATTTTGGGATCAGCGACAAACGGCACACCGAGTTGGGCCGCCAGTTTCCCCGGCAGCGCCTGCGCCCAGTAGGAGATGCTGCCGGCCCCTAAGCAGATGACGAAATCGCCCGGCTTCGCCAACTTCGCGACACTCTCGGGTAATACGGCATCGCTCTCCAGCGGCTCGGCATGTTTATGGCCGTGGCGGCGCAGACCCTCCACCAGCGCGTCGCGGTGGATGCCCTCAATGGGTGATTCGCCGGCGGTATAAACATCCGCCACCAGCACCGTATCCGCCTCGTTGAAGCAGGTACAGAACTCCTCGAACAGATCGCGCAGGCGGGTGTAGCGGTGCGGCTGCACCACGGCAATCACGCGCCCGCCGGTCGCGCCCACCGCCTGCCGCGCACTGCCGAGCGTGGCAGCAATTTCTACCGGGTGGTGGCCATAATCATCAATGATGGTGATGCCGTTCACCTCACCGGTTTTGGTGAAGCGGCGCTTGACGCCTTTGAACGCGCCGAAGCCTTGCACAATCTGCGCATCGGCGATTTTCAATTCACGCGCCACCGCGATGGCGGCCAGCGAGTTTTGCACGTTATGGCGGCCATGCATGGG
>DBAU01000100.1:8523-8745 GCA_002291845.1 Alphaproteobacteria bacterium UBA1002 | reverse complement strand
GAAGTGGCGGGGGCGGTCCGCGTAAACCGGCGCGCGGGGGCAATGGTGGCGGAGGGGGGCGGCGCAAGAAGCCTCAGAAAACCAGCCTGTGGGTAAAAATAAAGCGTATGCTTCTCTCTCGTGGGATGCTGGCCGCGCTTGGCTCACTGATGCTCACCTGTTTCATCTTGTTGTTTGGAACGGTGATTTACTTTGCCCACGACCTGCCGGACATCAGCAAGC
>DBAU01000100.1:0-8206 GCA_002291845.1 Alphaproteobacteria bacterium UBA1002 | reverse complement strand
GCCGGACATCAGCAAGCTGAACCAACCTCGGGAAACGCACGGTATTCAGGTGCTCTCTGCCGAGGGAGACGTACTAAAAAGCTACGGGCATATTTATGGTGATACCCTGGCTTTTGATGATCTCCCCCCTGCGTTGGTACGCGCGGTACTGGCCACGGAAGACCGTCATTTCTTCTCACATTTTGGATTGGATCCGTTAGGCATTGCACGCGCCATGTGGGTAAATCTGCAACGTGGCTCGCTGGCCCAGGGCGGTTCGACCATTACGCAGCAATTGGCAAAAAATATCTTTCTCACGCCGGAGCGTACCTTGCGCCGTAAGCTACAGGAGATGTTGCTTGCTTTCTGGCTGGAATCACGCTTCACCAAGGAAGAGATTTTGAGCATTTACCTCAATCGGGTGTATCTTGGGGCAGGAAATTATGGGGTGGATGCCGCGGCTCGCCATTACTTCAATAAATCCGCACGCGAGGTAACACTGGCTGAGTCTGCCTTGCTTGCGGGGCTGCTGAAAGCACCATCACGTTATGCGCCAACGGCCAATCTGGAGGTTTCCAAAAAGCGCGCGCGGCAAGTGCTGCTGAACATGGTGGATGCTGGCACGCTGTCACAGGCGGAGGCTGATGCTGCCTTTGAAGGGTTCCGCTTGCCCGATGCCATTGAATCCGGAGAAGGGCAGAGTGGGCGGTATTTTGCAGACTGGGTGGTGGATCAGTTGCCTGACATTCTGCCGAATGTGGAGGATGATATCATTATTCACAGCACGCTGGAGCGTTCTTTTCAGGCGCATGCTGAACATGCGCTGGAAAGCGTGCTCACAAGTGAGGTGATGAAGCAAAAGAAGGTCAGTCAGGCAGCGCTGGTTTCCATGCGTCCCAGCGGTGCGGTGGTCGCCATGATTGGAGGCCATGATTACGCTAAGAGCCAATATAACCGCGCCACACAGGCACGGCGTCAGCCTGGCTCTTCTTTTAAAATGATTGTCTACACTGCGGCGGTGGAAAATGGCTGGCGGCCTGACCAGATGGTGGAAGACCGCCCGATTACCTTATCTACCTCCAGCGGGCCATGGTCCCCGCGTAATTACACAGGAAAATATCTGGGCAGTATCCCGTTGCGTGAGGCGGTAGCGCAATCGGTGAATACGGTGGCCGTGCAAGTGGCGCAGTCCGTGGGGCTTGGCAATATCATCAATGCGGCGCGGCGCATGGGGATTACCTCAAAGCTTCCGCCCGCATGGAGCGTTTCGCTCGGCGCGGCGGAAGTGACGCTGCTTGAAATGACGACGGCCTATGCACATCTGTCGTCAAACGGACTAGGGGTTCGGCCGTATGGCATCCGGGAAATTCGCCGCAAAAAAGATAATATGCTGCTGTTTGAACGTCGCGATACAGGGGCTTACATTGTGCTGAGCCAGGACACGGTGGCAATGATGAATAATCTGCTTTCCGGCGTCATCACGTCCGGCACCGGGCGGGCAGCGGCGATTGGCCGTCCTGCCGCGGGGAAGACGGGCACCACCTCAGATTACAAGGATGCCTGGTTCCTTGGCTATACGCCCGATCTTACCACCGGCGTGTGGATCGGTAACGATAACAACACCCCCACGGCCAAAGTGACCGGAGGGAATCTTCCGGCGCAGATCTGGGCGGCGTATATGAAGCCTGCCGAAGAGGGCTTCGCAGTGAGTGAATTGCCGATGACCTACGGCGCGGGATCGTTCCTTCCGTGGTTCAGTCAATCAGGAGAAGCGGCTTCACCCGAGATCTCTGATGCGCCATCGCCTGCGGTAAAGGGGGCGCCTCCGCCACCTAGCGCCTCACCTGCGCGGGATGTAAATCTCGGTAAGTCTTTCTGGGACAAGCTACTGGAAAAAGGATCCAACGCTGAAGTGGAGTATCATTATCCCACCAGCGATCCTCGGCGGCGGTAGTTAGCCCCGGCGAACTGGGTTTTTAGGCTCTACAGGAGTTCCCCGATACGGGCCTCTGAAAACCTCGCCTTCGAATGGATCGGATGGCATCGAGGGGTGAAAATCAGGATGGATCGCCGTTGCGTCAATGATCTGTTGGGCGCTGATGTCCGCCGCGACGCGCGGGATTCGGCGTAACAGCTCATCAGCTGCGCCGCTGCGTATGGCACGGAGCATGCTCTGCTCTTCGCGCGTGACGACCTTCTCGTCTTGCCGCATTTCCCGCTGACGATCCCCAATGATCCGCGCTAAGGCCTGCGCCGCCAGGGGATTGCGTTGTGCCAGGCCACTAAGCAGGCTGGTTAAGTCCTGCTCTATCGCGTTAGGGGCTTCCGGCGCGCCGTGATGTGAAGCGGGAGGCTGCAGACCATGGTTCGTGACTGTGACACCAACAAGCTGACTACGAAGCGCACGAATGACGGGATTCAGCTCGGTGGTGCGACCTTCGGGTAGAGGAACCGGTGGTTCCCCTTGCAGCATGAGTGAATGATTGGCCCGGACAATCTGACTATGCGCCACGAGCTCATCCCCGGTTAAGATCCCATCCTGGTTTCGGTCCATGGATTGAAATTGTAAAAGCGCATTGCGAAGAGGCTCCGGCACAGGCACCCGTGTATGACGTGCAGGGGCGTTGCGGTTGGGGGCAGATGCGTTAGGACGCTCGGACATAGACGTAGGCTCCATAGGCTTTTGCGGACTATAGGCCGTCTTTGTGCAAATAATAATGAAGATTTAGTGAACGCTGCAGCAAGGACTCAGGCTGGCAACGTGTCTGGCACGGTGCCATAGCGATAAAGCGAATGGCCGTGCATATGAAGCCACGCGCGGGCTTCATTCATGCGGGGGGAAAGTCGGGCATTCAGCCGCCAGAACTTGGCGCTATGATTCATCTCTTTCAGATGCGCCACCTCATGGGCGATGACGTAATCAATCACAAATTTAGGTGCAAATACCAGCCGCCAGGAGAACATCAGCCGCCCCGCGACCGTGCAGCTGCCCCAACAGGAGCTAACATCGCGTAGAATCACTTCTTTAATGCGTTTGGCGCCAATTTGCAGCGCATACTGCTCCGCTTTGCGTTCAATGTATTTCTGCAGTTGCGCCATCAGCATCCGCTTGACTGTTTCCTCACATTTGGAAGGGGTGGCGAGCACGGGCAGCAAGCCGGGACCGCTGCGTCCGTATGCTGCAGGAACAATCGCCACTTCCCGCCCAAGCACAGGAATGATAGCACCAAAGCTCAAGGGCTGGCGAGGGGGCAAGGTGGACAGTGCTTCCTCAGCCCATCCCTGTTTTTCCTGTAAAAAAGACTCAATCCGGCGCTCAGAGCAGCGCGACGGCACGGTGAGCACCAGGCTGTCACGCATGGGATCAACCCGCAATCTCAGTCGTCGGGCGTTGGAAAGTGGACGCACGACAACCGGATAAAATTGCTTGTTAATTCGGACGCCACTCAAGGGCGGTGTAGGCATGACGTTGCGCTGCATGATCTGATCGTGCTATCTGAGAACGTAAAAGGCAAGATCAGAATTTAGCAAAATTTAAACCATTTCCCCTTGACATGCGCTACCCTCCGCAATTCCTTGACCGGCTGCGCCAACATTACCGGATTTCCGAGGTCATCGGGCAGCGCATCACGTTGAAGCGGGCGGGGCGTGAATTTAGTGGCTTATGCCCCTTCCATAATGAGAAAACTCCCTCGTTTACCGTCAATGATGCCAAAGGCTTCTACCATTGCTTTGGGTGTGGTGCTCACGGTGATGTAATCGGTTTTATTAAGGATTATGAGAATCTTAGTTACACGCAAGCAGTGGAGAATCTCGCCCGTCAGGCCGGCATGAGCCTTCCGCAACCCACGCGTGTACAGCGTGAGGCTCTGGACAAGGCAGAGCGGCAGTATCACGTGGTTGAGGCAGCCGCTTCATGGTTCAGCCAGCAGTTGCGACTGGCGGGTGGGGCCCCCGCGCGGGAATATCTGTCGCGCCGTGGCCTGCGTGAGGATACGGTTCATGAATTCCGCCTCGGTTATGGCCCACAAAAACGTACCGCACTCAAAGAAGCATTAATGGCCAAAGGCTTTCGCGAATCTGAGCTGTGGGAGGCTGGATTATTGGCGCGCCAGGAGGATGGTGGCGCCACCTATGATAAATTTCGCGGACGCTTGATATTCCCAATCCTCGATGGGGCAGGGCGAGTTATTGCATTTGGTGGGCGATTAATTGATCCGGAGGCAAAGGGGCCCAAGTACCTGAATTCACCAGATACGCCCCTCTTTAAAAAGAGTTATAACCTCTATCATCTGGATGTTGCACGTCGTGCAGCCGCAAAATCCGGCTCGGTGTTGGTGGTGGAAGGCTACATGGATGTGATTGCATTGGCCCAAGCCGGGATGGATCAGGCCGTCGCGCCCCTTGGTACCGCCATCACGCGGGAACAGCTGGGGCTTTTGTGGCAGATGTCTGATGAACCTGTGCTATGCCTGGATGGGGACGCCGCTGGCTGGCGCGCTATGGAGCGTGCGCTCGAGTTGGCACTGCCCGCTTTGCAGCCGGGAAAAAGTCTGGCGTTTGTTCGCCTGCCACAGGGGGAGGACCCGGACTCTCTGGTGCAGCGCCATGGCCCAGCGGCATTGGAAAAGCTACTTGCGCAGCGCCTGCCGCTCATTGAGGTGTTCTGGGACACATATTATCAGCAGCGCTCGCATGCCACGCCGGAGCAGCAAGCCGGTTTGGAGGCCGTCTTGAAAAAGGCGGTGGAGCGTATCGAGCATCCGGCTGTCCGGGGCTACTATCTGCAAGCAATCAAAGAACGGCTTTGGCAGGCGCGCCGTTCTACCGCCAAGCGTGGGGTAGTTTCCGGAGTGGCCAGCAAAGCCCGTGAGGTGTCCTCCTCCATCCAGCGCTCGCGTGTTGTATTGCAAGCGCCACGTGAGCAGCAACAAGCGGCTCGAGAGGATGCCTATTTGGGATTGATGCTATTGTTCAGCTATTATCCGATCTTGTGGGATGGTGCGTGGGAAGAGTCACTCGGACAAGCGGCTTTTGCCAGCTCCACGCATGCGGCATTGCGGGATCATCTTCTGGAAGCTTTGCATGAGGGGGAGGCGTGCCGCGATACGTTGCAGGCCCATCTACGCGAGGTGCTGGGTGCAAAGCCCTGGCAGGCTTTTTTAAAAGAAACGGCACGCTACCTTCCTATTGCCCTATTGCAGGCAGCAGAGGAGGGCGGGGAAGCGGCCGCACGCCTGCAACTACGCTATCTCGGGCAGCGTCTGGAGCTGATTGATCTGGAGGATGCGTTTGCTCAGGCACAAGGTCGTTTTGCACGCACGATGGATGAACAGGATTGGCAGCGCATGGAGCACTTACGCCAGCGAATCAGCGATGTACGCCACACTCAGAGCTTTTTTCCTGAAGAGGGGATGGGCTGACTGTTACTTTCCTATGACAGTGTGGTGTTTTTACCTTGCCCGCAGGTGAGAACCGGTGCTACCCATTGAATCGACAAAAAAACCAATTATATAGTGGCCAGACGTCTCAGAGGGTGGTATGCCGCACAGCTTTATCGTCTTCGACTCTTACACGAAGCGCGGTTGAGGTGTCGGCGTGTGGTTCTTTTTGTTCCCACCCAAACCAAAGGATACGAAAGCAGGGAAAACTATGGCTCCGGCAAAACCAGTAAAAAAACAGGCTCAGAACGCCAAAAAAGCCAAACCCATCAAGAAGCCTGCCGCTAAGCCAGCTCCTGCCAAGAAAAAACCCGCTGCACCCTCTGTGAGCCGTAAAGTGGCCGCAAAGCCCGTAAAGAAAGCGGTGACAGCAAAGCCGAAGCTGGTGGCTAAAAAAAACGCACCAGCGTCAAAGCAGACAAAAAAAGTAGCGCCTAACAAAAAATCTCCTTCCGCGAAAAGTAAACCCGCCGTAAAAGCCAAAGCCCCAGCGACGAAGGTGTTGCCTAAAAAAGCATCAGTTAAAAAGGCGCCCGCAGTACGTTTGATTAAAAACGCACCGGCAAAAGCTGCAAAACTTTCGAAGCCAGTGTCAAAGCCCAAGCCAGTAGCAAAGCAGCCGCCAGCCAAAGCGATCAAGACTTCCCAAACCCCAGCAAAAAAAGAAAACCAGCAAAAACCCATGACTGCAAAAAAAGAACAGAGCCTTGCCAAAGAAGCCAAGCCAGCTAAAGCGGCTCCCAAAGAAACGGCTAAGTCAGTTGCGGGCAAAGCAGCGCCAGATGCTGGGGGGGCGGCAGAAGCCAAGCTGCTCAAGCGTTTGGTTGAAGTGGCCCGTAAAAATAAAGGGCTGATCACCTACAGTGATCTGAATGAGTATCTCCCTGCGGATGAGTTTTCTCCTGAGAAAATTGATGCGATGATTGCGCAGCTTTCCCAGCTGAAGATCCGCGTGGTGGAAGATAGCGAACTAGATGCCGCGGCGGCGGACGAAGAAGAGGATGTCCTGCCGCCGGAAGCCGACGAAGACGAGCTGGGCGAACCGAAGGAAGAGACCGCAGAGCCGATTGGCCGCTCGGATGATCCCGTGCGCATGTATTTGCGCGAGATGGGGAATGTGGAGCTGCTCTCTCGCGATGGCGAAATTGAGATCGCTAAGCGGATTGAAAAGGGCCGTGAGATGCTCATCAGCGCCTTGTTTGAGAATCCAGTCATCATGCATGAATTGCTGAAGTGGCGCGATGATCTGGCAGAAGGAAAAATGCTGCTTCGTGAAATTGTGGATCTAGATGCCACGTTCGGAGCCAATGAGGAGCTGGGTGAAAATGGCCTGCCCGTTGCCCCTGTTGTTGCTGCGCCAGAGGCTCCCAAACTAACTCCAGCAGAAGAAAAAGCGGCAAAGCTAGCTGAAGAAAAGCGCCTCAAAGAAGAAGCCAAGCAGAAGGCTAAGGAAGAAAAAGAGGCCAAAAAAGCCGAAGAGAAAAAGAAGAAAGAAGAAGCCAAGAAAGCCGCAGCAAAGTTGAAAGCGGCTAAAAAGAAATCCGCATCGTCCGATGATGATGACGATTTCGATGACGATGACTTCGACGATGAAGACATGCTCGATGAAGAGGAAGAAGAAGGCCAAACAGAAGCCGAAGGCGAAGTAGACGAAGAAGACGAGGATGATAATCCTCTCTCACTGGTTGCTATGGAGAATGCATTATTGCCGCAGATTTTGGCTACGCTGGACCAATTCGCTGGCATCAGTGGAAAGATGCGTAAAATCCAGCAGAAACGCCTGGATGCTGCGTTCGGTGAAGGCAGTGTATCTGACAAAGATATGAAAGAATATGCCAAGCTTCGTAAGGAACTGGCTGATTTGATGCTCGACGTTCGCTTCTCCAATGCATGCGTGGAAGAGCTCACAGAAAAACTTTATGACATCAATCGTAACCTAATGAGCATCGAAGGAAAGATCCTCCGTTATGCCGATAAGAAAAAGGTTGATCGCCGCGAGTTTCTTCAGGAATGGCAGGGCCACGAATTGGAGCCTGACTGGCTGAAGCGCGTTTCGGTCAAGAAATCTAAAGGCTGGAAAGATTTTGCCGAATCTCATGGTGCTGCGGTTGAAGAGTTGCGTGAGGAAGTGGCTAAAATAGCCCGTGAAGTCGGCGTTGATATCGGCGAATTCAAGCGCATGGTGATGGATGTGCAAAAAGGCGAGCGCACCGCGTCGCAAGCGAAAAAAGAGATGATCGAGGCCAATTTGCGCCTGGTGATTTCTATCGCGAAGAAGTACACCAACCGCGGCCTGCAGTTTCTTGATCTGATTCAGGAAGGCAATATTGGCCTGATGAAAGCGGTGGATAAGTTCGAGTACCGCCGTGGCTACAAATTCTCCACGTATGCTACCTGGTGGATTCGCCAGGCGATCACCCGTTCGATCGCGGACCAGGCGCGTACCATCCGTATTCCGGTGCATATGATCGAGACGATCAACAAGATTGTCCGCACCTCACGCCAGATGCTGCACGAGATTGGCCGCGAGCCGACCCCCGAAGAGCTAGCCGAGAAGCTGGTGATGCCGCTGGATAAAGTACGAAAGGTGATGAAAATCGCCAAGGAACCGGTCTCGCTGGAGACGCCCATAGGTGACGAGGAGGATTCTCACCTCGGCGACTTCATCGAGGACAAAAATGCGATTCTGCCGATTGATGCGGCCATCCAGTCGAACCTGCGCGAAACAACGACGCGCATTCTCGCCTCGCTTACCCCGAGGGAAGAGCGCGTGCTGCGCATGCGCT
>DBAU01000104.1 GCA_002291845.1 Alphaproteobacteria bacterium UBA1002 | reverse complement strand
GAAACAAGTTCAGCATGACGAAGGGAGATGGCCGCTTTCGCGGGAATGACGATAAATTAAAACGGCAGCCGTGCCTTCAGTGCCGCGCCGAGCGTCCCGTCATCGAGATAATCCAGTTCGCCACCGAGCGGGATGCCTTGGGCGAGGCGGGTGATTTTGACGTTTGCGTCCTTCAGGCGCTCGGTGAGGTAGTGGGCGGTGGTCTGGCCGTCCACGGTCGCGTTTGTTGCTAAAATAACCTCTTCTACCGCATCGCTGGCTGCGCGTTTAATCAATGTATCGACGTTCAGCTTTTCCGGGCCGATCTGGTCCATGGCGGAGAGCACGCCACCCAGCACGTGATACGTGCCGCGGTAAAGGTGTGAGCGCTCCATCGCCCACAGGTCGGACAGCTCCTCCACCACGCAGATGGTGCGTGCGTCGCGCCGCGTATCGGTGCAGATGCCGCAGGGGTCCGTGCTATCGAGGTTTCCGCAGGTGGAGCAGGTAACAATGCTGCCCATCACGCCCTGCATGGCAGCAATGAGCGGCTGCATCAGGGCCTCAGGGCGCTTGATCATCTGCAGTACCACCCGGCGCGCGGAGCGCGGGCCGAGACCGGGCAGGCGTCCGACCTGATGAATCAGCTGTTCAATGGGCGAGGGGGCGGGCATCAGAACGTGTCAGTGGTGCAGGTGTCTGTCTGAGGTTAAGGGGCCGCACGATTAAAACGGTAGTTTCAGCCCACCGGGGAGGCCAAGGCCGCCGGCGACTTTGCCCATTTCATCGTTGAAGCTGGACTCCACTTTGCCCTTCGCATCGTTGTGCGCGGCGACGATGAGATCTTCCAGCATCTCTTTTTCATCTTTGTCGATCAGGGATGGGTCGATGGAGATTTTCAGCATGCTGCCTTTGCCGTTCAGCGTGACTTTCACCATGCCGCCGCCGGCTGCGCCTTCAGTCTCACGCTTCTCCAAATCCGCCTGCAGCTCGGTGATTTTCTGCTGCATCTGCTGCGCTTGCTTCATCATTTTTTGAATGTTCATGGGGCATCTCCTGAATGTGCTTGGTTGGTTATAGGGTGAGGCAGAGGAGACGACAAGCGTGTGCTTGCGATTTTTCGTCACGGCGAGGCGCTTTGGCAAGTTCGCCTGCTATCGGAAGGCAGGCGGGCGTTGTGGCGCTCTGACGGACGGATATCGTGCTACTGGTCGCGCAGCGCGACGACATCCGCGCCGGGGAATGCGTCAAGAATGGCCTTTACCAGAGGTGCCTGCTTGGAAGCATCCAGCTCTGCCTGATACGCGGCTTCCTTTTGCTGGGCGAGGGTCATGCCGTCCCCTGTGGCCATGACGACTTTCCACGGAGTACGCATCACGCCTTGCAGGAACTCCGCCAGCTTAGCGGGGAAACCGGGCGACATGGCGGGCAGGGGTGCCAGCTCAAGGCATCCCGGCGTGAGGCGGAGAGGAATCACCGTCTGCGTCAGGTTGTGCAGCAGCATCGGCTCTCGCCGCTGATCAAGCAGGCTCACCAGGTCCTGCCAGTGCTCCAGCGTTGGCGCGGGGTTGGACGCCGCAAGGCTGAGATGTGCCGTTGGGCGGGATTCCGGCGCGGGGGCATGGGCTGGCATCGGCGTGGCCGCGGCCAGAATCGGTGTGCTCCCGCTGGTCATGGCGTGTCCCGCGGGGGCCATCGGCCGCGGCGCTGGCGCGGCGGGGGCACGGGAGGGGGCAGGCACCGAGCCGCCCTCCTGCAGACTACGCAGAAGATCCGCCGGAGAGGGGAGCTGCGCCGCATAGCACAGGCGGATCAGTACCATCTCCGCGGCGGCCAAGGCATCCGGCGCGCGCTTCACCTCGTCAACGCCTTTCAGGAGCATTTGCCAGGCGCGGGTGGTTTCCGGTACCGCGAGCTTTTGCGCCAGCGATGCTGCACGGTCTTTTTCCTGCTCGGCAAAGGCTGGGCCAAGGTCGCTTACTGGGGCGACCTGCAGGCGGGTGATGGTGTGTACCAGCGCCATCAGCTCCTGCATCAGCTGCACCAGATCTGCCCCATCGCGGTACTGTGCGCCCAAGGCGTCAAGCGCCGCCTGTACGTCACCGGAGAGCGCCGCTTCCAGCAATTCAAACACCCGTGTCCGATCCGCCAGTCCGAGCATGTGGCGTACCGCCACAGCCTCAATGCGTGGCGCACTATTCCCCAGCCCGTGTGCGATGGCACGATCGAGCAGGGATAGCCCGTCACGCACCGAGCCTTCCGCTGCGAGTGCAATCAGGCGCAACGCGTCTTCATCGGCGGCGACCTGCTCTTGCTGGCACACGCGTCCCAGATGTGCCGTCAGCGTTTCGGTGTCCAGCCGCTTGAGATCAAATCGCTGGCAGCGTGAGACGATGGTGACCGGGATTTTACGCAGCTCAGTGGTGGCAAACAGAAAAATCACATGCGGCGGCGGCTCTTCCAGCGTTTTCAGCAGCGCATTGAATGCGCTGTTGGAGAGCATATGCACCTCGTCGATGATATAGACTTTGTAGCGCGCCGCAGTGGGAGCATAATGCACCGTTTCGATGAGGTCGCGCATATCCCCCACACCGGTGTGGGAGGCGGCGTCCATCTCCAGCACATCGACATGGCGTCCATCCGCGATGGCTTTGCAGTTGGCGCAGACACCGCATGGCTCCGTGGTGGCGCTACTGGCCTGCCCGTCTGGCCCTAAGCAATTGAGCGCCCGCGCAATGATACGCGCCGTAGTCGTTTTACCAATACCGCGGATGCCGGTGAGCATAATGGCATGGGCCACGCGGCCTGAGGTAATCGCGTTGGAGAGAGTGCGTACCAGCACCTCCTGCCCGACGAGATCAGCGAAGGTTTGCGGGCGGTATTTGCGGGCGAGAACGCGGTAAGCAGTATGGCTCATGCCGCGAAGCCTAATCCAACCCAGGGGAGGACACAAGACCTATAGGAATCTGCTATTAACATTTTGGGGTATTGCCTCCGTGGGGCGTAGCAATACCCAACGCGCGTGAAAGCCAGCGGTGCAGGGGTTGATCCACGCAACGGGTGAGTAATCCGCTGAGGCCAATGATGGGTAGCATCACCACGAAATATAGCCACAGATCTTCCCAGAAGCGATGCGTGGCCATACTGCGCAACCAATCCCCCGCCCAATGATTGGCGAGCATCAACAGCGGATAATGAAACACAAATAGCGCGTAGGAAATGATGCCAAGCCACTGCAGGGTCGGACGCCGTAAGAAGCGATGGATCGGCCCTTCTCCATGGATCAGACCGAGCAACAATAGGGGATAGCTGAGATGGAAAGGCAATAGCACAAAGCCGCCCAGCGCGAACCAGACGATCATAAGTGCTGCATTAAGGAGTAGTAGCGCGAGGAGGATGTTATGCCAGCGGTGGGGGGGGACAGACATCGGCGCCGGGGCGCGGGCGAGCCAGTAGCCCATGAAAAAAAATACCAGCCCACGCAGAATGGCGCCGGTGGCATCGCTGTGGCTTTTCATGTCTACCAGCGTGTAGACTGCGCAGTAGCCTAGCAGCATTGCAGCCATAAGTAGCAACGTGGCGCGTAGACTGAGTGAGAAGCGGCCAAACAGAATGCACAAGTTGGGAAACAGGATGGAGCACAAAAAAAGGATAGAGATCGTCCAGGTTGGCTCATTCCAGGTGACGCCCGGTATCAGCCCCCAAGCGTTCATCATGAGGAGGTTGATGGACAGCGTCACGGGCCAGGCGGCAAAAACATGGCCTTCCTGTCCAGCGGAGAGGGGGTGCGCCACACCGGTAATTTCATACAGGCCGACGAGCAGGAGAGAGAGCAGATAGAGCGGATAGAGGCGAATGATACGGCGCAGATAAAAACGGTCAATCTGACGGCCCGTGCTAGCACGGGTAAAGCCTGCCGCATAATGCCGGGTTAGGACGTAGCCGCTGAGTAGCAGGAACCAGTCCACGGCAAGAAAACGGAAAAATAGAATCTCGCCCAGCCAGCCGGAACCCTCACTGGTGAAGGCGCCGAGGCCATAGACGGGGCGAAACATCAGGTGGCCGATGAAAATCCACAGCGCCGCAATACCACGCACGCCTTGCAGTACAGCGCGTTGCTCGGAGCTCAGTGGAAGCGGTGAAGTGAGAGGTGTCAAAGATATCTGTCCACAAAACGAAGACACATACCTAGCAGGAAAATCTTTCGCAGGCTTTAACGGAAGTGCCGCCGGCGACCCGGTGCGGAACCACTACGGCTGCTTCCTTTCGGACCTGACCGGGTTCGCGGGCGCCCCGCCCGCCGACGGCTTCCCCATATAACGCAGATTGGTGGCTTGGCACAAGGGGTATGCTCTTTGTGCCACAGGGGTGTGTTCCTTAAACAATTGGTAACCAATTTATGGTCTGTTAGCCTGCTGAGAGCCGCTTGTTTCTGCTAAAGTAAAAGAATTATGGCACGTTTGACCCATTACACCCAGCGCATGATGCATCAAGCCATTGGCCTGAGCTTGATGTGTTTCGGTGCGTTCGCTTTTCTTGCGCTATTGTCCTATGATAGTGGTGATCCCTCGCTGAACCGGGCGACGGATCAAGCCGTCAGCAATCTGGGTGGCTTTGCTGGGGCAGTGCTCTCGGACATGTCACTGCAGGTGCTGGGGCTTGGCAGCCTGCTCATGGTGATCACGATGCTGGCGTGGGGCTGGCGCATGCTGCAGCTGGGCCATATTCCGCTGCTGGGTATTCGTGTGGTGGCGTTCTGTGTGGCGCTGGCCGGGGCGTCCATGTTGTTCTCGTTCATCAAAGCGCCGATGTTCTGGCCGGTCTCCAGTGGGTTTGGTGGTGCCATGGGGGCTTTGCTCCATGCTAAATTTTCGTCTTTCCTGCCGGCGTATCTGAGTGCGCCGCTGGCATTGGCGTTACTGGTGGTCACCATCCCGGTAGCGCTTGGGCTGAATCGCCGTGAATGGCGCCTTATCGGTCATCTTGTATTACGTGTGGCCGCCTATGTCGCCGCCGTGGTCCATCTGGCACGAGAGGCATTTCGTGGCGAATCGCGCACACGCGAAGAAGAAAATGATTATACAAGAAAACCTATTGGTCTGCCAAAATTCATGAGAGCTCGGGTGAATGACCGTTCATTCGATGAAGAAGAAGACGACGAAGAGGTTGAGGCAGAACTGGATGAAGACGCGTTCGCCGACGACGAGGACGAAGAGCCTGTCGAGGAAGACGAAGAAGAATTCCCTGTGCCGACTCGTCGTGGCAAAGCAGAGAAAAAAGTCACCCCCCCCGCGACGAAGAAGCAGGGCACGCTCGCCCTGCAACCGCGCCATGGCGAATTTGAAATGCCTTCGGTGAGTCTGCTGGCAAAGGTCCCCGCTAAGACTAAGAAAAACCAGCCAAGCGAATCCGCACTAAAGCAAAATGCGGCGATGCTGGAGAGCGTGCTACAGGATTTCGGCGTGCATGGCGAGATCATCAATATCCGCCCCGGTCCGGTGGTCACGCTTTATGAGCTGGAGCCGGCCGCGGGTACGAAATCAAGCCGCGTTATCGGCTTGGCGGATGATATTGCACGCTCGATGTCTGCCGTTTCCGCGCGGATCGCCGTGATTCCGGGGCGCAACGCGATTGGCATCGAGCTGCCTAACCGCACGCGCGAGACCGTCTACATGCGCGAGCTCATTGAAGATGATGCCTTCGCTAAAACAGCCGCCAAGCTGCCACTGGTATTGGGCAAGGACATTGGTGGCGATCCCATTATCGCGGATCTCGCTCGTATGCCCCACTTGCTGGTGGCAGGGACCACCGGCTCCGGGAAATCGGTCTCCATCAACACGATGATTCTCTCGCTGGTCTATCACATGTCGCCGGAGCAGTGCCGCTTCATCATGATTGACCCCAAAATGCTTGAGTTGTCCGTCTATGACAACATCCCGCATTTGCTGACCCCTGTTGTGACGGAGCCTGGCAAAGCGGTGGTGGCGCTGAAATGGACGGTTAAAGAGATGGAAAATCGCTACCGACTGATGGCATCGCTCGGTGTACGAAATATCGATAGCTACAATAAGCGTGTGAAGGAAGCGCGTGCCAGTGGTGAAGTGATTCGTCGAGAGGTGCAAACCGGCTTTGATCCTGATACCGGAAAACCCATCTACGAGACGCAAGAGATGGATATGTCTGCGCTGCCGTTCATCGTGGTGATTGTCGATGAAATGGCGGATCTCATGTTGGTGGCCGGAAAGGACATTGAAGGCTCCATCCAGCGTCTGGCCCAGATGGCACGGGCAGCGGGAATTCACCTCATCATGGCCACCCAGCGCCCGTCAGTGGATGTCATCACCGGTGTGATCAAAGCGAACTTCCCGACCCGCATCAGCTTCCAGGTGACCTCGAAAATCGACAGCCGCACCATCCTTGGTGAGCAGGGGGCAGAGCAGCTGCTTGGTCAGGGTGACATGCTTTACATGATGGGAGGGGGCCGCATCAGCCGTGTGCAT
Organism: Alphaproteobacteria bacterium UBA1002; assembly: GCA_002291845.1. Classification (GTDB taxonomy): domain Bacteria; phylum Pseudomonadota; class Alphaproteobacteria; order Rickettsiales; family UBA998; genus UBA998. The sequence goes on along the minus strand of DBAU01000104.1, from coordinate 8,667 downwards.
GGGCCATTTGTTTCCGATCAGGAAGTGGAAGACATTGTGGCATTCCTTAAAACACAGGGCGAGCCGTCTTACGTCGAATCCGTCACCTATGATGAAGAAGCCGAAGCCGGTGAGTTTGAGGATGAGGAGGAGTCCGAGGAGGACAAACTGCTTTATGATCGCGCCGTGCAAATCGTGATTCGCGACCGCAAAGCGTCCACCAGCTACATTCAGCGCATGATGAAAATTGGCTATAACCGCGCTGCCCGCCTCATTGAGAAAATGGAGCGTGATGGCTTGGTCGGGCCCGCCAACCATGTCGGCAAGCGCGAGGTGCTCGCCCGCAAAATGGACGATTAGCGGCGATTAGTAGAGGGCGGAAACGGTCTCGGCGTCTTTGGCAAACTCAGCAAAAGCCTTTTTCGTCGCTTCCGCTTTATGATCCTCTGAAGCTTCATGCAATTCATGCACGGAATGTGCCAGCGTTTTCAGTGCGGGCTTGCGGGCATCGGTCGCTTCCGGGGCATCGCGCAGCTCCTGCACGGCGGCCTCCAATGTATAGCTTGCCTCATGCACCGCTTCCCATTTTTCTGCTGCAATCAATGCAGCTACATCCTGCGTGGTTTTGGCAATGACCGCCAGCGCATCCTGTGAGGTGCGCGGCTTCTCAACCGCGTAATGCTTGATACGGGCTGGGCCGTATTCATTGCCTTCAGAAAAAGCAGGTGAGGCGGCGGTTAACACAAACAGAGACAGAAAGAGGAGACGTAGAAGCATAATTAAACTCCATCAATTGAATGCTCCATCCGTGCCGTAAATGGCCTCGTGCGTCAATGATAATCATTTGCAACGAAAAAATAACAGCGAGAAGTATACGTTTAATCGCACACGCAACGACTAAAGGTCAGCAAACAAATCGGTTGATATGTAGCGCTCGGCAATCGAAGCCACAATGACCACGATGGTTTTTCCCGCCATTTCGGGGCGTGCTCCCACGCGTAAGGCAGCGGCCAGCGTTGCCCCTGAGGAAATGCCTGCTGGAATACCGTCCAGCTTGGCGGCGCGACGGGCGGTTTCAAATGCGGTCTGGTTGCTGATCGCGATTACCTCATCGACCAGTGACTGATCAAGATTGGACGGCACAAATCCTGCGCCGATCCCCTGAATTTTATGCGGGCCAGGCTGACCGCCGGAGAGCACCGGGCTATCTTCCGGCTCCACCACGATCAGTTTCACCCCGGGTTTGCGTTCTTTCAGCACCCGTGCCACACCAGTGGCCGAACCACCTGTGCCGACACCGGTGATGTAAACATCCACCCCACCATCCGTATCTTCCCAGATTTCCAGCGCCGTGGTGCGTGTGTGAATATCCGGGTTGGCTGGATTCTGAAATTGTTGCAACATTAAAGCGTGCGGGTTTTCTGCGACCAGTTCCTCAGCCCGGGCGATTGCCCCTTTCATGCCCTTTGCCGCGGGGGTTAGCTCCAGCTCAGCGCCTAAGAATTTGAGCATTTTTCGCCGTTCAATCGACATGCTCTCTGGCATGGTGAGGATCAGCTTATACCCTTTGGCAGCGCAGGCGAATGCCAGTGCAATGCCGGTATTGCCTGAGGTTGGCTCAATCAGCACTGTCTCAGGCGTCAGCTGTCCGGAGGCTTCCGCCGCCTCGATCATACCCAGAGCAATACGATCTTTGATGGAGGAAAGTGGGTTAAAAAATTCCAGCTTTGCATAAACAGTGGCTACGCAACCGGCGTCTTTTGCAAGCCGGTTCAGGCGCACCATCGGTGTATTACCGATGGTTTGCAGAATATTATCGTACACGCGGCCGCGGCCGGGTGCATCGAGCAGGTCAGAATCACGTGTGCTCATGAGTCTGCCTCAGCCAGAACCGATTCTTTGTTGAAGGCCATCACCCCGGTTGATCCAAAGCCGCCAGCTCCGCGAGCAGACTCATCTAGCGACATGACGGACATCCAGTCCACGCGAGTGTACGGCGCCACCACCATCTGCGCGATCCGCATGCCGCGATTGATTGCAATGGGCTCCTGCCCGAGATTAATCAGCAGAACCTTCACTTCGCCGCGGTAATCCGCATCAATCGTGCCCGGTGCGTTTAATACACTGAGGCCTTGCTTAAAGGCGAGGCCGGAGCGTGGGCGAATCTGTGCTTCAAAGCCTTCCGGAAGTGCAATGGCGATCCCGGTGGGTACCAGCCGACGCTCGCCGGGGGCGAGTACGATTTCCTCCGGGACAGCCGCCAATAAATCCATGCCTGCGCTTTGCGCGGTGGCATATGCCGGTAGATCAAGGTCTGCGCCATGGAAAAGGCGGGTAATTGCAACAGCGACTTGGCTCATGGTTCTCTCCCTTATGGTTTATTCTCTCACGCCAGACTGACCGGTGGCTGGTTTTAAAACGCAGCCGCAATGCGGTCAACAAGGCGAGCAGCGGCATCTTTTTTACTAATATGCTCCCACTGCTCTGTACCCTCTTTGGTCACAAGTAGCAACGATGTCGCATCGTCACCGAAAACAGCACCGCCGGAGACATCATTCGCTAGCACCCAGTCGACCTTCTTACGATGACGTTTTTCCTGCGCATGTTCCAAAAGATAGCCGGTTTCTGCGGCAAAGCCAATCACCAGAGCAGGGCGCGGCGTATGGCAAGCTACGGCGGCGAGGATATCCGGGTTTTCGGTGAGCGAAAGGCTTGGCGGCTCGGCGTTCTGGCGTTTTTTCAGCTTGCGGTCCGAGGCATCACTGGGCCGCCAATCCGCGACAGCAGCCGTGCTAATAAACAGATCGGCGGGCATTGCGCGCATCACCACGTCGTGCATCTGCTGGGCAGTCTCCACGCGGTGAAGCTGCACCCCGCGCGGCGGCTCCAGTGCCGTTGGGCCGCTGACGAGGGTGACCTCAGCGCCCGCACGTGCCAGTGCTTCTGCGATCGCGTAGCCCTGTTTGCCGGACGATCGATTACCAAGAAAGCGTACTGGGTCCACCGGCTCAAAGGTTGGCCCGGCGGTAACTACCGCATGCCGCCCGCGCAGAGGGCCTGCCGCTCGAAAGCTTTTGATGTATTCAAAGATTTGTTCCGGCTCGGCCATGCGCCCATCGCCGGTTTCCCCACAGGCCATCTCGCCCTGGCCCGGGGCAATCATCACGACGCCGTCACCCTCTAGCTGGCGGATATTACGCTGTGTCGCGGCATGCTGCCACATGTGCGGATTCATTGCCGGAGCCATCACAATAGGAGCATTCGCGGCTAGCAGTGTTGCGCTGGCCAGATCATCGGCGCGCCCTTGTGCCACGCGAGCCATGAGATCCGCGCTCGCTGGGGCAACGAGAATTGCGTCCGCATCACGTGAGAGCCGGATATGGCCCATGTCCACCTCGTCTTTGAGCGACCACAAATCGGTATAGGTCGGACGACCGGTGAGGGCAGAGACGGCCAAAGGCGTGATAAACTTTGCGCCTCCATCGGTTAGAATGGCATTTACCTCCACACCATCCTTGCGCAGGAGGCGGATCAGCTCCAGCGCCTTATACGCGGCAATGCTGCCGGAAATAATAAGCAGAAGCCGGGAAACCATGGTTTTTCCAAGGGTTTGTAAATTTCTTTGACTATAAGCAGGCAATCCTTGAACTCAAGTGAAATTCCCTGCTGCAATCCATGGAAAGGGCTGCTACAACGCTGCCATGAGTGAACGTTACCACGCCTGCCTCCACATAGATCGTCTGCGGCTTCCAGTTTTCCTCGGATTTGGGGAAGGCGAGCGTCAAAAAGCGCAGGCTGTTGAACTGGATATCCGCTTTTTTTTCCGCGCCCGCCCGGCGTCCTGTGAATCGCAGGCGATGCCGTTCTTATGCTATGACAACCTGACGCATGAATTGCTCGCTTACGTTGAGGGCAAAGAATTCCAACTCATTGAATATCTTGCAAATGAAGTGATGCAGGTCATTCGTGGCAATGTGGCGCGTCAATTGCCGGATTTGCCCACAGAGGATGTGCGTATCCTTCTGACGCTTCATAAATGCCATCCTCCAGTGCCGGCGATTCAGGGGGGCGTGCGAATCATCGTCAGTGACCTGCCGGACGGCTTCAAGGCCGGAGATGTCCTCTAACATTTCGTTGAGTGATGATGAAAAGCGCCGCTATGCGCGCCATCTCCTGCTGCCGGAGATGGGGCTTGCGGGTCAGGCGCGGCTGAAAGCCTCCTCCATGCTGATGATCGGGGCAGGGGGGCTTGGTGCTTCCGCGCTCTCGTATCTCGCGGCGGCGGGCGTGGGGCATGTCGGGATTGTCGATCATGATGCGGTGGAGCTGTCCAATCTCAACCGTCAGATCATCCACGAAACGGGGGATATCGGCCGCCGTAAGGTAGAGTCTGCTGCAGATCGGCTAGAGGAAATCAACCCCGCCATTCGCATCACGACCTATGCGCAGCGGGTGGAAACCTTGCCATTGCCAGCGCTTCTGCCTTCTTATGATCTGGTGTTGGATGGCTCGGATAATTTTGCCACCCGCTTTGCGGTGGCGGAGGCGTGCCATCATGCCGGGGTGACGTTGGTGTCTGCCGCGGTGCGTGGCTTATCGGCGCAGATCAGTACGTTTAAGGCCTATCTTGGTGCGCCACATCCCTGCTATCGTTGCCTGGTGCCGGAGTTGCCCCATGTGGAAAATGATTGCGCCGTGCAAGGCGTACTCGGCCCGTTGGTGGGCGTGATGGGCAGCCTGATGGCGCTGGAGGCGATCAAGGAGCGGGTGGGATTCGGCGAGAGCCTTTCGGGCCGCTTACTGCGTTATAATGCACTACGCGGAACGTGGGCCGAGGCCCAGTTACCCAAGGATCCCGGCTGTCCGTTGTGTGGCGTCTCCCGTTAGGGCTTACGCGACGCCAGGAACCGCGCCTCTCGCATTATCATTCGCTACGGCCTTGCCATGGGGGGTAATCGGCTGCTGTACCACGGCATCCGGCGTGGCTGAGGCCGCCTCGGGGGCGGGAGTTTCTGCCGCTGCGTTTGTGGCTGCTGCCATCGCGGGAGCCTCTGCCGGGGTGGCTATCGCGGGCGCCGGTGCGCTCAGCGTCGGCTTGCCCGTCGCCACCAGATGCGCCAGCTGGATGGCGGTCAGCCCTTTCGGTGCATCCAGCCGCAGGGTCAAAATGTCTGGTTCTTCTGCTTTCTTGGAAATGGTCGGGCTTGGTTTAAAATGTTTGTCTTCGCTGTTTAGCTGCATAAAGGAAGTCTGCTCTTCCAGCAGCGGATGTGCCAAGACTTTCTCTAGAGCCTCTTTCGCCTCGGGCGTTTGCGACAAGGCCGTTTCCAGCTCTTTGCGAATATCAGCTTGGGTAGCAAGGCTGCCATAGACCTCATCGGCTTTTTCCCCGGCATGAAGCACCGCATCACGCACCAGATCAGCCACCAGCCTGCTATCCAGTTCCTTTAGCGCACGCGAGGCTTCGAGATCCGCTTCCTTTGTGGCTTTCTCAATGCCTTTTTTAGGCAGGCCGAGGTGAATCTGGAGCGATCCTCCCCCTTCCGCATAAGCCTGCGAGCTCACCACGATCTGCAAGCGATCCAGTTCGGCCAGCTCTTCCGGCGAGAACATGGCAGGTTTCCCCTCCGCTTCCAGCGCAGCATTGGCCTCCAGTGCTTTCGCTTTGGCCCGCTCAGCGATGACGTTTTTCACTGACTCTGCGCGAGCTGTCACATTTTGTTCCACCTGCGCGGCATAGGCAATGTTCGCATCCGCTGGCGACGTGCCCTGATTGCTGCTGATGTTGAGATTGACATGGGTGGCAGAGGTGCCAGAGGTCTGTGCCCCGTTGGTATAAGGAAAGAACAGGGGGGCGTTGCCCTCTTTCTGAAACCCGTTCCAGCTCGCTAGCTTCGTTTTCAGCGCCTCCGAAAATGCCTGAGGATACTGATGCATGAGCGCATCCAGCATCTCTTTGACTTCTTCTACAGCCTTTGCGGTATGGGCGGGGTGATGGTCTTTGTTCTCAAGCGCGAAGTGCGCTTTCAGTGCCTCAACCGAACCTAATCCCGCCATTACTGCCTTGGAGACCGCATTGACGCCGATAGCCTCCAGCCCCGGCACCTTGATGCGAAGCACCAGCTGCTCGTCGCCATTATCCCCGAGGGTGCGAACGGCGTTTTTCTGTACCGCCGCCGTGATCTCGAGAGCATTGGGATGCAGGCGCACTTCACTGCCGCCCAGCTCCGGTGTAAAGGCCTGTTTCACAATGGCCTCATGGATTGCATTGATAAAGGCGGGCATTGGATTGGTCAGGGTGATGGTCTCGGACATGGCTTCCTCTTTTTTTGTGGACATAGCCTAGCGCCCCTCGATGACAGATTGATGACAAAGCCCATCATTTTTTGGAGGTTTTTGCGTTCTCCACGTCTCAAAATCACCCCCAAAACTTTTGAAATTGCGAATGTTTTCGCCGAGCCTTTTTACCTGCTAGGCAGAGATGGCCTTGATGCGAGGTGCTATTTTGCCGTGATATTCAACGGAGTTCACCACGGTCTCACACCATTGCACAAAACTTTCATAATCCATGGCCCCCTTCATACGGTTGACGCGCCAACATACCCATTGGACGTTTCCCGGCACGTAGCCTTTGTTGCTGTCGATGCGGTCAATACTCGCATTTGTTTCAAGGACACTGGAGTTTCCATGCCCGGCAAGACGGGACATAATGTGCCCGGTAATCGCACATTTTCCGCCCTGGACATTCCATAATTTTGTAAGGTATTCCTCTGTGACGGTGCATTTCTTGCGCTCAACGCCCTCACGCTCAGCTGCACGCTGTCTGGCATTACGTAATGTCTGCCGGATGAATTTATCCTTGGGAATTTCCCGAATGGCCATGCAATGATACCAACTTTTGCTGGGACAGTATGGGTGCAGCCTTGGATTCTCCAATGTCCTTACTGCATGACGCATATGCGCTGCATGATTCCATGGCACAGCTTGCCCGAAGCGCATGAGGTGATTATCACAATTTTCTATGTCAGTACGTCTCGCGACCTGGAACATCAATTCTGTCCGTATCCGGCTGGAGCTTCTGGCCCGCCTGGTGCGCGAGGCGCAGCCCGATGTGCTCTGTCTGCAGGAATGCAAGGTCGCCGATGAACTGTTTCCGGTGATGGATATCATGGCGCTGGGCTTCCCCCATGTCGTCTACAGTGGCCAGAAGAGCTACAACGGGGTGGCGATTTTCTCCAAGCTGCCGCTAAGTGCGGTGACCAGTGAAGACTGGCTGGGCAACGAGGAACGGCGACACATTCAGGCCGCCCTGCCGGATGGGACGGTGGTGCATAATTTCTATGTCCCTGCCGGAGGCGATATCCCTGATCCTGCCGTGAACCGTAAATTTGCAGATAAACTGGCATTTATGGAAGCGATGACCCGGTGGTCTGGTACCCTGAAGCCCAAGGATAAAGTCATTCTGGTCGGCGATCTGAATATCGCGCCGTATGAGCATGATGTGTGGTCGCATCGCCAGCTGCTCGATGTGGTCAGCCATACCCCGGTGGAAACGGACGCCATGGCCCGCCTGCGTGACACGCAAGGCTGGGTAGATGCCGCGCGCCAGTTCACGCCGATGGATCAGAAGCTCTATAGCTGGTGGAGCTACCGCAACCGCGACTGGGCGGCCTCGGACCGCGGGCGGCGGCTGGATCATATCTGGCTAACCCCGGCGGTCGCACCGGCGTTGCGTGCCTGCCATACACTGCGTGAGGTGCGCGGATGGGACAATACATCCGATCACGTACCCGTGCTGGTGGATCTTGCGATATAAATCTGGCAAGGGAAGGGCCAGCGACGATTAATGTACGCTGACCGGTGTCAGATTAAACTGACGGGCTGAGAAATAGGCAGCTTCCGGGGTTTGAAATACGGCCAACTGCATTCCGTCCTCGGTGCATACCGCATAGCCTTTGCTATCACCCATGGGAATTTCCCGAATGTAGGTCATGAAGGAAACCTCCGGTGATGTCGCGATTAAAACGGGCTGCTTCATGATTCCCAGTCCGTCATCCGTCCGCGCCATAACATCACTCCTTGTGGTTCTTGCATTGCAATATACCATTAGAGGTAACGCACGTGTGTGAAACTTCCATGACAGTGGCCGTGACATGCGGGATAAATTCGACTATCACAGCCCAAATCTTATTCTTACGCACGGCCTGACACGGAGGAAACCATGTCCAAACATTTCGGAAAATCAAAGCTCGTTAGCCGCCACACGACACAAGGCCCGGAGCGTGCGCCGCACCGCTCGTATCTGTATGCGATGGGGCTGAATCGCACGCTGATTGACCAGCCACTCGTCGGCGTGGTGACGACCTGGAACGAAGCCGCGCCGTGCAACATCTCCCTGGCGCGCCAGGCACAGGTGGTGAAGAAGGGCGTCAGCGCTGCCGGTGGTACGCCGCGTGAGTTCACCACCATCACCGTGACCGATGGTATCGCCATGGGCCATCAGGGAATGAAGTCATCTCTGGTATCACGCGACATCATCACCGATTCCGTCGAGCTGACGATGCGCGGCCATTGCTATGATGCGCTGGTGGGTCTGGCGGGCTGCGATAAGTCGCTCCCCGGACTGATGATGGCCATGGTGCGCCTGAACGTGCCGAGCGTGTTTATGTATGGCGGCTCCATCCTGCC
>DBAU01000109.1 GCA_002291845.1 Alphaproteobacteria bacterium UBA1002 | reverse complement strand
TCTTATCTGCTGGTTACTGGAAAAGGAGGTCGCGAGCGCATTGCTCCACTGCATCGCGAGGCCATTTTAGCGCTGGAAGCCTATCTGGCGATTCGAGGCGTATTCATTGAAGGCACCGGTTTTTCACCATTTCTTTTTCCCTCACACGCACGCGAAGGACATCTTACTCGTCAGCGGCTTGGGCAATTGCTCAAAGCATTAGCGCGTGACTGTGGCATAGAGGAAGAGAAAGTACATCCGCACGCCTTGCGTCACTCTTTTGCCAGCCACCTTCTAGAGGGCGGTGCAGACCTTCGCGTGATTCAAGAGCTGCTTGGACACGCCGATATCTCAACCACCCAAATCTATACGCACGTCTCCCGTAAGCGCCTGCAAAAGATTGTAAAGGCACTTCATCCACTGGCGAAGAGAAGAGCCCAGTAAACGTTGCTATTTCGCTTGGCAAATGGCGCCACAAAACGTTATGTTTGCGCCTCGTTTCAGGGTTAGTTTTATGTTTCGCCGTCTCGTTCGCCCGGTCTGGCATCGTCGTTATCAGATGATGCAATCCATCAAATCTGCGGGGGGGCTTTTTTTAAAGGGCCTCAGTGCCCTACCCGTTCCAGAGCGTGCGCGGTTACTCGTGGCGGATGTTTTTTTTCTATCGCTCGAGCATTTATTGCTCAACAGTCGCATCTATCATCAATGGCGCCGTAGGCGTATGGGCACTGAGCGGCTGCATGCATTTTTGAAACCTTCTGAGGAGAATGATCAACTTCGTGCGGCTCTGCCCACCGCCCCCACAGACGCCCAATTTGCGGCCTTGCCTGATTCCGCCCGCCGTGCTGGCGCCATTGTCCACGATGCCAGCGTGGATGTGATCCTGCCGATTTATGGGGCCTATGAACAAGCACTCAATGCCATCTGGCGAGCGCTATGCACCGAAGGCGAAACTCGTTTTGAACTGATTGTCATTAATGATGCAAGCCCCGATCCGCAATTGGGCATGAAGCTACGTGAGCTAGCGCAAGCCAAATGGTTTACGCTGATAGAGAACCCACAGAATATTGGCTTTGTACAAACAGTTAACAAGGCCATGCAGATTCATGGGGATCGGGATGTGGTGCTGCTCAACTCCGATACCGAAGTCTTTGGCAACTGGCTAGACCGTCTCTACCGTCATGCGTATACCAGCAATGCGATTGGAACTGTCACGCCCTTTTCCAACAATGCAGAAATTTGCAGCTATCCCTACATCATGCATAATAATCAGATGCCACTTGAGGTGGATGACGCAACCCTTGATCGTCTGGCATCACAGATTAATCGCGGCCGTTCATGTGAGCTGCCTACGGCTATCGATTTCTGCATGTATATCAAACGGCGCTGCCTGCGCGATGTGGGCGTATTTGATGCAGAAACCTTTGGCTTTGGGTATGGTGAAGAGAGTGATTTTTGCCTGCGTGCGGCCAAGCATCGCTGGAAGCATCTCCTGGCTGGCGATGTGTTTGTTCGGCATATCGGCGGTGTGGTGTTCACCTCGGAAAAGCAAGGGCTGGTAAAACAATCACTGAAGAAAATCAATACGCGCTATCCGCACTATGCCGCGCAGCTACGTGATTTCATCCGCACGGATCCCGCACGTACCCTGCGCCAACGTCTGGATCTCGCCAGACTGAAGCATGCCGGACATGACATCAATATCCTGATGGTCAATCACAGCCGTGGCGGAGGCACCGAACGCCATGTACAGGATCTGAGCCGTGCCTTGCAGCGTGAAAATATCGGGACATACCTTCTACAGCCATCACAACATGAAGGGGCTGGCATACGGCTTGGCCATTTGGGAGTGCCACATACGCCCAATGCGCATTTCTCCATGGAATATGACCGCGATGCATTTTTTGAAGCCATGCTGGAGATGGGTATTTCTCATATTCACATTCATCACCTGATTGGTTTCCCCTTACGCATCATCGATTTCCTGACGGAGCTTTCCAGCGCACTGGATATTCGTTATGACGTGACGCTGCACGACTATTTCTCCATCTGCCCGCGTGTTCACCTCACCGGCGCAGATGATTTCTACAATGGCGAGCCAGAAATTGCGGCATATGAGCGTTTGATTGAGCAAACGTCTTCATACGCAGAAGGCATGCCTGTCTGGCAATGGCGACTGCATCATGCGCGATTGCTGCGTGGGGCACGGCGCGTGTTTGTACCTGACGCGGATGTCAGCGAACGCATGAACCGCTATGTACCAGAGGCGACTTATATCATCCGCCCACATGCCGAACGCTTCAGCGATGCGCCACTCCTCACCCGTCCAGCACCTACCCAGAATGAAGAGCTTCGCGTGGCCGTTTTTGGTGAGCTCACGGCCGCAAAAGGCTCCCACGTACTTGTCTCTCTGGCCCGGGATGCGCAGGAGCGCGAACTCCCCATTCGCTTTATCTTGATTGGCCATAGCGAGAACAGCCAACTTCATGCTTCCGTGCTTCCTAACATGACCATCAGCGGAGCCTATCAGGAGGACGAGATTGAAGGGTTGTTGCGTGAGCATCAGCCGCATCTGGTACTCATTCCAAGCGTCTGGCCCGAGACCTATTCTTACACGCTTTCCATTGCGCTGCGTTATGGTATTTATCCGGTGGTTTTTGATCTGGGTGCCCCTGCACGCCGCCTCAAGGAACTGGGTTTTGGCAGTGTGTTACCGCTTGCCCTTGCAAAGGATGCCACCGCGCTGAATAATGCACTTCTCGCGCTTGAGCCATCCGAGGCTAAAGTAAAACGCCCGGCTGACACGGAGTATCCCTCCTACCGTGAAGCATATTACGGTCTGAATGCTCCATGGTCAGCAGAATTAAAATCAGACAAACCTCAACAGGTTCAGGCATCGCAGGCCGATATGCAAACGGTACATGACAGCAGCGCATCAGTCGATTACCGCGCGTATGCCGTTGGATAGTTAGCTAATCCCAGGGACAGAGCCCGTACCACGCGCCCCGGGGGCCATGATGTACTCGCCCGTTAAATGTGACTGCACAGCCAGTCCCCCAGGCACGAGGACCTGTCCATCAAGTAACGCCGCAAACTGATTGCCGCGGGTGGCAGGCAGGCTGGTGGTGCGATCTGGCGCCGCGGGACTTCCAGAACCCCCAGGTGCTTGGGTGCCCCCTGGTGGGGTACCAGGAGCAGAAGCGGGCGTTGCCGGGGGTGACGCGCTAGGTTGCCCAAATATCCCAAGGAGCCCTGGCGCGAGCAAGCCAATAATCATCATCATGATGAGCCCGCCAATCCCCATATCCCCTAAGCCGGAGAGCATACCAGACCAGCGACGATCTTCCTCAGCAGCTTCGGTATTGGTCATGGGGCGACCATCTGGATGGCGGCGGTGCGTGTTTGTCCGTTCGCGCTGATGCTCCACTTGGCGATGATTATCCTCGCTGCGAGCCCGTGCGAGTAAGCGCATATCAGCGACAGTCAGCGTGGAAGGATCCACAGCAGAGGCTTCCCCGCGTGCGGCTTCTGGTGCTTCCGGGGTATCTGCATTAGATGGGGCAGCTTGCCCCTCCGCCGGAGGTGTTGTTTCTTGTCCTTCCGCCGCTGGCGTTGCGGCACCTCGAGCCCCCGGAGCGGATGCAACGGCGGGCGTCTGGGAGCGAAGTCCCAGTATCTGATTTAAACGCGCACGCTCTGCATCGCTAAGCTGCAAACCGGCAAGGCGTTCCTCGCTTAGAATTGCTCGACTCTCGCGCACATAGGCTGCAAGGGCGGTTCGCACAGCACCTCGGCGGCTCTCATCCGACTCCAACTGCTCAATCGGAATGGCTGGATCTGTCGCATGGTGGATGGCTGCAGCCAGCGGTGCACCAAATTTCTGGGCCAGATGAAAGGTGGCAAAGGGAATATCAGCTTCGCGCGCGGCAACACCGGCCTGCACCAGCAGACGGCGGTTCAGCTCGCTCAGGCGGCGTAGCCCTTCCATGCGCTGGGCGTTTGGATCGTTCAGCAGTGAACGAATCTGTGTCACTTCGTCACGGTGCGCACCACCGGACGCCTGCTCCAACGTCTCGAGTACATGCGGCTCAAGGGATACCGGGTTGAAATACGGGCTGGTGGTCAAATAGCGCATCGAGGCAGACGCCACGAACTGCTGCCGCACACGTATCAGTGCCTGGGCATAGTTCGGATCTGTCGCATAACCCGCGCGGGCCACAGCCTGTGCCGCCTCTTCAAAGGTTCGCGCACTACCGACACCGGCATTTACATAGCGGGGGCGCTGCATCAGAGCTTGATGTGCGAGCAGACTATCCTCCGGAGTGAGATATGCGGCAAACGGCTCATTCATCATGACGTCCCGGCCCCCCACCACTTCGCGCGTGGGCATAGTGATGGAACCTGCGTTGCCGGTGCCTTTGATGCCAAACAGATTATTAGCTCGCCGTGCAAGACCCGACGGACCACGATTGCTTGCAAGGCCAGATTCAAGAATCGCCTGAGTCGCGGATAGCTCTGCGCGGACGGGATCCCCCGGATAGATACGGTGAGCGGCGGCAATGATGCCTTCCACAGTTAAAAGGGGATTTACCGTTCTGCCGTTTACCATGTGTAAAGCCAAAATTTCTACGCGTTAAACTTGATTGAAGTATAACGCTTATCAGACCTGCCATGTGTGACAGTTTAATTAAGTTACTGCATTTGCTTCCGTAAGACCTCACCCCGAAGCGAGCTTTTTATATATTTCTTTCAGTCTCTTAGATGATTATGACAAGAAAAAGGCAATCACCCCTGCTCTGGCCGAAGATTTGGTACCAGTAAGTGCCCGGAGCGTACTTTATGGACAATTTCATTTTTTGTGTGATCCAGCAGCAGATACCGCTCCGGATTGGAAGGGTGGGAGCCGGTCAGAAACGCCCCTTCCGGATCGGCAGCGGTCATCTCTCTCCATAGCTTGGGAGCTTCGGCGATATCATACTGCGCGAGTGCCATCACATACAGCCCCACGTAATCTGCTTCACGCTCAAAATCAGGCGAGAAGGCGCGCAGGCCATGATTTACGCCCATTTCACTAAAAGTACCGCGTGTATCATAGCCTTGAGTGGCCGCCAGCATATCGGCCAACGCCCCCACCGCCATCCCTGCCATCGCATTACGCTTCTTTGCACTGACATGTCCCATGATGTTATGGGCGTACTCGTGAGCGAGCACTGTGCCCAACTTATCATCCGTATCCACAAATCGCATCATGGGCGGGGTGATAAAAATCTCCTCACCATCGGCATAGGCATTCAAATTTTCCTGATCATCTGTACTCAGACGGATCGTGTAGGTACAAGTCGCGGGATCCCGCCCCATTTTATCGCACAAAAGCTGCCCAGCGTTTACAATGCGCGACGCATGCATTGCCAGCCGTTGCTCCATCGCCGACAGCTCCTGCGGCGTGAAAGGCGTGTTCAACATCTGCTGACCACGAGCTGCATAAGCGCGCTGCACGGCTTCTTCCTGCGCTACTGCGCCTGAGTCAAAGTACGGCGTTTGTGTGGTCGGCTGGGCGCAAGCCGCCAGCAGAAACACAACAGGCAGGCTCTTAAGAAGATGGACGCGCATTGGCAGGCTCCTTACTTTTGGCGGCTCCGGGTGTTTCCTCTGCGGGAGACGCTGCATCCGTCGGCATCGGGGTGCAAGCAAAGGCAATCACATCATAATACGGATGCGCTAAATGCGACAAAGATGGATTTCCTGCAAACATCCACCCGGAAAAGGTCTGGCTTGCCGCTGATCCAGCCTTACGGTCATAAATATCCACCAACACACTATGTTGAGGAGGAGCATCCGCACGGCTCTCAATCACGCATCGTTTAGGGAGTAACTCCAGTGTTTTGTACTGCACCACCCGATCCATCGGGACCTGCAAACGATGATGCCGCCCGAGGTTTTTATCGATAATGGCCAAATCAACCACCATCTGACGGCTGGCGGCCTCGCTCGTAATCTCTGGAGGAGGCAATTCCGCCAGAGGAGGAGATGGCGCCACATCCTCTGCCGCCCCGGCAACCGGGGAGGACGTGGAGGGCATGGGCACACTATAAGGAGAAGAAGGCATCGACGGCACATCGCTTCCAAAAGCGGAGGGCGCCGCAGATGGCGCGGTGCGCGGCATCACGGTAGGCGGCTGAGGAATACGATATTGCGGCGCAGGTGCACCATAATCCGGTCGGTCAAGGAACTGTGCGCTAACGGCAAGCGGGAATAACACTCCTCCCAAAAACGGCAAAACCCGCCGCATCATGCCACTCACGGGACAGAAAGTGACGGCTCGGACGATGATGCTGCCGGAGCCGCGGGCTCTTCTTTATCCACGCCGCCCGCACTAAACACGAACTTACCAATCAGCTCTTCGAGGCTCACTGACGATTGGGTGAATTCAATCCGCTCGCCCTGACCAAGCATACGCTCATCCGCGCCGGGTTGCAGCGCCACAAACTTACTGCCTAGCAGACCGTCTCCTACAATGGAGGCTGCCGTATCCGCTGGCAGCTTCACATCGTTATTGATGGCGAGACGGAGCTGGGCCTGATACGTGTCCGAGCGCAAAGTCATATCATCCACCACGCCGATCTTTACGCCCCCGATACGCACATCGCTCCCGCGGCTAACGCCGCCAACATTACTGAAATCAGCCGTGACGTGATAGCTTGCCTGATCGCTCTGGCCGAGGTCACTGTTCTGATAGGCAAACGCGACGAAGGCACCCGCGATGACCAGAACCACGGCCCCCATGATCGTTTCAATCGCATTACGGGACATAGACAGTGGCTCCTGTGTTATTCACCCGGCGTCCACGGCTGATAATCCGCCACGGTGGACGCACGATCCGCCCCTTTACGGATATGCCCTGGTGGAAGATAAGCCCCCGCCGTACCGGTAAGATTGGGCGCATGCTCTTTTTGCCAGTGATATACTGGCAGCTTCAACTCACTGGGCAGTTGATCAATGGTGTGATGCAACCACGCGTTCCACATAGGGGGAACTTTGGTCGGCTCCGGAACGCCCTTATACATCACCCAGCGACGAGGCCGTTGGCCTTTGCGTGGACGTTTCTCTGTAAAATAGCGATTGCCAAACGCATCCGTTCCGACATGCTTTCCAGAGAAAAACGTAGAGAGTTTTGTGCCAATGGTCATGGCGGTACTTATACGGTAGCGGCACCGCAATTGACAATCAAAATTGGCATACGAGCCAGATTCATGAACCCAATGCAGTCTGGCGTGGCGGCGACGTCCCCCACCGATATTTTTTTAAAAACATGATTAGCGGCAGCACTTAGCGGTCATCACGACCCAGCAGCCATTTAAGACCGACATAATCCCCAGCAAACAAAAACACTCCGGTAGCTCCTGCAAGCCACGGATTCCCGCTGACGCGCCAGATAATCAGACCAATAGCAGCGGAGACTGCAACGGAAAGCAGCAGATAGGTTGGGAATTTGCTGGGATCGAGCAGCGGATCGGGTCTCATGGCTACTTCCTCAGCATCCGGGTTGGATCAAACGTAGGCGCCGCCTCAGGATGATCATGCGTGCGAAAGACACGCTTCAAAAAGGCATAAAATCCTATCCCCGCCGAAAAAATTGCCAATCCAATTGCACAGGAAACCCAGAGATGTTTCGTAATGAGATATAAAACCAAGGCTGTGAGCGGCGCAACATAGAACGCTTCAATGCGCAGGATTTTGAGTACAAGCGCCCGGTTGGCGTTTTGCGTCTGTCGACGTGTTTCAGAACGATTGTTCATGAGGCCAACCGCCAGTCATGACGTCGCCAATAGTGTAAATGAATGAAAGCATGACACACACGCAAGATAAGGGTAATCAAACGCCCTTTTCTTGCGTGCACGTGGTTCATTATCAGTGTTCCAAGAAGCTACGCATCTTGCGGCTGCGGCTCGGATGCTTCAGCTTGCGCAGGGCTTTGGCTTCGATCTGGCGAATCCGTTCGCGGGTGACAGAGAATTGCTGGCCGACTTCTTCTAGCGTGTGGTCGGTGTTCATGCCGATCCCAAAACGCATGCGAAGTACGCGCTCTTCGCGCGGGGTGAGCGATGCCAAAACCCGCGTCGTTGTTTCGCGCAAATTGGAATGAATCGCCGCCTCAACCGGAAGGATGGCATTCTTATCCTCAATGAAATCACCAAGGGAGGAATCCTCCTCATCCCCAATCGGGGTTTCGAGGGAGACCGGCTCTTTTGCGATTTTCAAAACCTTTCGCACCTTATCAAGCGGCATGTGAAGGCGCGCCGCCAATTCTTCGGGGGTTGGTTCACGCCCGATTTCATGCATCATTTGCCGTGATGTCCGCACCAGTTTATTGATGGTTTCAATCATGTGGACGGTAATGCGGATGGTGCGCGCCTGATCGGCAATCGACCGGGTGATTGCCTGCCGGATCCACCACGTGGCGTAGGTCGAAAACTTGTAGCCGCGGCGGTATTCGAACTTGTCTACCGCCTTCATCAGGCCGATGTTGCCTTCCTGGATCAGGTCGAGGAACTGCAGGCCGCGGTTGGTGTATTTCTT
>DBAU01000039.1 GCA_002291845.1 Alphaproteobacteria bacterium UBA1002 | reverse complement strand
GGAGATGCCCAGTGGATAGGGCCAAGATGAATACCATCGGGTAGATCCTTTGCGTGTATACTGGCTGCAAGCCCAGTATCTCCAGGGTTCATCCAGTAGGTATGCCATCCTTCTGGCATATCGAGCTGCACGCCAATCCAGTGATCCTGTCCGCGGACTAAAAATTCCTGCTCAGCAAAAAGGGTGGCGGTTGTGACCTCATTCACCACAGGCGCGGAAGCGCGCTCATCTCCCCATGCCGATATGGGCAGCAAGAGCAGTGCCAAAACAGTTAAGGCTCTGGTGTGCATCATCACATTTTTCTCCGCAGGGGTAATGCGTTAGGCAGCACTTCGCTTCAGCCGACGCGCGTAATCAAGGAATTCCGTATGTAACGCATCAAAGCGTTGTTGCATCTTGGGCTCTGTGAGTGCGCCTTGGGGACTTAGCATGCCATGGGATTCCCCGCAGGTAAACGCAGAAGGATAGACAAACACGCCAACGCATTCGAGCGCAGTTTTAAGGTGTGAAAGGCCCACCGCTCCGCCCCGTTTGGAGGGGGTTGCACACATCAGAAGTGCTGTCCGGCCTGTCAGCGGGCAGGGCTTGAGGTAAGACAGCCAGTCGATCAGGTTTTTCAGTGAACCGGGGATCGACCAGTTATATTCTGGGGCGGCAATAATTAATGCATCGGCTTGTTGCACGCGTTCCGCTACGGCCTGTACGGCTGCTGGAATCTCGCCTGCCTCACTAGTGTATGCGTTATAAAGCGGTACATCCAGCTCAGCATATTCCGCAAAGTCTACGGAGGTGGCTTTACCGTGCACCCAGTGCTTGGAAAGCTGTGCCAGCTGACGGTTGCTGGAAGCGGGACGATGGGAGGCCGCGAAGATAAGAATGTTCATGCCGCTTGCTCCCATGTCTGCGCCATTCGCGTAAAGGCATTTGCGCGATGGCTGATGCGGTGTTTTTCTTCCGGTGCAATTTCAGCGAATGTTTTCGTCATGCCATCAGCGATAAAAATGGGATCATAGCCAAAGCCCCGCTCACCTCGGGCGGGAAAGGTAAGTCGTCCTTCTACGGTGCCGCGGTAACATTGCGTGGATCCATCCGGTGCGGCAAGGGCCAGCACACATACAAAGCGTGCACGTGCCCCCTCCGGCTCATGGCCTGCACCGATAATGTCCTGCTCAATACGTGCCATTGCGGAAGAAAAATCCTTTTGCGGCCCAGCCCAGCGGGCAGAGTAAATCCCCGGAGCGCCGCCCAGCGCATCGACTTCGAGGCCCGAATCGTCTGATAATGCCCAACGTCCGCTCCTGTCTGCCGAGTGACGAGCTTTGAGCGCGGCATTCTCCTCAAAAGTCAGGCCGGTTTCCTCTGGCTCCTCGATGCCGAGGGCGCCGGCGGAGGTGATGTCTAGCCCAAACGGCGCCAGGATATCCTGAATTTCTATCAGCTTTCCCGGGTTATGAGTGGCAATGACGAGGCGGCGATCCGTCGGAAAATGCATGGCAGCTCTATTCCTGTAACAATGGGCGCCCGACGCGCCGTATCACTTCTTATACATGAAGTGCGGCGCGCTGTTTTTCAAGGATTTGCGCCGCGCCTTTTTCCGCCAGTTGCAATAATTCAGTGAATTGCGCAGAAGAAAATGGCTTACCCTCCGCTGTACCCTGAATCTCGATCAGTTCGTTCCGTCCGGTGAAGACAAAATTCGCATCCACCTCGGCGCGTGAATCCTCCAGATAATCCAGATCGAGCAGTGGGATACCATCGACGATGCCGCAAGAGATAGCCATCACCGGTGCCCGCAGTGGCATTTCCTTTATCATGCCCGATTCCATAAGCGACTGGCAAGCCAGGTGCAGCGCAACATAACCACCGGTAATTGAAGCGGTACGGGTGCCTCCATCGGCTTCCAGCACGTCGCAATCGATGATGATCTGGCGCTCACCCAATGCTTTCAGGTCGGTGACGCCGCGCAGTGCGCGACCAATAAGGCGTTGAATTTCCTGCGTGCGTCCGCTCTGTTTGCCTTTTGCCGCCTCGCGAGCATTACGTGAATGGGTGGCGCGTGGCAGCATGCCGTATTCCGCCGTCACCCATCCACTCCCTGTATTGCGTAAAAAGGGCGGAACACCCGCGTCAATGCTAGCTGTGCACAATACTCGCGTATGGCCACACTCAATCAGGCAGGAGCCTTCAGCATGACGGCTGACACTCGGGGTAAGCGTCAGGGGACGAAGCATGTCCGGGGTGCGTTGAAAACTGCGCATGTGACCTCTCTTTGGTCACGCAATAGGGATAAAGCCTGTTTGCGGCAAGAAAAATCTTAGAGATCCAGCTTGAGAATCAAATAGCAGCCTGTGATATTGTCCCCAGTCAAATATTCCGCTGGCAAGCCGGCACCCGGGCGCTGCGCACAGCTTGGGTCATTGCGTGATAGAAGCGTTCCCGAACTTGCTAAACCATCGTCTAATTTTTGATCCAGCTGGAACGCTTCCCGTGCCGTTAAAAAGGGGTTCCGTGTTTCGCGTCCCGAACCGATTGTACCAAGAGAAAAAACATTGCCATATTCCGGATCGCCAAACCATTGGCCTGTATCTGTCGTAACGGAAACAAACATTGCGGTAATTCCGACCCCTGCAATTCCAGTTTCAGGAACATTAATGCCTGGATACGCATTTGCATCTGCGTTGGTGTCAGAAATCCCCGAAAAACTTCCTTCAATCAGTTTTGCATTGGCCAAATGTTGCCACGCGCGAAACCACTCATACCGAGAACCTGGAATTACGTTCGTACCAATAAATCCATCGCCATCGCCATTACAGGTCTGGGTGCCAACGCCCGACGCTGTGAGTGGTGAAGCACATGCTCCGGAAGCCACGCCCCAGAAATTCGTTGCAGTGGTCATGTCGCCGGGTACGGCGTCATATTGCTGCCTAAACGAGAGAATGGCGGCATGATAGCGTTGCATGTCGTTTGTCATGCTTCGCAATTCAGATTGCCGCAACAGGTTCTGCCCGGTCATGATACCTCCAATAATGAGGCCAATGATGGTAAGAACCACCGATAATTCTAGAAGGGTGAAACCGTTGCGTTGTGTCATGTTGTTCTTCCGAAAACCAAACAGTATTTTAGCCTAAAAATAGTTAAGGCTTCTTTTACGCGTTGGTATACGAACAGCAAAAGAGTCACGAGTATGCGTACAGAGGAAGGGGTATTAGTTTGCTTTGCCTTCCAGTGCTTTTTTGATTAAATCTGCCGTGTTTTTAATGCCATAAAGGGCCGTAAAGCTGCCCATACGCGGCCCCTGGCTCTGTCCCAGCAATACCTCATACAAACACGAAAACCAGCTGCGCAACGGTTCAAACCCATGGCGCATACCAATCTCGTAAATGGCCGTTTGAATGGCCTCTGACGCTACCGGAGCTGACCATGCTTCCAGCAAAGCGTGTAGCTCCAACAATGCCTTTTGTTCCTGCTCCGTGGGGGTACGGTATGATTTGGTTGGCTTGACGAAATCATGGTAATAGCGCACCGCAAACCCGGCCAGACGATCTAGCATGGGCGAATTCTCTGGTGTTGCTTGTGGCGCATAGCGGCTAATAAAGCCCCACAGGACAGACTTATCTTCGGGATTGCACACACTGGCCAGATTGAGAAGCAGGCCAAAACTGATGGACACTTCAGGGGCAGGTGGTTGCCCGTTATGGATGTGCCAAACGGGGTTTTCTTTCTGTTCCTGCTCGGTTTGTGTCGGGTATTTTTCAAGAAATGTTAGATATTCGTCCACGGCTTTCGGAATGACATCAAAATAAAGACGCTTGGCGCGCTGTGGCGTCTGGAACATGTATAGTGCCAACGACTCTGTGGGGGCGTAAGTTAGCCATTGTTCGATTGAAATCCCATTGCCTTTCGATTTTGAAATTTTCTCGCCTTTTTCATCGAGAAACAACTCATAGTTGAATTGCTCGGGTGGGGTACCCCCAAGGGTTTTGCAGATGGCGGAATAAATTTTGCCGTTTACCAGGTGGTCCTTGCCATACATTTCAAAGTCAACGCCCAGTGCCGCCCAACGCATGCCAAAATCGGGCTTCCATTGCAGTTTGCAGTTTCCCCCGGTAACCGTCAGGGTAATTTCTTCGCCTTCATCATCATCAAACGTAATGGTGCCGGCAGCGGCATCAACGCGTTTCATGGGAACATAGAGCACTTTCCCTGTTTTCGGCGAGATGGGCAAAAACGGGCTATAGGTTTTCTGGCGATCTGGCCCGAGGGTGAGCAGCATGATCTTCATGAGCGCATCAAAACGCGCGAGTGCCGTGGTGAGCGCGAGATCAAAAGCCCCGCTAGTGTAGAGATCCGTGGCGCTTTTGAACTCATAATCAAAGCCAAAACGATCCAAAAACGCGCACAGCCGGGCATTCATGTGATGGCCATAGCTGGCATGGGTTCCAAACGGATCGGGCACTTTCGTCAACGGCATATCCATATAACCGGCAAGCATCTCAGGCTGAGGCACGTTATCGGGTATCTTGCGCATGCCATCCATATCATCGGAGATGCAGATCAGTTTTGTTGGGATATCGCTCATCTGACTGAACGCATGGCGTACCATGCTGGTACGGGCGACCTCGCCGAATGTACCGATATGCGGCAAGCCCGAGGGGCCATAGCCGGTCTCAAAC
Source organism: Alphaproteobacteria bacterium UBA1002 (assembly GCA_002291845.1). Lineage (GTDB taxonomy): Bacteria > Pseudomonadota > Alphaproteobacteria > Rickettsiales > UBA998 > UBA998. The sequence goes on along the minus strand of DBAU01000039.1, from coordinate 3,134 downwards.
AGAACATAGCCTTTGGCTGGTGGTGCTTTCCTGTAGCGCTCTATGAGTTTAGCCGCCTCTTGAAATGGCCAGGCTTTCGGGCTCGATGCGTCCATAGGGAAATATCCTTTGAATCCTTAGATTAGTGCGCGTTTGCGTTAGCTGTTTATACCACGTTACGTGCTGAGACAACGAGCAAAGCCGCTTGCTCAACATTCGCTAAAAAAATTTAACCACATGCCGCACGAATGATGTCATTTTCATAAATTCTTATTTTTTTCTTTATCGCACCCTTGCCCTTGTTGTATTCCTTATCGCGCTTGGAGCGATCCAATTAATCACCGTGGCGTAAAAGAGTGTTTTCATGATTCGTATGTCTGTTCGTCTTCCGATGTTTCTGGGCCTTCTCGGTATGGCAACACTCGCTCCGTTAAGTGATGCCCATGCGCAGACCGTTTTTATGGTGCAGCTGGGCTCGTTTAAAACGCAGGACGAAGCAAAGCAGCAGTGGGATAAGCTTTCTAAATCATTTCCGGATCTTTTCCAGCCACTTACTTACGCTCCCACCGAAGTGATGCTGCCGCCGGATGAGTTTGTGTATCACCGCACGCAGGCCGGCCCAATCCCCACCCGCGAGCAAGCAGATGCGTTGTGTGAGCGTGTTGTCGCCGGTGGATTTGAATGCTACGTGGTCGAAACGGCAATGTTTACCGCGCCTTATGCTGAGTCGGATACGGCGATGAACGCTTCCGAGCCAACAGCCCCTGTAGCAGAGTCCTCGAGCTCCTTCTTCGACAGTGCCGCTGAAGATGTGGCGGCAGAATCGGCTGCTGTGTCTACTCAACCCCAAAAAGCCTTGGAAAAAGCGTTGGCAGAAAAGGCGCCTGCTGCGCCCGCAAAAGCCCCCGCCGCCGCGCCTGTGGCGAAGTCAACCAAGGTTGTTGAGCCTGTGCAAGAAGCGTCTGCGGCCCCTTCGTCGTTGCCCACCATTCCCCCGGCAGCGGATTCCTTACCCTCTATGGCACCTGCGGGCTCACCTTTCGGCTCAGGTCCCAGCGTACCTGTTGCTCAGGGAGCAGCGTTCGCAGCGCCAGCATCGACAATGCCGGAGAGTGCCAATGTGGCCGGTACGCGTGCAGATGTCAGCGTAGCAGAGGCGATTCCTGTGCCGTTGTCGAATCTGAATCAGACGCCGCAGCAGCCTTACGCTTCCGGCTTCCGCGGCACTCCAAGCAGTTACAACCGTAATATGGCTTACTGGGCGGAGATTGGTTACTTCAACGCACAGCGTACAGCACTAGGATACTGGAATGTCCTGCGTCAGCGTGATCGTTCGATCCCCGGCGGATTACGTCTTCGCGTTACCCGCCCGTTTGCCCAGAAGCAGCTGGCACAGAAGATGTCCCTGCGCGTTGGGCCGTTTGCCAATGTCAATGCCATCCGTCGCTTGTGCTCGTTTACCCGGCCAGAAAAGCTTGGCTGCCGCGCCGTGCGTGACCTCGGTGGCGCGTTTAATCCTGGAGCCCAAGCGCTGGCTGGTGGTCAGCGTTTGAGCGGTGCAGCGGGTTATGCGGCACGTCGTACCTTGCAGCGCAGTGCCCAGGCAACCGCTGGTGCGCCACAGCAATCTACCGCGACCGCTTTGGATGGGATGTACTGGATCCAGCTCGGTGCCTTTATGGCACCACAGGCCGCCATGGACAAATGGGCTGAGCTGCAATTGCTGCACAAGGCGGAGCTAGGGACGCTCAATGAGCAGATCTATACCCCGCAAGGTGGCTTGCGTAATCTCTTCCGCTTGCGCGCAGGCCCGTTTGCACGCGCTGGAGATGCCGTATCTACCTGTGAGGCACTCAAGCGCAAGGGAACGCTCTGCGTCGTTGTCTCAGAGCGCTAAGTTTGCGTCAGGCGGCTTGAAAAAAGAGGGTGCCCACGCTACATGTGATGCACATCAATTTCTGCGTGTGAAATCCCATGAGTGCGAGCACAAACCCTGAATCCATGACAGAAGACAACAGCCAGGATCTCTCTCCGGGCGAACAGCTGGACCGTGTGCTACAGCAAGCCGCGGAAGCCATGGCTGCTGCCCACACCTCCGAGACCAGCCCGGCAGCTGATCCTATGTCCCATGAAACTCCTGTCGCAGATGAGGCGCTGCAGCGGCAGGTAGCCGAGATGAAAGATCAGGTGCTGCGTACGATGGCGGAAATGGAGAATGTCCGCAGCCGTGCACGGCGAGACGTTGAAGAAGCGTCACGCTATGCCGTTGCAGGTTTTGCTCGAGATATCATTTCCGTGCTGGAGAATCTCTACCGTGCGGCGGCAAGTGTGCCACAGGAATCCCGCGCAGAGTCGCCCTTGCTCAATACGCTGGCACAGGGCATAGATATGACGCTGGCGGAGTTTGTGAATGTGATGCAGCGCCACGGTATTCAGCGTGTGGATCCGCTGGGCCAACCTTTTGATCATAATTTCCACATGGCTGTCGCTCAGATGGAGAGCACAGAGCACGCTCCTGGAACGGTGATGCAGGTGATGCAGGCTGGGTACGTACTGCATGATCGCTTGCTTCGCCCCGCGATGGTCGGTGTCGCCAAAGCGCCGCAGCCTGGTGAAGGCTCCCCGCAGGTTGATACACAGGCCTAAGCGATATGCTGCGGGCCGTTCTTTCTGTTCTACCCCGCCCGGATCTGCCGTTCAGCCGCGAAGATGCCAACCGTTTCCTGCCTTGGATTATTGGCATCATGACAGTGCTCACCGCACTTGCGATGGCGGCTGGTATGGCACTGAATGATGTGATGGTTTCGCAGATTGCTGAATTTGATCAGCGCTATCAAATTCATATCCCCTATGCGAATGGCAAAGAGAAAACCACCGCACGTCAGTTGATGGAAAGTCTGCCAAAGCAGCAGGGTATTCTTCGTGCTGAGCTGATGAGTGAATCGAAAGTTTCGGCACTGCTTGAACCGTGGCTGGGTTCGTCTACCCCGGTTGAAATGCTGCCGGTGCCATTGATTATTGATGTCTGGATTAGTCCTGAAACACTGGATGCAGAAGGAGCACAGGATTATCTCTCCTCGCTCGCGATGCAGTATCCTGATTTGATTGTCGAGCGATTTGCCAGCTGGGTGGACAAGTTTAATGATACCGCACGT
>DBAU01000092.1:11913-12258 GCA_002291845.1 Alphaproteobacteria bacterium UBA1002 | reverse complement strand
CACGAGCGGTAAAAAATAGGCTACATGGACATCTGAAAGCCTTGTTTTTTGGCCACGACACAATACATAACGATTTATGAATATAACCACGTCTCGCTGGACCCTAATCTGGGTATATGCCTGTCTTACCCTGGTGTTTTCCATGGTAATTGTGGGAGGCCTTACCCGCTTGACGGAGTCCGGCCTCTCCATCGTTGAATGGAAACTCCTCAGCGGCACCCTGCCCCCGTTGACGCAAGATGGCTGGGAGCGTGAGTTCGCTGCGTATCGCACTACTCCCGAATATCTGCACAAAAACTATGGAATGAATCTGGCCCAGTTTCAGGGCATTTTCTGGCTGGAATA
>DBAU01000092.1:0-11582 GCA_002291845.1 Alphaproteobacteria bacterium UBA1002 | reverse complement strand
AGGGCATTTTCTGGCTGGAATATCTCCACCGCCTGCTCGGGCGGGTGATTGGGCTGGCTGTATTATTGCCGCTGGCGCTGGTGTGGCTGCGCCGCCTTGGCCCGGAATGGTTCCGCCGCCGGATGACCGTGGTCGCCATACTGGTGGGCCTGCAAGGCACGGTGGGCTGGTACATGGTAAAAAGCGGGCTGGTCGATGTGCCATGGGTGAGCCCGTACCGCCTTGCGCTGCATCTCGGGTTGGCGGTGAGCCTGTTCGGCCTCCTCACGCTCACGGCGTTGCGCCTGCGTGATGGCGTGCTCCGCGCGCCCTTCAGCCGTGGCCTGCCGCGCCAGGCGAGCCTCACCAGCCTTGCGTTGTTCAGCCAGATTATCCTCGGCGCATTTGTCGCCGGTCTGGATGCGGGCATGACGTATAATACCTTCCCGCTGATGGACGGGGACTTCATCCCGGCGGAGATGCGGGCGCTGGAGCCATCCCTGCGCCACTATTTAGAGAATATTGCCAGTGTACAGTTCCTGCATCGCTGGTGGGCCTTTGCCGTGGCTGCGCTGGTGATCGTGCTGGCGGTGCGTGTATGGCAATCTGCGGCAGATGCCACAACGCGGCGGCTGGCGCTCGCCCTGTGCGGCGGTGTAGCCTCCCAGATAACGCTGGGCATTTTCACCCTGTTGTGGGTGGTACCCATCGGCCCGGCCGCACTGCATCAAGCGGTGGCCGTGGCGTTGTTCGGCCTCTGCGTGTGGCTGAATTATCGCCTGTCTCCTCAGAAAATCCCTGCCCGTGCGCCGGATTTGATTTCCGTCAACCCCTCTACGGCCCCGGCCTTATAAGATCACGGCTATGAAATCATCGTCTCTTTCCCAGCGCATAGCCGACACAGAGCAGCCCTTTCACGGCTATGATGACATATTTGAAGGCGCCCTCTCGCGGCTGAAGGCGGAGGGACGCTACCGCGTGTTTAATGATCTGGCACGACGGGTGGGCGAGTTCCCGCTCGCCTATAGCCACAGCGCCGGACGGGACGTGGTCATCTGGTGCGCCAATGATTACCTCGGCATGGGTCAGCATCCCGTGGTGCATGAGGCCATGCGTGAGGCACTCTCTACGCTTGGCGCCGGCGCAGGAGGGACCCGAAATATCTCGGGTAACCATCATGCCATGGTAGAACTGGAAACCACTCTCGCCGAGCTACACCAGAAAGAATCTGCACTGGTGTTTACATCAGGTTATGTGGCCAATGAAGCCGCGCTTTCCACTCTTGGCTCCCTCCTGCCTGAGGCGGTGATTTTTTCCGATGCGTGCAATCATGCTTCGATGATTCACGGTGTACGCCATAGCGGAGCGGAGAAGAAAATTTTCCGGCATAACGACGTCGCACACCTGCGTCAGTTGCTGGAGGCCACCGATCCGGCGCGGCCGAAAATCATCGCGTTTGAATCCGTCTATTCGATGGATGGAGATATTGGTCGCATTGCTGAATTTTGCGACCTCGCCGAAGAATTCGGGGCATTGACCTATCTGGATGAAGTGCACGCTGTGGGCATGTACGGTGCGCGCGGTGCTGGAGTAGCAGAGCGCGACGGGGTTATGCACCGCGTCGATATCATTCAAGGCACGCTCGGCAAAGCCTATGGCGTGATGGGTGGCTACATCGCCGCGCGGCGCTCCATCGTCGATGCCGTGCGTAGTTTTGCGCCCGGTTTTATTTTTACCACATCGCTTCCGCCAGCGCTGACCGCGGGAGCAACCGCCAGCATCCGCCATCTGATGCATAGCACCACGGAGCGCACCGCCCATCAGGTAAAAGCGGAGCAGCTAAAGCACATGCTGAAAGCAGCGGGCATTCCGTATCTGCATACCGCGACACATATTGTGCCGGTGATGATTGGTGATCCCAATTTGTGTAAAGCTGCTTCAGATTTACTGCTGGATGTGCATGGCATTTATGTGCAGCCGATCAATTACCCCACCGTGCCGCGTGGCACGGAGCGCCTGCGCATTACCCCCACACCACTGCACAACGATCGCATGATGCAACAGCTTGTGGATGCTCTGCGCGATGTGTTTTCCCGCCTCAATATCCACGCGTAATTTTTTCATGACTATTGCGGTGAACGCTTAGGTCTTTCAGACAATAGGCAAAACAAAAGGGCCGCTGAATTCAGCGGCCCCTCCGTGTAGAAGATGTCAGAAGAACTACTTCTTCTTGGCAACTTTCTTCGAAGCAGTTGCTTTTTTCGGAGCAGCAGCTTTCTTAGCAGCTGGCTTCTTAGCTACGGTCTTCTTAGCAGCAGCAGGCTTCTTAGCAGCAGCTGGCTTTTTAGCAGCGGCTGGTTTTTTCGCTGCAGTGGTTTTCTTTGCAGCAGTTGCCTTCTTCGGTGCAGCTTTTTTGGCAGGAGCCTTTTTAGCAGCGGCCGGTTTTTTCGCAGCCGGTTTTTTCGCGGCTACCTTCTTCACAGTTGCAATCATAGAACCCTCCTTCGTTATGATTGTATGTTCATTAAAAAAAAACGAACGAGCGAACACTAGCAATAATGTGTTAAAAAAAAGAAAACCCCGTCGATTTCTCGACGAGGTCTTCAAAAACACAACACTTGATGCCTTTCGACATCATGTCATAGACGCGATTTGATGATTCGCTTATGCAGCAATCGAACGCGACAAACGGTCCGTTGTTTCATTGATGCGTTCACCAATCGGCTCAGCAGCCTGATTGATGTAGTCGAACACCATCTCAGAAAGGCGCGCGCTTTCACTGAAAAAATTATCGAGGTTGGTGCGCATCAGGCGATTCTGAAGATCGAACACGTCATTGATGGTGCGGCAGGCAAAAAGATCTTTCGAAATTTCGACATTGCTGGAAAACATGTCATTGGCGAAGGTGAACACTTCTTCGCTCAGCTTGCGCGTCATATCAGCGGCAATGTTGCCGCATTGCATGCAGGTTTCAACATTACCCTGCATGATAGCCACACCTTCATTCATGGCACGCGACGCAACGGATGCACCACGCGACATCTGCTGCGCGCTTTCACGGCTGAAGCGGGTGGCTTGCTCTTGCATGCGCTGCGCTTCACTGGCCGTGCGATCAAAGGCATCACGAAAACCACGTGATGAGAAATCAACCACGTTTTCTGATGCCGCACGGGAGGCCACGCGACTGGTTTCTGCAGGACGGCGAGCCGGTGCCGGCGCTGCCGACTTTTTCGCTACGGCTGGCTTGGCTGCTGGAGCGGCTTTTTCTGCTGCCGCGGCGGCGGGCTTTGTCTGTTCCTTATTTTCGCTTACGCCCGTAGCGACTGCAGGGGCACTGGTTGCCAACTTCAGAGGGGCGCTACGCTTTGAAGCCGCACTCGGCTTTTTGCTTTTGGTTTTGGTGGGGGCCATGATGATGTTCCTTCCATCGGTGGGTTAGACCCTTCTTCTGGCCACTGCCCCGTTATCAACACGACGAAGCACACGATGACCACAAGCAGCAGGTCGTTTGCCGCGCCCACACATATTGCGGCGCAACATTTTGAGGTATAAGCGTGCATTTTTGCACAGTCAAGCACCGCGCAAAAACACCGCTACTCATAAAAGGAAATTGTTTCTTGAGATTACACGCAGGACGCAATGGCTCAAGATAATCAGCGTCCGGTGTGCTGTAGCGGTATAACCGTGGCGAAATCAGAGTATTTCATCGAGTCCCATGAACCGCTCGCATGAGGCGCCACTGGATGCGAAACACTGGCGCAAGCAGATAAGCAGACCAGCATCACTAAAGACAATACGCGTATGTAAGTTTTCATGCATCGCTTTATAGAAATGCCTCTCTATGAAGACTAATGCATTTACTGCATAACGGTTATGCGGGCCTTTGGGCCAGACTACTGCCACTCTTCCAGACGCTGCAAATGCACATAATCATTATGCTTCGGCGCATCGGGCCTATCTGCAAGGCAGGGATAGGCCGTCTCTGCCTGATCAAAATACGTAAGTAGCCTGAGCAGCCCCTGACGTGCATCATCAATCAACTGAGTGTATTCGGCAGATGATTTCCCCACATGGGTAAAGGCAGGACTATTTTTACCCGCAGGAATTTTCCAATACACCAGGTCTCCCACGCGGTATCCTGATACTTCCAGTAACCAGCCTTCCAGTGTCAATTGCGGCGAATAACCAGCATGCACGGTCTTTAGCGAAGGAACGGTGCCTGTTTTATAATCGACAATATTCACCATTCCATCAAGGTGGTGCTCTACACGATCCATACGCGCTTTGACGGTAAATGGCCCACCTGGCAATTCGAGAAGCGTTTCCACCTTTTTTTCACACTCAATCACCTGCACTGTATTGCGCCGTTCATGCTCTGCAGCCAGCACCTCCTCAACAATAGCCTTCATACGGCGACGCCAGAAGGTGGGCGCCTGAACCTTCCGCAAAATCTCAGCAAAACTGGTATCCAGCATCACACTCAATTCCGCTTCCGCATGGTCGGGCAGCGTGTGCGGATAGCGCGAGACAAAGAGCTCCAGCGCCTTATGAACCGCATTGCCGAATTCCAGCTCACTGGGCTCTTTATCAATTGGATCAAGCGGGCGCAGACGCAAGATATAACGTGCATAGAACGCATAAGGATCACGTATCAGCTTTTCAACTTGACTGACACTGATCGTTCGTGGGCGCGCCTCGAGTGGGGGAACCGGGGCTGGACGGGTGATCGCGTCACGGTGCTCCGTCGCGCGGAACTGTTCCGCCCACCATCTCCACTGCTGACTCTCAAGAGTGATGCGCTGCCGAACCTCACGGGGGAATGTTTCCAGCACCGTATGCAGACGTAACCACCAGCGCGATGCAAGTGTATGGCGGCCGCCTACTTTGCGGGCACGGGTCAACATCACCCGCGGCGCATGGCACAACGCGCTGAAATCGTGGGCCGCCTGCCCAATTTGTCGCTCGTACGGTTGCAGTCCGATCATTTCGCGCATGGCCCGGCTCATCCACGGATCACTCTGCGCGGCGGGGGGCCAGCATCCTTCATTTAGCCCGGCAAGAATGACCAGATCTGCAGGCTGCATCCGTGCGTCCATCGGACTGAGAATCGTCAAGCGCGGATGCCCATGATGGATCGGTTGAACGCTCTGCCGTGATAGCAAAGTGGCAAGAAGAGCCGCAAAAGCACCCGGCTCAATCTCTCCAAGATGTGCGGAATGGTCATGAATATCGGCAAGCTCTGACGAGAGTAAATGCCCATCCTGTCCACTCCATAAACGATGCTCGGCCGGTGACTCTGCAGGAGCGGCTAAGTGTTCCATCGCACCAACCAGCGCAGAGAGCATGGCCGGTAGCGCAGCACGTGGCTTAGCAAAAAGATCAAGCAGTGGCTGGATAGCCGATACCAAGCGGCTGAAAACATCGAGCACATCCGCTGAGACCTTTCCTTTCGAAACCAGCACCTCGCATTGCGCAGAAAGCGTCTGCGCCTCACAGATCCCACGGTAAAGCGTCAGCTCAATCTGACATATCGCAGACGATTTCATCTCGGCAGAAACACCCAGGCGACATAAAGGATGCTTGAGCAATGCCAATACATCTGCTGGAGCCTGCTCTTCAGCCGCGCGTAAAAGCAGCATAGCAAACACAGCGACCGGCGTGGCCAGCAGCGGATAGCCTCCCCCGTCCTCAACCTCTAGATGGTAGCGCCGCAGCAATAGCGCCACCCGGCGTGCCAGCGCACGGTCATGGGTAACCAGCATGGCTTTCGTATCCGGCGCTTCAAGCGCTTGGCGCAGCATCAGCGCGATAATTTGTGATTCCTCGGCTTCATCCTCGCACTCTACCAGCGTCAAACCGTCAAGCATTTCGGGTTGCATGCTCATTGCGCGCCAGCGATGAGACAACTCTGCAGGCACCATCATCGCGCGCAAAAACTCGGCGCGTGGTTCTGGCACGGCAGCGATCTCTGGCAGATCAAGGGGGATGACTGTTTGCCGCGAGCATCCCATGCGTTCCAGCAATTGCAGTAAACCATATTGCGGATGAGATACGGCACGACGTACCGCATCACATGTTTCATCGTCGCTGTGTTGATCCAGCCCAGGCAGTATAATGCGACCCTGCGGCAGTCGGGCGATCACATCAAGCAAGCGCGCGGTTGCCGGAATACTGCCCGTTGTCCCGGCTGCTACAACTGGAAAATCAGGCGGCACCGCTTCCCAATGATCGGCAGCAAACGCAGCACACGGCTACGCCGCTCCACCGCGTCGATCCGGTTCATTTCCTGCAGACGCATTGGCCAATGCTCCGTAATGATGCGAAGAAACGCGAGGGTTTTTTGCCAATGCGACGCCAGATCGCCCTCCACCAGACGCTCAAGCCGTTCATAAGGCACCTCTTCGCGCGCCATGTCATCGATCAGATCCCCCAGCGCGAGTGCCATACGTACGGATTGATCCGCCGAAACAGACTGCCCGTTGGCGTTTTGGAACGCTTCAATCAAGCGCGCCAATTCAAAAACGCGCTGGCGCGGTGAAATGGCCGGCGGAAGCTCGGGGCGAAGATGGGACTGCTCCGCCCACAATACCTCTGGCATCGCCAACTCAACATCAATGTCCCCAAGCGGCTGGATGCGTGGCAACAGCAGCGGCTTACCTTTGGAGCAACGCAACAGGGTATCACGCAACGAAACCACCGCTCGCCGCGTAGGCACCAGGACTAAAACGCGGGCCAGAACATCCGGAGCCTCACCATAGGTTTGCAGTAAATGAGCCGCCAATACCTCCACAAAGGGCTGCACAGAAGGAACATTCTGAATATTCAGCCGGTCAGAAAAAGGTCCGGGCATGGTGATTCATCCAATCTTAACGTTGCCAGACTAAACACTAATCTGTGAGAGTAAATCAGAATCAGGATTTAGCGTATGAGCACCGCGCTTGAAGCTGTCTGGCAATCCATCCGCAAGGAACTGAACTTCCTTTGGGCGGCCCACGCCCGCCACGGCCTTGATGGCTGTATGTGCCTTTACACCGAAACATCCCAGGATGTCTGGCGCGCTAAAGAAGGTGGCTTACGTTTTTGGTTCGGCCCGCAACAGGTGGAAGAAGCTCTTTCCTTTATTCAAACACATTATAACAATGGCGAGCTCCCCAATTCGCCTCTTTTACTCAATCCGATGGTGCATGAAAAAATTGGGGAGGACCACTATCGCCCACTCGGCAGTGGCATCTTCTGGTCTACAGGCTTTGCTCTGGGAATCGCACAGATGACATCGGACCAGCATGAGAGGCCACAGGAAATTGGCGTGCTATGCAGCCATTTTCACCGGGGAGATATTAAAACAGCTGGGCTTAAAATGCTGGGCGTAGCGGATGCACCACTGATGCCGCTTGGAGATGAAATGGCCGTAGATGGTTGCCGCGCCCTCTATGAGCTAAGCAATATTCAAAGCGATTTGTACTGGAATGCATACCTGCTCTCCGGACTGAATTACCTGTGCATGCATGGCCTGTTTCAGCATCCGGGCTTTGACGCGCTGCTGCCGGAAAACCTACAACATCTGCCGCCGGAAGAACTGGTTGGCCACATTACCATCCCGGTGCAGAAAGTACTCGATTGTGCACTCTGCTTCACATCGTATGACCGTGAACACATCCTCTATAAGCATTTCGGGCAGGACCCAGCAAAGATCGAGCATAACAACCGGTTTTACGATCTCTGCGCGCGTGACCTGCACCTGTTTGATCGCACCGGCCCCATGCGCAAAGGCTCTGAGGAGACATTTCATTTCGTTGTGCCGGGCTATATTCCCAAAGGCGCCGTCACCCTGCTTGCTGCCGCCGGGGGCACCGGTAAATCCAGCGTGGCGCACCATTTGTGTGTGCTGGCCTCCATGGACTGGCGGGAGGATGAACAGCCCATGTGGCTCGGGCAGCCGGTGAATAAGGACTCCTGCAACGGCATCTGCATTTACTTCTCGGGGGAAGACGGCCCGGCCATTGTCAATGCGCGTAACCAGCTGTTTGATCCTGAAGGCCGCGCGCTGCGCCTGCAATTCCACCGCACCGAATTTCAGGACCGCGATATGACCTTCTCAGAGTATCTGCGCGGCTTACAGAAAATGCCGGAGATCGGCATCTGCGTCATCGACCCGGCGCGAAAATTCCTCAACGGCAATGAGGACAGCTCCGAAGCGGTCAGCGAATTTTTCGAAGCAATTGAGGAATTCGCCATCCGCAAACAATGCGCTATGATTGTGGTGCACCACCTGCAAAAAGGCGCCAACCCAAAAAGTGCGCGCGACGTACTGAACGAACTACGCGGCTCGCAAGTGTTTATTGACCGCCCGCGCGCCGTCATTGGCATGTACCGCGATGAGAAATACACCGTCGTCGGCCTGGCTAAGACCAATATTCCGCCAAGCCTGGGCATGATTCTGGATGAGCGGATTTTCGTGCGTAATCCGAAAAACCTGCAACTGCTCTGGCTGCCCGGTGAGCAAGGCGTGCGGCGCGATACCCTCACCCCGGAAGAGCTGGAGCAGCTTGAGCTGGAAGCCTTCAAGCGCGATCTGGAAACGCTGCAGCAGCAAAAATAAATTACAAGCCAAGCAAACAGCTACAATTTATAATTGTTTTATTTACCACAAAGCCAGGGCCACCACCAGCCATCGCCTTTTTCTCAAAAAAACAATATCTTATGCAAAAAACAATATTTATACTGGCTTCATATTTCTGTAACAAAAAAGGGATATGATAAATTCAGTTTAAAAAATTGGCAAAGGTTCCAAGATGAGTCGAGGATTCGAAGGTTTTTTTAGCCATCAAGGAAATTCCAGAAGAAACGACCATGGAATATTCGGACCAAATGGTTTTGATCTCGGTTTTATAGACCAATTTATTGGCACAGTTGGCCGTGGGAATAGAACCTTCGCAGGCTTATCTGTGCCTTGGGCGCAGTCACATGCAAGGAGCCAGCGCTGGGGTTACCAAGGGGATTACTACGCCGCGGCCAGAGAAGACTTTAGAGATTTTCGCGATTCTGGCGGACGCGTCCCATTTCCCCGCGTTCCTGGTGCAGGCATGGGTGGATTTAACGCGCAAAGAGGTTTCAACCCGCGTCAATCACAATTTTTCGACCAGCCCATGGATGGTGATGTCCGTCTGGATAGTCGTGGCCGGGTAATGCTTTTCCGCGAACCGGATTGGGGCAATCGCAACGGCATTGATTTGTTTGGCCTCGGTGAACGAGGTGGCTGGCGCCCGGTCGATCCGAGCACGCTCAGCCCTGAGCAACAACAACAACTGCAGCAGCAATGGAATCAACAACGCGGTATGCCCGTCCCTGGCACCGGCTGGGTTGAGCGTCAGGAATTACCTCCCATCGCAGGACAACAACCGCAACAACGGTTCGGCGCAGATGGGGGCCGCAACGTGCTTCAGGCATTTGAACGCCTCAATGGACGCCAGCAGTCGGATCTGCTGGGTAGCCTCGAGCGTGCCGGTCATCTGCGCGGCAACCCGAACGATCCAAGTGTTCTGGCCAGTGCTCTTGAATCCGGCCTGCGTCAGAATTTCCCCAACATCAATCCCTCGCAAACTAATCCGGCTGAAATTGCAAACGCGCTGGTGGATATGCCGGGCCAGATCGCAGCCCGTGCCCGCGATCAGCAAGTCCCTGGACGCAGTAGCCGCCCCGGCGGACAAGCCGCAGGGCAACCGCCACAGCCGGGTGGCGGCGCGGGCGGTGGAACCCCTCCGCGTCCGGCCACACCGCCGGCTCCCCAAATGGAGCGGGGCGAGCACGTCGCAGAGTTTCAGCGCCGCGCGATGACGATGGTGCCGGAGCATCGTAATCGCCTGGTGCAAGGCCTTCGCCAGGGAAGCCGACCGGACGACGGTATTGCCGGTACAAACACGGAAGCCGTCCGTCAGGATGTGATTCGCCGCCTAAATGAAAACCGCGGTCAAAACCCTGAAGTTCCTGCTAACACCAACCTGCGTGACCTCAACCGCATCATGGAGCAGCGCGGCCACCGAGTGGGGCAAGCCCAAGGCCAGCCGCCACAGCAAGCCGCCGCACGTCCGTTTGAACCGCTCGACCCGCGGGCCGCTCAAGAAGCACTGAGAGCTGGTGCGGTAGCTCGTGAGCGCTTCCTAGAGTATCGCGCTGAAGCGCAGCGTGTGATTGATCGGGCGGCCGCGGATCGGGGCCCCGGTGCACGGCTTCAGAATTTCGATCCCGAAGGGACTGCCCACCTTCTAGAAGCAAGAGAAGCCCTTGAGCGCAGTGGTGTCGCAGGGGGGATTGATGCAAATAATATTACCGTGCAGCCAAGTTCACCGATGCGCGGGGGTGGCACCGAAATCGCCCCCGGCTTCAGGGGCTAGGGCCTAAAAACAAGCGGCAATTGAGGGATGGACGCGTTTGTGGTAAGACCTCCCCATTGAGGGAGGTTTTATCATGGCCGTCACCTACACGAATAAGGGCACGCTTCTGCAACGGCTGGAGGATGCGTTCTCCCTGCAATTCGCAGGCAAAAAACAGCAGATTCCTGAACGCCTCGCCCGCCTTGGCATCCCAGCGGAGGAAATGACGGAGACGGTCGCCCTCGCCCTCTCCGCCTTGCTTGAAAAAACCGATGACTTGCAGCTTGAGCTGGACCAAACACGCGCCCAGCTGACGGAAATGCAATCACTGGTGGACGTCGATTGCGTCGCGCCCATTCCCAACCGCCGTGCCTTCATGCGCCGCCTGCAATGGGTGATTGGTATGCAGGAGCGCTATGGCCACCCCTCCAGCATTCTGTTTTTTGATCTCAACCGCTTTAAAGAAATCAATGATACTTACGGGCATTTGGCGGGCGATCTTGCTATTCGCCATGTAGCAGATGTTCTGAGTAAGTCTAAACGTGAGTCAGACTTCCTTGCTCGCATTGGGGGGGATGAGTTTGCCCTGATCCTCTATTATGCTGGATACGAGGATGCGGAGCGGCGTGGCAAACATCTGGCGCAGCTTCTGCGCCGTTCACCCCTTGTTTATAATGGACGTCCGCTGATTGTGGAAACCGCCGTAGGCATACATACCATCCGCAAAGGGGAAACGGCCGAACTGGCGCTACAACAAGCCGATCAGTCAATGTATGATCATAAGCGTAAACTCAAAGAGGCCGCGACGGAAGTCGAGGCATAATCCGGCGCGTTTCAGCGTGAATTATGTCCCCGTCACGCAATATATGCACTTGGTATTACGGTTGATGTGACACCCTCGTAATCCGCTGCAATGCAGCATAAAGCAGCTTTTCCCACGTCCTTATTGCGCAAGCGCCCGGCATGGATTACGGGTGGAATAACTTACCTCTTGGGATGGCATCCATGAAAATTGCAGTGCTTAAAGAACTGGCAGCACAGGAAGCACGGGTGGCGGTCTCACCGGATACCGTTCGTAAATATGTCCAGCTCGGCTTCGATGTGGCGATTGAGCAGGGTGCCGGCGACGCATCGGGCGTACGGGATGATGCGTTCGCTGAGGCCGGGGCCACGCTGACAGATAGCGCAGAAGATGCGCTGAATGCGGCGTCTATTGTGCTTTGCGTCAGCGCC
>DBAU01000033.1:7846-8177 GCA_002291845.1 Alphaproteobacteria bacterium UBA1002 | reverse complement strand
GCCCTGCCGCGGGTGTTCAGACCGCAATCCGGATTCACCGATAGCTGCTCAGGGGCCAACACATCCAATGCTTTCTCAAGCAAGGTTTCCATCTCCCGCTGCGCCGGTACGCGCGGGCTATGAATGTCATAGACCCCCGGCCCAATCTCATTCGGGTATTTGAAGGTGGCAAATGCGTCCAGCAGCTCCATCGCCGAGCGCGAGGTTTCAATGGAAATCACGTCCGCATCCAGCGCCGCGATGGAATCAATGATGTCATTGAACTCCGAATAGCACATATGGGTGTGAATCTGGGTCGCATCCTCTACACCGGAGGCGCAGAGGCGGAAGC
>DBAU01000033.1:0-7531 GCA_002291845.1 Alphaproteobacteria bacterium UBA1002 | reverse complement strand
CCGGAGGCGCAGAGGCGGAAGCTCTCTACCGCCCACTCGAGGTAGGCTTTCCAGTCGGCATGGCGCAGCGGCAGACCTTCGCGCAGCGCCGGCTCGTCGATCTGGATGATGCGGATGCCCGCCTTTTCCAGATCCACCACCTCATCACGGATGGCCAGCGCAATCTGCCGGCAGGTTTCCGAGCGCGGCTGATCGTCACGCACGAAGCTCCATTGCAGGATGGTCACCGGGCCGGTGAGCATGCCTTTCACGGGCTTCTTGGTTTTCGACTGCGCAAACTGGCTCCAGCGCACGGTCATGGGCTCAGGGCGGCTGACATCGCCGAAAATGATCGGCGGCTTCACGCAGCGCGAGCCATAGCTTTGAACCCAGCCATTCTGGGTGAACGCGAAGCCGGAGAGCTGTTCGCCGAAATACTCCACCATGTCGTTGCGCTCAAACTCGCCATGCACGGGCACGTCGATACCGATCTCATCCTGCCACTTCATAGCCTCAGCGGTTTTTTCTTCCAGGAAGGCCTCGTACTGGTCTTTCTTGATATCGCCGCGCTTATACAAAGCACGGGTTTCGCGCACGTCATGCGTTTGCGGGAACGAGCCGATGGTGGTGGTCGGCAGCAGCGGCAGGCCCAGCAGCGCCTGCTGCTTGGCAATGCGCGTGCCAAACGGGCTGGCGCGGTTGGCCATGTCCGGGGTGATGGCGGCCATGCGCTGCTTCACTTTCGGATCATGGATTCGCGGCGACGACTGGCGCGATGCGATGATTTTCGCGTTATTATCAAATGCCTCACGGTCTTTATGGCCGTTTGCCGCTTCGGTGAGCAGGCGAATCTTGGTCAGTTTCTGCGTGGCGAAAGACAGCCAGCTTTTCAAATCAGCCGGCAAGCGCTTTTCCTCCACCAGATCCACCGGACAGTGGAGCAGCGAACAGCTCGGCGCGACCATCAGCTGGGCGTTTCCGCCGCGCAGCGCTATAGACTTCTGCACGACGGCTTCTTTTGCATTCAGATCGGTTTTCCAGATATTGCGGCCATCAATCACCCCAAGCGACAGCCACTGCGTCGGCGAAAGGGCCTTCGCCACCGATTCCAGCTGCTCCGGCGCGCGCACCAAGTCCACATGCACCCCGGCCACCGGCAGGCTGGCCACCAGCTCTAAATTATCGCCAATGCCGCCGAAATACGTTGCCAGCATGATTTTGAGCGATGAAGCGGAAGAGAGTGCATTAAACGCCTTCTGATACGCCGCTTTGGCCGATTGATCGAGATCGAGCACCAGGCACGGCTCGTCAATCTGCACCCACTCAGCGCCAGCGGCGGCAAGGCGGGTCAGCAGCTCTTCATACACGGGCAGCAGGCCGTCAAGCAGCGCCCAGCGGTCAGAATCGTCGCGCACTTTGCCGAGCAGCAGGAAGCTGACCGGTCCCAGTAGCACCGGGCGGGTGACGATGCCTTTGGCCTTGGCTTCCTCAAACTCTCTCAGCGCTTTCGTGCTGGCCAGGCGGAAACGCTGGCCGGCAAGGAATTCCGGCACAATGTAATGGTAATTCGTATCGAACCATTTGGTCATTTCCATGGCGACCACGTCCTGCCCCCCGGACTGACGGCCCCGCGCCATGGCAAAATAGGTCGTCAGATCCACCTCGCCGCCGCTGAAGCCATAACGCTCCGGCACGGCGCCGACCATGGCGATGGTATCCAGCACATGGTCATAGAGTGAAAAATCATTGCTCGGGATGTGATCAATGCCCGCCTGGCGCTGCAATTGCCAGTGACGTGCCCGCAGCTCGGCCGCGGTTGACATGAGCTCCGCCTCGGAAATGGCTCCTTTCCAGAAGCTTTCCAGCGCCATTTTCAGCTCCCGGTGGGTGCCGATGCGTGGAAATCCGAGATTGGCGGCGAGGGTCATGTCTTCACTCCTTGGAGGTTAACAAAGCGGTTCGCTGGTAATGCGAATGCCCTGGGGTTCTAAACGATGAAAGAAACAACTTAGGCGGTTCGTGTGGCAGGCTGGCCCGTGCTGATCGACACGCAACAGCAGACAATCGGCATCGCAATCGTAGGAAAGCTCCACCAGACGCTGGGTATGGCCTGAGGTTTCGCCTTTACGCCATAATGCATTACGAGACCTTGACCAATAGGTCACCTGCCCTGTAGAAAGCGTCTCCCGGATGGCCTCGGCATTCATCCACGCAAGCATAAGCACTTCCTTGCTGGAAGCTGCCTGTGCGATGGCCGGAATCAATCCCCGCTCGTCAAATGACAGGCGGGAGAGCAATTCGTCGGCAATGGTAGCGTCGTATGACATGACCGAATGCTCCGGGTTGATTACTATATGCCGTCACGAGAGTCGGTCAATGAAAACAGGCAGCGCGACAGCAGAAAGTGATTATTTTTTACAATTTGCACGGCCTACACTTGTTAAACATAACAAGAACCTTATATCAGGTGTGAATTTGACAGAGGGGGTAAATCATGGCCGCGCTAGCTCTACCGAAAGGACGCCGAGTGACCAGACCAAGCAAAGAACAGGCCATGGAGGCTGTACGGACCCTCATTGCGTGGGCCGGGGATGATGTGGCACGCGAGGGCCTTTTGGATACGCCCAAACGCGTCGTCGAAGCATACGAAGAGTTTTTCGCCGGGTACGATATGAGCCCGGAGGACATCCTTGCCCGCACCTTTGAAGAGGTGGAGGACTACGATGAGATGGTGCTGCTGAAAAACATGCGGCTGGAATCGCATTGCGAGCACCACATGGTGCCGATCATCGGCAAGGCACATGTAGCCTACATCCCGGATAAGCGCGTGGTCGGCATCAGCAAGATCGCCCGCTTGGTGGATGTGTATGCTAAGCGCCTGCAAACACAGGAAACCATGACGGCGCAAATCGCTGATACCATTCAGCGCGTGTTGCAGCCCAAGGGCGTTGCCGTGGTCATTGATGCCGCCCACCAGTGCATGACCACCCGCGGCGTACACAAAAGCGAGACCACCACGGTGACCAGCCGCCTGCACGGGCTCTTCAAAAGCGATCCCCGCACCCGTCAGGAATTTATGACTATGATTTCCTCTCCGGCGATTGGGCAAATCATTTCGTAGCCCTAACCATTTACTTTATATTTCACATAAAGAGCCACTCCAATTCCGTTCGGAGTGGCTCTTTATTATGAGAGCAAACGGCCCTCGCATTCTAGTGTGGAGGCATTATATTGCCCTTCATGCGTGATCCATACCTTCCTTCCTTAGCATTTACCAATCACTTTGCATCCCTACCGGATCACTTCTGGAGCAAAGTGTCCGTAACGCCCCCCGCACAGCCATTTCTTATACATACAAACCAGAAAGCGCTAAGCCTGCTCGGCCTGCCGGAGGATGTGGCAGAACATCCAGATTTTACCGCGTGGTTTTCCGGGGCACGCCCCTTACCGGGAGCCGCGGAGCCACTTTCTACCGTCTATGCTGGCCATCAGTTTGGCAGTTTTGTGCCGCAACTGGGCGATGGCCGCGCGCACCTGCTCGGCCAGCTTCGCAACGCGCAGGGCGAGCTATGGGAAATCCAGCTGAAAGGCTCTGGCCAGACGCCTTATTCCCGTTTTGGCGATGGGCGCGCCGTGCTGCGCTCCTCCTTGCGCGAATATCTCTGTAGCGAAGCCATGCATGCGCTGGGTATCCCCACCACCCGCGCGCTGTGCCTGATCGGTAGCGCGGAGGATGTACGGCGGGAGAGCATCGAGAAAGCCGCTATTGTTACCCGGCTATCGCCCAGCTTCATTCGCTTCGGCCATTTTGAATATTTCGCGTTTACGGAGGAGAATCCCGCCGCGGTGAAGCAGCTGGCGGACTTCGTCATCACCCACCATTTCCCGGAGTTGCAAGGGCGCTACACGGACTGGTTCGCGGAGATCATCCGGCGCACCGCGCATCTGATGGCAAAATGGCAGGCCGTTGGCTTTGCGCATGGGGTAATGAATACCGATAATTTTTCGATTCTTGGCCTGACCATCGATTACGGCCCGTTCGGCTTTTTAGATGGCTTCGACCCCGGCTATATCTGCAATCACTCCGACCATACCGGACGCTACGCTTTTGATCAGCAGCCATCCATAGGATGGTGGAACCTGCACGTGCTTGCTTATGCGCTGCAAAGCCTACTCTCTCCGGATCAGACCAAAGAAGCACTTAGCACCTACTGGCCTGAATTTATAGACCATTATCAGTCGCTCATGCGGGCCAAGCTGGGCGTGACAAATCACGCCGTACCAATTGACCGGCTTGTCAAAGACCTTCTGGATATGCTGGCCATACCACATAGTGATTATACACGCTTCTTCCGCGCCTTAAGCACCTATACCGAAACGGAAGATGCCTCGGTATTGCGGGATTTTCTGCCTCGCCGGACAGATCGCGAAAACTGGCTAGCAGCACTAAAGGAAGCATGGCAGGCCGATTCTATCTCTGCCGATAAACGGGCCATACAAATGCGGCAGGTAAATCCTAAATACATCCTGCGCAATTACCTCGCCGAGCAAGCTATCCGTCTGGCCACACTTGCCGGGGATTACCGCGAAATCGACCAGCTCATGCATCTTTTGCGCCATCCGTTTGACGAGCAGCCGGACATGGCGCATTATGCCAGCGCGCCGCCTGACTGGGCGCACGCAATCTGTATCTCCTGCTCCTCCTGATAATCCATGGCCAAGATTCCGCTAAAACATACGCTTGTGCTCGCCTCCGCATCCATTGTCCGCGATCAGATGCTGCGACGGCTAGACATCCCATTTACAGTGATTCGCCCTCGCGCCGATGAAGAAGCGCTGAAAGCGACCATTCAGCATCTCGATCCGGTGGAGCAGTCCCTTGCCCTCGCCCGCGCCAAGGCTGCCAGCGTGAATGAGATCCACCCGGGCTGGCTGGTGCTGGGCTGCGATCAGGTCTGCGCGCTGGACGGAGAGATTTTCAGCAAACCCGGCAGTCCGGAAGCTGCTATTGCGCAGCTACAAAAGCTACGTGGGCGCACCCATGAGCAGCACAGCGCCATCGCGCTCTACCATGATGGGGCCTGCCTATGGGAAACCGTGGAAACTGCCCGCCTGACCATGCGAGCGCTCAGCGATGCAGAAATCGAGGCCTATGTCGCGCTGGATCAGCCGCTGCATTCCTGTGGCTCGTATATGTTTGAGAAACACGGCAAGCATCTCTTCCAGCGCGTGGAGGGTACCGACGACGTGATTCAGGGCCTACCAACAGTAGCGCTGCTGAATGCGCTCTACGATCATCAAATGATATCACTGGTCGGTGACGGCTCCATCACCATCCGCGTTTAGCCAAGGGCGCGCTGCGGAGGCGGCAGCGCGGTCAGCTGTTGGCGTAACTCTTTAAAAAAGGCTTCAGGGATGTGCAGACCAAGTCCACTTTTTTCCATGAGGAAAACCACGCCAACACCGTTGGAAAACGTTGCTTTGCACCCTATAAGCTCACGGCCATCTGGCGTAAAATTTTGATTCATGGAAGGCTTTTCTTTCATCACCCTCTCAAGGCAGCTGACCCAATCGTTGAACGTAGCCAGCGAGCCCCCGAAATGAAACAAATGCGTTGGGCAGGTGTGATGTTGTTGTGGCGGAAAATATTTAATGTGCGACGGCACTAGGGATTTCTGGAAATCCGGATGGCCGCATTGGAGTATACTGTGTAGCTGCCGCACAATCATTTGCAATGGCGCAGGCATGTACTCATTTGACAAAGCGCAGCTCCATCCCCAAGACCCTATCGTTGATATTAAACTCGTGCGTATTATCGCACGGGTGGGTTAACTAATAGTCAAGGCCCAAGGCCTGAAAAAACTCACGCTTTTGCTTCCAGTCCTCCACTACTTTAACGAATAAAAACAAATGCACACGACGGCCCTGCTGTCGTTCCAATTGCTGGCGGGCTTTCTCGCCAATCTGCTTGAGCATCTCTCCGCGATGGCCGATGACGATTTTCTTGTGGGCTTCGCTGGTGACGTAAATCACCTGCTGAATCTTCACACTGCCATCCTTACGTTCTTCCCAGGCCTCAGTCTCTACCGTGATCTGGTAAGGGATTTCCTGCTGCAACTGCATGAACAACCGCTCACGCGTGACTTCGGCCGCAATAAAACGCTCAGAAAGGTCGGTAAGCTGATCATCCGGAAACAGCCACGGGCCTACCGGCATAGCCTGCGCGACCTTTTCCAGCACATCATCCACCCCGTCACCGGTCCGCGCCGAGATCATAAAAACACGCTCAAACTCCATGGCGTCACAGAGTGTTTTAGTCAGCGCGAGCAGCGCCTGCTTATCCGCTTTATCGACCTTATTGAGCAGCAGAAACTTCGGCGCAGACACCCCACGAAGACGGACTAACACGTCTTCCAACGGATGGGTCAGACCGCGCATAGCATCCACCACCACCAGCAGTAAGTCCGCATCCCGCGCACCGCTCAAAGCAGAGTCCACCATGGCTTTTTCAAACTTTTCGGTGGCCCTGAAAATACCAGGCGTATCAATAAATACCATCTGCACTTCATCGCGCTGCGTGATGCCCAGCATGCGGTTACGCGTGGTCTGTGCTTTGGGCGTGACAATGGCCAATTTGGTACCAATCACCCGGTTGAGCAGTGTGGACTTTCCCGCATTTGGCGCGCCAACAATGGCCACATAGCCGCAGCGATTAGGCTTTTCCTGCATGAAGTCTCTCCAGTAGTTGCATGGCAGCCGCTTGCTCGGCGGCTTTTTTCGTTGCACCGGTTGCTCGCGCCTGATGGGCTGGATTGATCGTTACCTCAATCTCAAATTGCGGCGCGTGGGCAGGCCCGTCCCGTCCCACTTCACGATACACAGGTAAAGGCAGCGCATAGGATTGCGCCCATTCCTGCAGTGCCGTCTTGGCATCTTTTGGCGGCTCTGGCAAGGCATCGAGCATCGGTGTCCAGTAATGACGTACGAAACACTCCGCAGCGGCCAGCCCGCCATCCAGATACAGTGCGCCGATCAGCGCCTCGCATGCATCCTCCAGCGTGGAGTCCAGCGCACGCAGAGCCTCGCCTTCGCTACTGGCCGGCAACTCAAGGTAATCCGCCAGTGCGATACACCGCGCCACCTGCACCACGGCCGGGCGACTTACCAGCCCAGCCAGACGGCGGGCCAGCGCTCCCTCTTCTTCTTGCGGGAATACTTCGTAAAGCAGCGTTGCGATGATAAGGCCCAGCACCCGGTCGCCGAGAAATTCCAACCTCTGGTTGTGGCCCGCCCCCTTCGCGGATGCAGCAATATTGCTGCGGTGCATCAGAGACTTACGCAAGATACCCACATCCTTAAACCTGTGGAAAACTGCGGCTTGCAGCGCGTCGGTTGATTTTTTTTCCATAAAGAGTTGTGCCGTCAAACGAAGTGTGATTACTTATGCATTACTAGTGATTTTGAGAGAGACAGGCAAACATTCGCGCGGAGGCACGCCATGAGTACGCAAGAATCCCAGGCTATCACAGAGTTGTTCCACATGAAAACCTCG
>DBAU01000059.1 GCA_002291845.1 Alphaproteobacteria bacterium UBA1002 | reverse complement strand
CTGGTATCAATATCCGTCGCCAGAATGCGTATATCCCATCCCGCAAGACTGCCCAGACAATCCGCCAAGGTCAGTGCCAGAGAATAAGCCTCCATACCCACCGAGCAACCGGCCGACCAGAAACGCAGACGACGCTGTCCACGGGCCTGAATATCGGGGAGAACTGTTGAGGCGATGTGCTCAAAATGGTGCCGCTCACGAAAAAAGCTGGTGATGTTCGTGGTCACGGCATTGATGAGCTGCTGGATCTCCTGCTGTCCGGCATCGCATTGTAAATAGGCGCGGTACGCCGCAAAGTCTGGCATCTCCAGTGCACGCAAACGGCGACTGAGGCGCGCATACACCATCTCCTTTTTTTGCGGGCCAAATGTGATGCCTGCATAGTGATGGGCTAACTGAGAGAGAAACGCATAATCCGCCTCCGTAAATGCGAATTCACGCGTGTCGGCTCCTGCCAATGCGTGTGCCGTATCAGCCACGAGGTTCCTCGACCGTCATGGGGATAGCTTCGCGCAATTCGTCGCGCCCAAATAAGCGGGCGATATCGAGCAATACGACCATGCGACGATCTAGAGCAATCAAACCGCTCACAAAATGCTGTCGGCCTTCCTGGTCATCTTGCTGTGGCGCTGGACGGATATCGCTATCGCGTGCGTCGATGATATCGGACACGGCATCAACCAGCACGCCTACGGTGCGCTCCTCCGCCGAAAGGATGATGACCACATGCTTATCATGCGCGTCCGTCACCCCCTGCCCAAACCGGCAACGTAGATCAAAGATAGGAATGATCATCCCCCGAAGATTAATGACCCCTCGCATATAATCCGGCCGGTTGGGCAAGCGCGTTGCATCCGTCCAGCCACGGATTTCACGGATCGCCATAATGGGGAGTCCATATTCCTCGGCACCCACTGTAAACGTAAGGTATTGAGTAAATTCGGCCGATGTATGGATCAGCGTACTGTCGGACAGTGGAGCCGCGAGAGATGACATAAAACCTCCTCATTCTATGCAGCGTGAGCCAGAGTGGACGGTGTCGCCATGGCAGCAAGCCCGGCCACATCAAGAATCAACGATACCTTGCCATCGCCCAGTATCGTAGCGCCGGAAATACCCGGCAGCGCTTCGGCATTGGCTTCCAGCGACTTAATGACGACCTGCTGCTGGCCCACCAGTTCATCCACGACCAACCCCATGCGCTGCGTGCCGCTTTCCACCAGCACCACCAACGCCTGTGACGTGTCATGCTGTGCGCCCGCTACGCCAAACAATGCATGCAGATAAAGGACGGGTACAAAGGCACCACGGACATTCAGCACGTCATGATCTCCGGGTACCGGGCGAACAGCATCCGGCCCGGGGCGAAGGGTTTCGATAATGCTGGTGATGGGGATGATGTAACACTCGCGCCCCACCCGAACGATCATGCCATCGAGAATGGCGAGGGTCAAAGGTAGCTGTACGGTAAATGTTGAGCCATAGCCCGGCGCACTACGCATAAAAACACTGCCGCCCATGGCAGCAATGTTTCGCTTCACCACATCCATCCCCACGCCACGGCCGGAGATGTTGGATACGGCTTGCGCGGTCGAAAATCCGGGCAGGAAAATCAGCTGATCAATATCTTCATCACTCAGCGATGCATCAGATGCCACCAGACCGCACTCCTGCGCTTTGGCAAGAATACGCGCACGGTTTAGCCCTGCTCCATCGTCGCTAATTTCGAGCACAATGCGCCCGCCCTGATGGTAGGCAGTCAAGCGAATGGTGCCTTGCTCCGGCTTCCCGGCTGCCCGCCGCACGTCTGGAACTTCTATGCCATGGTCTGCCGCATTACGAATCATGTGGGTAAGCGGATCGGACAACTGCTCGATGATGGTTTTATCCACCTCAGTCTCTTCACCGGAAGTGACCAGACGGATGTCCTTGCCCAACTGTGCGGCGATGTCATGCACAATCCGCGGCATGCGTGCGAAAATGGATTTTACCGGCTGCATTCGAACCGCCATCACGGCTTCTTGCAGTTCACGGGTATGATGCGCCAGCTCGTCAATCCCATGCAGCAGTGCCGGAAAACGTTCAACAGGCAGATCACGCGTCTGTGCCTGAAGCATAGCTTGTGTGATTACCAGCTCACCCACCATGTTGACCAACCGATCGATCTTCTCCAGATCCACCCGAATCGAGGTCACCCCCGTATCGCGTGTGAGTGCTGCGACTTCGCCACGACGCCGGGTGGACTGGCGACGATCCCCACGCGCCATCCGGCGCTCTGGTTCGGCACGCGTCACATCTGGTTCTGCGGGCAACCCCTCAACCGCCAGATCGCAAACCCCTTCGACAAAAGCAAACACATCCGTAATCACTTCTTTGGGCTGAGAGGTGATGAGCTGTAATTGCCACTGCAGATAACAAAATTCCGGGTTCAACTCGGTGATTGGCGGCAAGGCGCCAACATCCGCCGTCACCTTTAGCGTTCCAAGCCTGGCCAGCTCGCGGAAAATCAGCAACGGGTCATTCCCGGTGAGAAATAGCGATTCATGCGGCGCAAAACGGATATGAAAACAGGTTTCGTCTTGCCCAGCCGATGGAATTGCTGCCCCCTGGGACGCCACTGAGGCGGGCAGATTCTGTTCAGCGGACAGCGCCATGAGCTCTTCCGCCAGCGCTGCACACCCCTGTGCATCCACGGCGGCGCCGCCATCCGCGGCATGGAGCAACCCGGCGACCATGTCCACCGAACGCAGAAGGGCATCCACTGCCGGACGACGCATCGCCACTCGGCCTTCACGCATGGCATCCAGCAGGGTTTCGAGAATATGGGTAAAGCGCGTCACCTCATCAAAACCGAAGGCTCCAGCACCACCTTTTATGGAGTGCGCACAACGAAAAATAGCGTTTAGATCTTCATGGGTGACGGCATCAATATCCATGGCCAATAAGCGCTGCTCCATCTCCGCAAGCAGCTCACGGCATTCGGTCAGATAGGTCTGTCGAAACTGATCCAGCGAAAGGCTCATGGGCAGACCTTACGCACCGTCTCAATTAACTTGTCGGGATTAAAAGGTTTGACCAGCCATCCGGTCGCCCCGGCCTCTTTGCCCAGAGTCTTTTTTGCGCCGTCACTTTCCGTGGTAAGCATTAGGATAGGCGTAAAACGATAGGCTGCATCGGCTCGCAACTGACGAATCAACTCGATACCGTCCATGTTCGGCATGTTCAGATCGGTAATAATGACGTCGACTTTCTGCCCGCCCAAGCATTGCAGGGCAGCGCGGCCATCTTCCGCTTCCAACACATCAAACCCAGCCGACTTCAAAGAAAAGGCAACCATCTCCCGCATGGTTTTAGAATCATCAACGGTCAGCGCCTTTTTAGTCATGACGGTTCATCTCCTGCAGGGATGGGACCAAGCCCAGCGCATGAAACGCCTCCTGCACGGCTTCAGAAGGCTGCTCGAGCAAGAAGCGCCCCCCCGCAAGCCCCGCCGCGCGATGAGCGGCTAACATAAGTTGCACGAAGGGCGTGGTCATCCGCTCCACCGATGACGCATCACATACGGTTACGGATGAAGCGTTGAAGCATACCTGCCATGTATTCCAATGCGCGCGCACCTCCGTTACATCCGCCACGTGCGGCAAAGCCATATCCTCGTTCATAACCACCCCCTCCGAAAGATGTTCTATTTATGGTTACATTATATTCGCAGGACATGAATGTCTATTCTATTTTTTTATATATTTTTCAATACATATTTGCTTTTTTCCTTTTTCACATAGCGAGGCCACCCCCTCACTTTATAAACCATAAGTTGTAATTTGATAGGTGACATTATCCACGCAATCGGCGAGACGCGGCCGCATGTGCACATCAGAAAAACAAGAAAATGGGTAGCCTAGCAGAAGGCGTGCTTCAGTATACACATGCAAAAACTGGCGTGCAGGCGCCACCTAGAACCACATACAAAACCCGCACGGGGAGGAAGATAGGCCAAACTAGCGGGTAATGCGCAAACGTCCCAGCGTAATACCAATCTCGGTAAATGCCGCAATCAGCTCATCATAATTATCGGCAAGGTAAAATTGCGCCCCCGTACCATCGAGTTTTGGCGATGCACAGTCACGCAGCGTATTGCTGTTGAGCGAACTGGGATTCGCCACATCAGGGCCAAACGCAATGGTGGAAATGGTAATCCCCTGTGCTTTCAAGGCGTTGCATTGATCACGGAGGTCGTTCAACGGGGTGGTGTCACCGATGCGAAGCGCACCCGTCCAAAATTCACCAGCCCAATCAGGATCATCGAACTCACAATTAAAATGCGTAGGCTCAATTCCTCGCGAGGGACGTCCGAATCTTAGATCCAGAGGCTCACCAGGAAAACGGCAATTCTGCTCACCATCGGTGAGGAAGACCACGTGACGCACCTGACTGAAGGGCTGGCCATCTGGACGCCCGCTCACCGGCCCAGGAGAGGAGGCTGTTAAGATATCCCCGGCGGATTTCATACCGCAGGCACCGCAGGTGGATCCTTCAAAGGATACGCCATCAATGCGACTTTGCACATTATCAGGATTACTGTCTAACCCGAATGTCTGCATGGTCTGGCTGCTATAGGTCACCAGGCCCGCGCGCACTACGGGGGTCCTTGCCGATAAAATCCGGGCGACAAGATCCTTTGCTGCAGGTAGCATCTGATCTTTGCGCAGAGGAGCTGATGTGGGTAATGTATACCAGTCTTCATCTTCTGCAAGACTGTAGGGATAGCACGAATTAGGAAGATTATAACGCACGCTATCCTGATCGATTCCACATTTCATCGACCCCGACACGTCAAGCACCAGCACCATATCCAAATCCGGCGGCACCGGGATGCGATCACGCGAGACAATGGTCAGCGCGTTGGAGGCCACTTCGTCAATTTCACCAAACTGCAGTAGCTTTGTTTGAAGATTGGCGTTGCTTTCCACTTCTACACGATCACGACGAATATCCACACGCACGCTTTCAAACGGACGGTCAATATTCGCGGTGGGAGAAGGATAATTCACGAGAAAATAGCGGCGGCTGCGTTGCTGTTCCAGCCCATTGGGCGCCGTGGCGGCCGCTAGTGCAGAGGCATCCGTCGCGCCTTGCGCACGGGTACGCGACACCATCGACAAGCCAAAATCGATGACGCCCCCCATCAGAAGAAGGAGCAAAAACAACACCAGCCCAAACATCATGGACACGGCGCCGTCCTGACGCTGCCACAGCGTCAACACACGACGGCGAGAAGGAATGGGACGAAACATAAGCGACCTCTACACGTCAGATCTGAAACTTAAAATATTTGCAGCAATGGGCCGTTCCGCACCGGGAAGTAACGTACAATCTGCATTTTCCCCGTGGCGCAATCGCCATTAAACACGCCCGGCGTAACCGGTGCCGCGTCAAAAATTGGCGTAAACGCGCTCCAATCAAAAATCGGCGTGAAATCACTGCACGCACGCACCATAATCATGTTCTCGCCATCATCCATGGCATCCAGAAATGTACCCTGAAAGTTGTTGGGATCATTCGTCGGATTCTGGTTTTCCAGCGAGCATTGTCCCTGATGGGCTGTCGCCGCCGTACAGGTCGTGAGCGGAGCCCCATTGACCCCGTTATATTCATAGATCCAGTAAATTCCCGGGCCTTGGATACCGGGCGGATCATACACCGATGCGGTGGTGATAAACTGTTCACCCGGCCGAGTAAAATCATACGGTTGCATCAGAAAATTGGAGGTGGAATGGATGTTATCAAGCGATGCGCGCGTGAGAGGCAGAGCACCAGTAATATCACCATCGGACAACACAATCATATCAGCGATGTTTGCCGCGGTTTTGCTCAGTTTTTGAGCATACATGATGTAGGTAAAAAAATCATACATGGGTATGGTCATCGCCAGCATAAGCGGAAGGATGATCGCAAACTCGATGGCCACCGCCGCATGACGATTCTTTGCCAAGCAGCGAAGAGAAGAAATGAAAACTCGGGAAATCAGCATAAGGTCATCCACAGCTATTCGTTACGCACCGCGCCGCCACTGACGATCAGAACATCCCCATTTGCATCCCCCAGCGCAAAACCAGTCCCCGCAATGTAGGTACTCAGCGGAAGGATTGGTGTAAGGACGCGCCAGCGATAGGTGACTAGATAACGTACCACATCCCCTGGCCCACCCACATTCATAGATGGCCCCGGACCCGGCGCATCGCATAGCCCGTTTGCATTATTGTCGAAAAAGACGCCCGGACAGGGACAAAAACCAGCGGGATTACCAGTACCATCCACGCAATAATCATCCGCAACAACGCTGTTAACATTTGGCAATGCCGCATTGGCCACCACCGTGCTGGTAATGGCCAAACGTCCAGGATTTACCAGCCCATAGGATCGATCCCGAATCTGCTGACGAATAAACTGCTCCCGGCTCAACCCTGCAACGGTGTCGCCAATTTTGCCCAGGCGGGTTGTTTCGGATACCGAGTTCTCAATGGTGATTGCTGTAAAACCGATCAAGCAAATTTCCATCAAGAAAAAAATGATAAAAATGAAAACCGGAAATACGATGGCAAACTCAATGGCTGCAACACCACGGCAATCTTTCAATGCTCTCATAAGGCTGCGCATGCAGATGGATCCGTAAAGGTTAATTTTAGGCTAAAAAATCTTAGGCTTTATGGTTTGGTTATGTCACAAGGACGCCTTCAAGAAAAGGGTAACTTGCATGAAGATTTGATGACCGTATAACCTTCATGACTGTCAAAGCCCGTGTATTTTACAAATATTACATCACCTAAATGCAAATAAATAAAGGTAATTTTATGCTCTCCAGCCCACGCTTACACCTTTTCTTTGCTGGCATCATGGGAGCCATGGGCGTAGCGCTGGGTGCCTACGCCAGCCACGGCACACTCACCAGTTACGCTGCGCAGAAAATTCGACTGGCCGGTGATTACTCGCTTTTCCATGCTGCGGCGGTGGTTGGGCTGATCGCCCTTCGGTCAACCAAACCCCTGTCCGGTGCGGCGCTGGGTTTGTGTAGCCTTTTCCTGATTCTAGGAACCCTGACGTTCAGTGGCAGCATTGCCGCGCATTATCTTTTCTCATATGCCACAGGCTTGGCCCAATGGGGAGGGCACCTTCTCCTTTTGGGGTGGTCCACGCTTATTCTTACTGGCCTATTTAACAAACGAATCCTACAGTAACATCGCTTGGGTGGGTTTGATATGCTTTGGATCTGCAACGCATGTCAAAACCATCTACACGCACTGAGATGCTTGAAACGAGAATAAAAATACGGCTGATTATGGGGCGAGAGTTTCGCCTCTTACCTTATTCCGCATAACCGAGGAAATTCCGAGATGGCGTCCGACGATAAAGGCACAAAGCAGCTTAGCCCTTCGGATATTGTGATTTTTGGCGGCACCGGGGATCTCTCGGTGCGCAAAATTCTCCCCGCGCTGTATTACCGCTTACGTGACGGCCAGTTACCTGCGCAGAGCCGTATTGTTGTTCTGGGTCGCAAACCCGCCTCGCCGGAAGATTATCGCGCCATCCTACGCCGCACGATGCAAGAATTTGTCCAGCCAGGGGATTTCAACGACACTGATTTCGTCCGCCTTGCGGAACGTGTCGAGTACTTGGTTGTAGATGCGCGGGAGGCTGCCCATTACCAAAACCTGCGACAGCTTTTAGAACAGGCGCCACGCCCGGTTCGTGCGTTTTATCTGGCCACACCGGCCGATATCTTTGGAACCATTTGCCAGCACCTGAAGGAAGGCGGACTGATTACCCCCGATACGCGTGTGGTTTTGGAAAAACCCATCGGGTATGATTTGCAGTCATTCAGTGAAATCAATAACGCAGTTCTTCAATATCTTAGCGAAAAACAAATTTACCGCATTGATCATTATTTAGGCAAAGAAACCGTCCAGAATCTGATGGTTTTGCGCTTTGCGAATAATGTTTTTGAGCGCGTGTGGAATGCGGATGTGATCGATCACGTGCAAATTACCGTTGCCGAATCTATCGGCGTGGGCGAACGCGGAGGATATTATGACCATTCCGGTGCCTTGCGCGATATGGTGCAGAATCATCTGCTACAGTTATTATGCCTGGTGGCGATGGAGTCTCCGGCGCAAATTACTCCGGATGCTGTGCGTGATGAAAAGCTGAAAGTGTTACGAGCGCTGCGCCCAATCACGCCCGAGACTCTGCATGAGTATACGGTACGTGGCCAGTACCGCTCGGGGAACGGCATGCCGGGCTATCTGGATGACATCAAAAAAACGGAAAGCCGTACGGAAACCTTTGTGGCGATTAAAGCCCATATTGATAGCTGGCGGTGGTCCGGAGTGCCATTTTACCTGCGGACTGGCAAGCGCATGCCGCAGCGTTATTCGGAAATTGTGATCCAGTTCAAAGGGACACCCCACAATATTTTTCCGGCACAAAGCGATGCAGAGAGCAACAAGCTCATCATTCGCATTCAGCCGGATGAAGCCGTGCAATTTCAAATGAACACCAAGGTGCCTGGCCCGGGCGGTTATCGCATGAAGCCGGTGAACCTCAACCTTTCCTTTGCTGAGGAATTCACGGAGCGATATCCCGATGCGTATGAGCGGCTACTGATGGACGTGGTACGCGGCAACCCGACGCTGTTTATGCGCTCTGATGAAGTCGAAGCCGCGTGGATATGGACGGAGTATCTGCTGAAGGGATGGCAGGAGCGCGATGAGAAGCCCTCTTTATATCCCGCTGGCAGCGAGGGGCCATCAGAGGCGGAAATTCTAATTACGGCCGATGGGCGCTTCTGGCACAAAAATGATTAAGTAGGGCTTGGTTATCGCCTCAGATAATCTAGAGGTTAAAACTAACCTGATGATCTTTGCTAAGCATTTCAAATCTATGGATCAGAACGGCGAGCGAGTGGCAGCGCTGGCGTAACGTGAGATATTCGGCCTCAATCTGATCAATCGCTCCTTTGATCATATAGGCAAGACGAATATTGCGTTTGGAGAAATCATAAAAACTTTTGTATTCAAATACGTTATGGCTATCTTCGCCCAGCAAACCCCTTGCAGAATCTTGAGGCACCGGTTTCGTGAGCACGACCTTTCCTGGCATGAAAACAATCGTGGCAGTGTTTTCTGTAGGCTTCATTTTTTCGCCCTGTTCCGTCAGATATATATGGCTGATGGTAATCGTGTAGCCTTGGAATTTAATCCGACGAATCCCCCCCCCCGGCTCTTGGGTCAGCAATGAGAGATGCCCTTCTTTTGGATCCAAAAGTACGGACTTTTCTCCCTGAGCAAACAAGAGAGGCCCAAACATATCCAAAGCTTCGTCAAAGGTATCCGTCACACGCACACTCAAAAAAACATGGTGCGTTTGTTTAACAGCGCAATAGCGCTTTTCAATGACAGTTCAATGATGTTTCTATGACAAATCGCCTGATTCTGGAGCTACCCACCCCGATGACCCCGTCCTTCACCCAACTCCCAAAAAACATCCGCATCCTCCGCATGCCCGACCGGCAGAGTTTTGCGCAAGCCATCGCGCAGCAGGTCGCCACCGATCTGCGCGCAGATATTGTCCGGCGAGATGCAGCCACCTTGATTGTCTCCGGCGGCACCACCCCCAGCGGGTTCTTTCAGGTACTGCACCGCATGGACCTGCCATGGGAAAAAATTCATATTTCTTTGGCAGATGATCGCTGGGTTCCAACTACCCATCCTGACTCCTCAGAAAAGCTGGTGCGCGAACTGCTACTCCATCCCACCTCGCCGTTTGTTGGGCTGGTGAATGACGCCCCGACCCCGCAGGCCGGCGAGGCAGAAACCAATGCACGTTTACAATCCCTGCCCCGCCCATTTACCTGCACGTTACTTGGGATGGGGGAAGATGGCCATTTTGCCTCTCTCTTTCCCCATAATAGTGCGCTGAAAAAGGCATTTGATCCCGCTTATCCGCTTCTATGCACCGCCGTGAATGATGCACCAAAGCCGCCACCGGAGCGCTTTACACTAACCTACACCCAGCTTATTGCGACGGGCCGCGTGATAATCCATCTTCTCGGAAAAAGTAAAATGATCGCGCTGGAAAACGACGTACTGCGCGATGGCCCCATCGAAGACATGCCGGTACGGGCTCTGTTGCGTCAGACGGACGTCCCTGTGGACATTTTCTACGCGGACTAGTCAGGAGCCAGTTAGAGTCTGTGCTTGCAGCCCTGAGCGTCCATAGAACCAAAGTCCAGTACACCGCATATCAGGTGCCTAGGCAATGGAGAGGACAATAGCTCGCAGATTTGCTGCTTTCGCCGGGGAGGGTTTCTTGCTAAAAACCAAGACAAATCACACCGCTGTATCCCGATGACCCATCCCACCCTGACTGCCGTTACCCAGCGTATCCGAGAGAGAAGCCGCCCCACCCGTGAGGCCTATATTGCCCGCATGCAACGGGCGGAGCAGGCCACGCTAAATGGTACGCATCGCAAGCATCTGGGCTGCGCCAATCTGGCCCATGGCTTTGCCGGCTGCCTCGGCGAAACCAAGAAAGGTATAGAGGGGTTAGTAGCGCCAAATCTTGCCATTGTATCGGCCTACAATGAAATGCTCTCGGCTCACCAACCCTACGAGACATACCCGGCTCTCATAAAACAAGAGGCGTTAAAGCATGGTGCAACGGCGCAATTCGCCGGTGGTGTTCCCGCGATGTGCGACGGCGTCACACAAGGGCAGGATGGCATGGAACTATCGCTCTTTTCGCGCGATACCATTGCACTGGCGACCGCAGTGGCACTGTCGCATAACATGTTCGACGGTGCGCTGATGCTTGGCATTTGCGATAAGATCGTGCCCGGATTGCTAATGGGAGCCCTGTCTTTTGCCCATATCCCAGTGGTCTTTGTCCCTGGTGGGCCAATGCCATCCGGCCTTTCTAATAAGGAAAAAGCCCATGTACGCGAGCTTTACGCACAAGGTAAAGTGGGACGTGAGGAGCTTCTTAAGGCAGAGTCTGCGGCGTATCACTCCCCCGGCACCTGCACGTTCTACGGCACGGCCAATTCCAATCAGATGCTGATGGAGCTGATGG
>DBAU01000011.1 GCA_002291845.1 Alphaproteobacteria bacterium UBA1002 | reverse complement strand
CCCATGTGGGATAATGATGCGCGTAAACAAGGTGCGGGTATGGTGTTTCATGGCAGTACACCCGCGCTTTTCCAGCAATGGTTGGAAGGTCTGGTGCAATACGCCAAGGAAAAACCATTCTACGGTGAAAACTTTGTGTTTATCAACGCGTGGAATGAATGGTGTGAGGGGGCCTACCTCGAGCCAGACTGCCATTATGGTCATGCTTACATAAATGCACTGGCGCGGGCGGTTCATGCAGCGGAACACCCTGTCACCCATGAGATGAAGGTAGTGCTGGTGGGGCATGATGCGTTCACATCAGGAGCGCAGCAATTGCTTATTCATATGGGTAAGGTGCTGAAAAATCGCTTTGGTGTAGAAATAAGCTTTGTGCTGATGGGTGATGGTGACATGGTTCCCGCCTATGAGGCGCTGGCGGAAACGTATGTTGCAACGCGTCAGGCCAATCTCTGGGAAGCATTGGCAGAGCACATCAGCCAGCTGAAAGCGCGCGGCTTCGGTTTTGTCATCACCAATAGCCTGTTTTCTGGTGCGGCTGCGGGAGCTTTTGCAGATTATGGTTTTGAGGTCTGCTCACTGATTCATGAGTTGCCCACGATTGTGCGTGAGCACCATGGTGTGCCTTTTTATGAGGCCATCCGTGAAAAAGCGCAGACGGTGGTTTTCCCCAATCGCTTTGTGCATGATGAGATCACGCGGGAGTTTGGCGTGCCTGTACAACGCAGCGTGGTGCGTGCGCAGGGGATTTACAAGGAGCTCACGGTGGCAGATGATGCCCGTACGCGCATTCGAGATGCCCTCGGGCTTTCATCAAAAGATCGGTTGGTTATTAACATCGGACATGGTGACTTGCGCAAAGGGGTTGATGTATTTGTCGCGATTGCAGATCAGATCTCTAAGACGCACAAGGACATCCATTTTGTATGGCTGGGTAGTCAGCATCCTAACATGATCTCATGGATCACGCGTGACCTTGAACGGCGCGGCAATACCAACGTGCATTTCATCCCGTTCGCCATGGATGTGGGCAGCTATCTTGCGGCCTCTGATTTGTTTTTCCTCTCTTCACGGGAGGATCCATTCCCCTCTGTTGTGCTGGAAGCCTTGGCGCTTGGCTTACCTGTGGCGACGTTTGATTACGGCGGCGGCTATGTGGAGTTGTTGAAAGATCGCCGGCTTGGCTTTTGTATCCCGTATCTGGATATTGAGGCAGCCGCGCAGAGGATTCCCGCCGCGCTCAATAATCGAAGTCTTTATACCAAGAAGCAGACGCAATACCGTCAGTCACTGGTGCGTCAGCATTTTGACTTCCCCGATTATTGTGCGGATATTCTCGCCATGCTGTACCCGCAGTTACGCCGCGTGTCGGTCGTGGTGCCAAACTATGATTATGCGCACTATCTGGACGCGCGTTTGACCAGCATTTTTGGGCAGACCTACCCCGTCTACGAGATCATCGTATTAGATGATGCCTCACGGGATGAAAGCGTACGCGTGGCGCAGGCAACCGCGCACGCTCAGGGGCGGCAGATCCGACTGGTGGTCGCGGAAGAAAATTCTGGCAATGTCTTTTGCCAGTGGAAGCGCGGATTGGAAATGGCGACGGGCGATTACCTATGGATTGCTGAGGCCGATGATCTTTCTGATCCCCGCTTTCTGGCAGAGATGATCCGTCGTTTGGCGGAGTCAGAAGATGCCAGCTTCGCCTTCTGTGATTCTATCGCCATCGATGCCACTGGCGCGACCATGTATGACAACTACAAAGGCTATTACCGAACCGACGGCGATACGGGCCTCGATGAGGATGGCCAGTTTGATGCGAAGGACTTTCTGCGCCGCTTCCTTGCGGTGCGTAACATGGTGCTGAATGCCAGTGCGGTGGTGTGGCGTACGCAGCATCTGCGCGACGTATTTGCGGCGCTTGGCGACGATGCTTTCGCGTTCACCTGCGCGGGTGACTGGCGGATATATGTGGAAAGCTGCCGTTTAGGCGGCAGGGTGCATTATGCTGCGGCCACGCTGAACATGCATCGCCGTCATGATAATAGCGTGACGCATGCGCTGGCTAAGCCGGATCATTTTTTTGAGATCGCCGCGGTGCAAGCCGCCGTGCGGAAGTGCTTCCCCAGAGATAAAAAACTCGCCGCCGCCATCAGCGCGATGCAGGCCGACCTGAAGAAAGGCTGGGGGCTTCCAAGCCTCAAGGCGGAGAAGCGCAAGCCCTCCCACCCGGCGAAGAAGCACGCCTCGAAGGCGAAAAAGCAAGCCGCTCCCAAGCCTGTCAAGAACACCAAGCCGGACATTCAGCCCGCGAAGAATGCTTCCCGGCCGAAGGCCACCACAAAGATACCCACTCCTGCTCGGCGAGCCTTGCGCAAGGCATAAGTTGTTTACTTTTTGGATTTTTCAGGGATAGTAAATTCACATGACACGTATACTTTTTCTCGGCGCGCCCATTGAGGCTGTTGCCGAGCCGGGTCTCGACTATAAGACAAAGTTCGAGAGGACCGGCCATAATACCGGCAATCTGCTGATTGGATATGCGCTGCGCCGTCAGCTCGTCTGCAGCAGCTACAAATATGGCAACCCCGGCAACAGCTCCAACATCAACCAGGACTTCGACTTGATCGCTATTCCCGCGGCGAACTTCATCTACAAGGGATTTGATTTCGGCTGGCTGGCGGACATCATCGAGAAGACTACCCTTCCTTGCCTCATCGTTGGCCTTGGTGCGCAGCTGCCTTCTATCAGCAGCAGCGAGATCGACATCCCAGAAGGCAGCAAACGCTTCCTCAAGGTCATCAGCGAGCGCGTCACATCCATCGGCGTGCGGGGCGCGTTCACAGCAGATGTGCTGGCGCGGCTGGGCGTGAAGAATACCACTGTGACAGGCTGCCCGAGCCTTTACTGGTCGCTGGGGCCGGAGATACGTATCACCAAGAAATCGTGGTCGCCTGATTTTCGCGTCTCTTTGAATGGCTCGCGTAACGTGACGCAGCACTCCTTCTCCGCCGACGATGCCATGCGGGTGGAAGGTGCGCTCCTTAAACTCGCGATCACGCAAGGCTACGATTATGTCCTACAGAATGAGTTCCCGGAATTTGACCTGCTCTATACGGACCCACCGCTCACCGATGCCTTGCGCCTCAGCCTCCAAAGCATATCCAATCGCTTTGCGCTTGGGGTCACGCCGGAAGAGTATGCAACCTTTGCGAAGAAGCTGTGCAAGGCGTTTTTCTCAGTGGAGGGCTGGGCCGACTATATCCAGATGAAGGATTTCTCGTTCGGCACCCGCTTCCACGGTAACATGATTGCCCTACTGAACGGCGTGCCTGCTGTCATCATCGCCCATGACTCGCGTACCACGGAAATGTGCCAGTTCATGAAGATTCCGTACCACGCCGTGAATCAGTGCGATCCTACCCAGCTCCAGCGTCTATACGAGGAAGCAGATTTCGAGACCTTCAGCAGTCATTATCGAACGTTGTACGCGAATTACTTAGAGTTTCTGAAACAAAATCAAGTTCGCCATAGCTTAAAAGAACTATCAAGTAATGTTGTTGAAGTTTCTGGCTGATACTGCATCACTGACTGATCACTTGCTCATCAACCTTTCCTCTGGCGAGCATGTGTTGTTCACATGCCATGCATCTAAGCAAAGCTCATCCGATGGCCACTCCCCATTTGCGTGAAACATATCCCAGAATGGCGCCCCGCTCTGCGGTGCTCAGCGCCCGGCTGTAGATCAGCACTTCTCCAAGATATCCCTGATGACCGTTCGTACCAAAGCTGGGCGCGCCAATGTAAAGCGGTTGCGTGTTGACGCGCAGGTTGCCCGTCAACGCCACTCCCGCAGAGAGCACACCGTTGCGCCCGATACGTCCGGCCGTTCCATCAAAGACCATCTCGCTGAGGTAACTAGTGCCCACTGTCAGCGACGGCCCCCGATTGGGCGAGATCGTTGCGGCGCCATCCACGCTGATGGTGGCCAGCACAACGTCGCTGGAATGCGTCCGTAATTCCCATGACTGATTGGGCGTACTATGTGTTTTATAGAGGAAATATTCATCCGCTCCGGTATCCGCCAGCCGCTGATGCACAGCAAATACATGAATACGTGACGGGCTCAGTGAGGGCGAATCTGCGGCGGTAAACCAGCTAAAATTGGTACCGTCATGACGGAATTGCAGTGCGGGCTGTCCGCCCATGGCTGATGCCACGTAGCGCGGCTGACGGAGTGCGGTGGCTTGTTGTGCATGGTTGCTATTGCCCGATTTGTCTCGCCATTGGCTCACCGTTTGGCCATTGAAGGAGAGGCTGCTGACATCGGTTGCATCCAGCCAGAGGCTAAGCCCCGGCATATCAGCGGGGCTGAAAGTATCGGTGAAAAAGGTGAGTAAGCCTGACATATGAATCTGCCCTGAGTGCGTATCTCGCACCGTCTCACGCATGGCGAGTGTCGGGAAGGGACAAACTCGTCGGGTAAGACTAGAAGGCGAAAATGCTATGAGCTACGTCAGCGCGCATCTCCCCATGCCGGGAATGGATCGGGAAGCTGACGCCAGCCAATTTTGCCTAGACGCATCTCCTCACGCGTGAGGAGTGCCCCATCCAGCATGGCGGTCAGTGCATCTCTGTCCATACCCATTCCGATCAGCACGATTTCCTGCCGGCGATCACCGTGTTCACCCTGAAAGTATTTCTTGATATTGTGCCGCCATTGTGGATTTTCGGGCCACTTATCCTTCGGTACAGCGGCCCACCATTTGCCAGCCATTTCATTGCGGCACACCGCCCCTGCCTGGGACCAGTTGCCAGCATAATCATAACGACTGGCGAGCCAGAACATACCCTTTGAACGGATAACACCTGGCCATTCACTATCGACCAGTTGCTTAAATCGCTCAGGATGGAAGGGGCGCCGCGCCCGGTAAACGAAGCTGGCGATTCCGTATTCCTCGGTTTCTGGCACATGCTCGCCTCGCAGCTCCTTCAGCCAACCAGGGGCCTGCTCTGCTTGCTCAAAATCAAACAGTCCGGTGCCTAGGACCTGATCCAGCTCGACGCGCCCAAACTCAGCCGACACAATACGCGCGCGGGGATTAAGCGTCTGCAGGATTGCCATGAGTCGCTGTCGCTCTTGCGTGCTCACCAGATCGACTTTGTTGACCACAATGACATCGCAAAATTCAATTTGTTCGTTAAGCAGGTCTACTACCGTGCGTTCGTCATGATCGCCCATTGACTCCCCACGCTGACGTAGAAAATCCCGAGAGCCATAGTCATGTAAAAAATTATACGCATCTACCACAGTGACCATGGTATCCAGCCGGGCGAGATGCGAAAGGCTCTTGCCGTCCTCTCCTTCAAAGGTAAAGGTTTCCGCTACCGGCAGTGGCTCTGAAATACCGGTCGACTCGATCAGCAGGTAATCAAACCGATTTTCGTTGGCAAGGCGCTCCACCTCAACCAGCAGATCTTCGCGAAGGGTGCAGCAGATGCAGCCATTGCTCATCTCGACGAGTTTTTCTTGAGTATGGCTCAGCTCCGCGCCGCCATTCTTGACCAATTCGGCATCAATATTGACCTCGCTCATGTCATTGACAATGACCGCTACGCGCCGACCTTCCCGGTTGTTTAGAATGTGGTTGAGCAGGGTTGTTTTGCCGGCTCCCAAAAAGCCGGAGAGAACCGTAACGGGTAGCATGGCTCACTCATATGTTATATTATAACAATTCATGGTTTATCAGCGAATCTGATTGCCTGTAAAGCCTTATGTTATATGCTTACACCTTCCAAAGGTTTGTCATGCCGAGGCCAAGCAGCTATCCCGTCCATCCTCGCCAACTCGTTCTATCTGTTTTACGTACGCGCCGCGTTCCCATGACAGCCTATGAACTCTTGGCGGTTCTCAAGCCGCAGGGTATCAAAGCGCCTCCGGTGATCTATCGTGCATTGGACGCGCTTATGAAAGAAGGCGCCATTCACAAAATTAAAGAGCTAGGCGCGTTTGTGGCTTGTGATTGTACCCAGGGCCATCATCATGCTCTCTCCGTAATAACGGTTTGTCAGGAGTGCCATGCGGTTGTTGAACTACACGACCATGGGGTAATGCATCAGCTGGAATCACTTCGCGATCAGGGAATTCGTTTGTCACCCCGGGCGGTCATTGAGTTGCCGGTCACCTGCGATGCGTGCGCGGCTTAATAATATCACAGGTCGTGTACTTTCCCCCAAAGCACCCGACAGGCAAACAGCGTGTCGCCGCTGAGTGTGGACAGCTTCACTCTGGCGACGATGCATGCTCAGATGTTGTAGCTAATTACCGACGCGCTTTAATTGGCTTGTGCGGGGCTCGGGATGGACGGCCGGGCGACCAATCGAATAATAGGCAAATTCCTGCCGTTGCATATCCTCAGGTGAAAACAGGTTTCGTAAATCAACCATTACTGGATGCTTAAGCATTTTACGTATGGCGGGAATCTCTAAGGTACGGAATTCCTGCCATTCTGTGGCGATCACCACGATATCGGCTTCACGGAGCGCTTCTTCTTTGGTTGCCACGTAATCAATGATAGGGCCAGTCACCTTGAGTGCATTGGCCATGGCTTTGGGGTCGTAGGCGGCGACGTGGGCGCCCTTTCGGGCCAGTGTCTCGGCAATCAGCAGCGCTACACTGTCACGCACATCATCTGTTTCTGCTTTAAAGGCGACGCCAAGAAAGGCAATTTTTTTACCCTCCACCATCCCGCCGCATGCGTCCATAATCTTGGCCACCATGCGATGCTGCCGTTGGCGATTGACACCAATCACCGCTTCTACAATCGTCACCGGGCTCAGTGCGCGCTCACCAATGCCGACCATTGCCAAGGTATCTTTAGGGAAGCAGGAGCCTCCATAACCTGGCCCCGCTTTAAGGAATTTGCTGCCGATGCGGCTGTCCAGTCCAATACCATGCGCGACGTCTTCTATGTTTGCTCCGAGGCTTTCGCACAGGTCGGCCATTTCATTGATGAAGCTTACCTTGGTCGCCAGAAAGGTATTTGCAGCGTATTTAATAAGCTCAGAAGAGATAATGCGGGTGAAGAAAACCGGCACACCACGATCCGAGAACGGCTTATAAAGCTGGCTCATAACCTCTTTGGCGCGCGGCGTATCGACTCCGATGACGACGCGATCTGGATGCATGAAATCATCCACAGCACATCCTTCCCGCAGGAATTCCGGATTTGAGGCAACGTCAAAATCAAGCGTAGGATTCTCACGCGCAATTATCTTGATGATCTCGTGCCCTGTACCTGCGGGGACGGTCGATTTGGTCAC
Organism: Alphaproteobacteria bacterium UBA1002; assembly: GCA_002291845.1. Taxonomy (GTDB): domain Bacteria; phylum Pseudomonadota; class Alphaproteobacteria; order Rickettsiales; family UBA998; genus UBA998. The sequence goes on along the minus strand of DBAU01000011.1, from coordinate 18,405 downwards.
AATAACGGCATAATGATCAAGCGTTTTGGCAATCTCTCCGGCAACGCCATAGACATAGCTCAAGTCTGCAAAGCCATCGTGTGGACGCGTGGGGGTTCCCACGGCAATGCTGATGACGTTGGCTTCCTGAATGGCGGCTTTCAGATCTGTGGTGAAATGTAAGCGACCCGCCGCGACGTTACGTGCCACCATCTCAGATAAGCCAGGTTCATAAATGGGCACATCGCCACGCTGCAGGGCATTGACCTTATCATGTTGATTATCCACGCAGGTGACATGCATCCCTAGCTCGGCAAAGCATGTGCCGCTAACCAGCCCGACATACCCCGTGCCAATGATCGCAATTTTCATGTTTTCTCCTGCAATACCCTCCGTTCGTATACGGTATCTACTGCTATGTATCAACCTTGGCTTACCAAACAGGGCTTAAACATTACTTTCTGCAAAGTAGAGAAAATATTTTTATTGATGGGATACTTATACAGCGCCCTATGTTTTGTGTATGGGTAGCTTTTATTCGTTATCGTGCAGTGGATTGGTGATCAGCTTAGCATAGGTTTGGCGAGGGGCGTCCACCATCGTGATACGTGGGATGACATTAGAAGGTCCACCCGGTTTGAAAAAAAAGTGATGTCTTCAGGTTCCTGTCAGTTTCACCCGCTAGACATCGATTTACAGACGATATTGATCAGGAATAGGAATGCTTGAGATTGGACTCCGCCATGACCGTGCCCCGTGCTTTGGATGGCTTCATTTGCCCAAAGAATTAACAGCCAGCCTGTATGGTGGCATTGCTCCGGCACTCATCACGTTTACTGAAAGTGACACGCAGGAGCGGGCACGCGTGGAAGCTTTTATCCGTGAAACCTACGCCGAGGCGTATGGTGCTCAGATCATCGTCCATTATCCCATCCTCATGAGCGTAGCGGATGCGGACGGGCAGCTGCTCGCGGTGATGGGTGTACAGAGCGGTCGGCGCGGCGATTTCTTCCTTGAGCAGTATCTGGATGCGTCGCTGGAGCAGGAGCTCAGCCGTCGCAGCGCCCGTGAGGTGGGCCGCGGGCAGATTTTAGAGGTCGGCAACCTTGCGGCGCGCAGTGCCGGGGCGGCAAAGTTTCTGTTCCTGGCGTTCCATGTCGCCGCCAGCCTGCGTCAGTATGACTGGGTAGCGGTTACGGCAACACTCCCGCTGCATCGCTATTTCAACCAGCTGGGTATTCGCACCCATCAGCTAGCCGAGGCTGATCCGGCGCGGCTGAAGGATACCCATTCGCAGTGGGGATCCTATTACGATAAAAAACCCCGCGTGCTGGCCAATACCATCCCGCAGGGGCTGCAGGCGCTGCTGGCCCATTTCCAGGCGGAGTATGTCGATCTTGAAGGCATGCGCCTCACTCTGCACGATCTGCCGGGGCGTCAGTAATGTCCCGCCTGCTGGAGCGTCTTGCCGCGTGCGCGCCTGAACGTATCGTGCTGACCGATGGGCAGCATCACGTAACCGCGGGCGAAGGATTGGCCGAGGTTGTGGCCTTGCAACGCGTTTTGCGGGCTGCATCCCAAGGACGCGTGGTGGCGATGGATGCCGAAGACTCCCCCGCCTGGGTGCTGGTGGATCTGGCCTGTCTGGCGGCGGGGATTCCGCTTTTGCCTCTGCCGGCGTTTTTTACCCCGGCCCAGCGCCAGCACGCGTTGCAAGATGCCGGGGCAGGGGTGCTGATTTCCTCGCAAGGGGAGGGACAGCCGCTCGCCGTTGCAGGCCATACGCTGCATATTCAGCCGCTGGACTATCCGGCCAAGCCCTTACCCGCGGGAACGGCAAAAATCACCTATACCTCCGGTAGCACTGGAACTCCCAAGGGGGTCTGCCTCAGTGCCGCGCATTTGGAAGAAGTGGCGTGCTCGCTTGCCGAGGAGCTGGGGCAATATGCGGGGTATCACCGTACGCTATTGCCGCTGGCCGTCCTGCTGGAAAACATCGCCGGGGTGTATGTGTCACTGGCCTGTGGCGCGGTTTGCCATGTCGCATCGGTTGCGCCAGACGGCCCCTCCATCGCGCGTGCTTTGCAGGAAAGCGCGGCCACAACCTGTATTTTTGTGCCGGAGATGCTCAAGCGCCTGCTGGCGAGTGAGGCTGCGTTGCCTGCGCTGCGCTTTGCCGCCGTCGGGGGGGCAAAAGTCTCGCCGCAGTTGCTGAGCGCCGCGCGTGCAGCGGGCCTGCCGGTGTATGAGGGCTATGGTCTGAGTGAGGCCGGCTCCGTGATCGCGGTGAACCATCCGGAGGCGGAGCGCCTGGGCAGTGTGGGGCGTTGCCTGCCGCATGTGCGTATGCATACGGCACCTGACGGCGAGCTGGTGCTCGAGCATCCGCGCATGCTGGGCTATCTCGGGGAAGGGGCGGCCTGCCCGAATCCTTACCGTACCGGTGATCTCGCGCTGTTTGATGCGGATGGATTTTTATACCTCACCGGGCGGCGCAAGCATGTGTTGATCACCGGCTTTGGACGCAATGTTTCGCCTGAGTGGGTGGAGAGTGAATTGCTCGCGGAGCCTGCCATTGCGCAGGCCTGCGTCTTCGGTGATGGCGAGGCGGCCCTCCAGGCCTTGCTGGTGCCGGCGCGCGCCGGAGCGGATATCGCATCCGCCGTGGCCCGTGCCAATGCCCGCCTGCCGGAATATGCCCACGTGGCGCAATGGCAAAGCACGGAGGCTTTCACCCCGGCGAATGGACTACTGACCACCAATGGGCGCCCGAAGCGTGAGGCTATTTTACGGCACCATGCCCGCGCGTCGCACTTTCTAGGAGAACTGAGCGTATGAGTTTCTTTGACGATTTACAAAATGCCACGCAGACGGAGCGCCAGCAGCTGTATCAGGTGCCGCTGGTCGTGGATGGCGTGGCAGGGCGCTTATCGCGTGAGACGTATATCGCGTACCTTACCGAGGCCTACCATCATGTGAAGCACACCGTGCCGTTGCTGATGACCGCCGCCTCTCGTCTGCCCGATGAGAAAAACTGGGTGCGCAAGGCGTACGCAGAATACATCGAGGAGGAAATCGGCCATGAGGAATGGATCCTCGGCGATATTAGCGAATCCGGAGGCGATGCAGCCGCAGCACGAGCGCAGGGGCCGTCCTTTGCGACCGAGATGATGGTGGCTTATGCGTATGACATGGTGTCGCGGCGTAATCCAGTGGCCTTCCTGGGCATGGTGTTCGTGCTGGAAGGCACCAGCATCAACCTTGCGACACTGGCGGCAGAAGCGCTGCAATCATCGCTGGGCCTGCCGCGTGCAGCGTTTACCTACCTGCTGAGCCACGGTGCACTGGATCAGGAGCACATGAAGTTTTTTGAATCACTGGTCAACCAGATCACTGATCCGCAGGATCAGCGCGACATTATCCACATGGCCAAGGTGATGTTCCGCTTGTTTGCGGACGTGTTCCGCAGCATTCCGCATCAGACCATGTCGGCTCTCACCAAGGAGGCTGCTTTATGCAATTAAAAGGAAAAACGGTGGCGTTGACCGGCGCCAGTGGCGGCATTGGCCTCGCGTTGGCGGAGCGGCTGCTTGAGGCAGGCGCGCGCATTATCGCCATAGGTCGCCAGGCCCCGGCCTGGGGCGGCACCCATCTGCCTGCGGATTTATCCACGATGGAAGGCTGCGAGGCCGCCGCGCTGAAGCTCGCCCAGACGCCGCCAGATATTCTGATCCATCTCGCGGGGCAACAATATTTCGGTCCGGCAGAAACGCAGGACCCGGCTTCGCTGGCGCGGCTGCTGCAGGTGAACCTCTACGCGCCGATCCGTTTAACGCAGGCCGTGCTGCCGTCACTGAAGCAGAAACAGGGCGCGGTGATGTTTGTCAGCTCCACCTTCGGCGCGATTCCATTTCCGCATTTTGCATCTTACTCAGCTACCAAAGCCGGCATGAAAGCCTTTGCGGAAGCCTTGCGACGGGAGCTTTCGCCCGAGGGGGTTCCGGTCATCCATGTTGCGCCGCGCGGGGTGGATACGCTGATGAATGGCCCCAAGGTGCGCGCCCTCATGCAGGTGACTAAATCGGCGATGGACCACCCGGATACGGTGGCGGCCATTTTGATAAAGGCGCTGCAGGAGGAAACACCGGAGATCTATATCGGCTTTCCCGAAAAACTCTTCGTGCGCATCAACGCCCTGCTTCCGCGCCTGGTAGATAAAGCGCTTGGCAAAGATGTCGTTCGTGCCCGTGAAATCCTCGCTTATCCCTAAGTTTTTACCGTTCAAGGAGATGACCATGACCTACCGTTCCCTCATGCTGGCCTGCCTGCTGATGACGCCACTGCAAACCTACGCCCAGACCCTCGAGATGCAGGCTGAACAGCTCGGGATTCCTGAAGTCGCCGCACCGCAAACAGTGGCTCCGGTGGCCGTAGCAGACCCCGCCGCGCAGTCCCTGAAAATGCTTCAGGACGAATGGGCGATTATCAAATACCAGACGCCGGACGAAGATTCGCAGGAAGTTGCGATTACCAATTTAGCAAAGAAAGCCAAAGCAGCGGTCGGCCGCTTTCCGCAATCCAACGAGCTGAAGGTGTGGGATGCCATCATCCTTGCCACCAAAGCCGGTATCAATGGCGGGCTGGATGCGCTGGATGACGCGCAGGAAGCCAAAGCGCTTCTGGAGGAAGTGGAGAAAGTGGCCCCGCGCACGCTGGATGGCTCCGTCTATACCAGCCTTGGCTCACTATATTTCAAAGTACCCGGCTGGCCGGTGGGTTTTGGTGACAATCACAAGGCCGAAGCCTATCTGAAAAAAGCCGTGGCGGTGAACCCGAAAGGCATTGATCCCAATTTCTTCTATGGCGAATTCCTGCTCGATCAGGGCAAGGAAGCAGAGGCCAAAGCCGCGCTGGAGACCGCCTTGAAGGCTTCGGCGCGTCCGGGCCGGGAGGTGGCAGATGCGGGCCGTAAAGCCGAGGTTGAAGCGTTGCTGGCCAAGATCAGCCCGAATTCGTAAGATGCGCCCTTACGTGAGGGAATCATGCGGATATTACTGGTGGAGGATGATGCATTACTGGGCGATGCCACCATGCTCGCCCTCCGCCAGCGCGGGCACGCAGTGGACTGGGTGAGCACGGCTGAGGATGCTGAGGCGGCCTGCCGGGCCTCAGAGTTTGACGCGATGTTGCTGGATATCGGGCTACCAGGACGCTCCGGATTAGAACTTTTGCGCGATTTGCGTAACCGCCACAACATGACCCCGGTGCTCATCCTCACCGCGCGTGACCGGGTGGAGCAGCGGGTGGCGGGGCTTGATGCCGGGGCAGATGATTATCTCACCAAGCCATTTGATATTGCTGAGGTAGATGCCCGTCTGCGTGCGTTGGTGCGGCGGCGCAGCGGTCAGGCCTCGCCGGTGCTGACGGTCGGCCCGATCGCGCTGGACCCTGCGGCTCGTTGCGTGACGCTGGAGGGGCGTCCGGTGGCGATTTCCGCCCGAGAGTTCGCCGTCCTGCATCTGCTGATGGAGCGTCCAGGCCATATGTTTGACCGTGCGGCCATTGAAGAGCGCCTCTATGACTGGGATAGCAGCGTGGAGAGTAACGCAGTGGAGGTGTATATTTCGCGTTTGCGCAAAAAATTCGGCAAGTCATTCATCAAAACCGTGCGTGGGATGGGGTATGTGCTGGAGAACGTCGCTTAGGTGCCGCCTGATCCTGCTGCTTCTGCTACCCAGCCTCTGTCTGCTGGGGGGTATGATGGCGGCGATCTATGCCTCCGCCGAGCATGAGGCTAACGAAATTTACGATGCCCAGCTGGTGCATCTTGCCAAGCTGCTGCTTTCCATGGAGCGTGCAGAAGTGCTTGCCCAGCGTGACGGGGCGGAAATTGTGCACGAGACAGATATCCCCTACGGCCATGAATACGAAAAAAACATCCTGTTTCGTATCTGGCGGGGTGAGGAGCTACGCCATGCGCCGTCCAATGTTCCTGATCTTGGCCCGCGACAGACCCAATCCGGGTTTATCGATACGCGGCGGCATGATCAGCCCTGGCGCCTATTTGTGGTGCATGATCCGGAAATGGCACTCACGGTGGAAACCGGCGAGACCTATGCCATACGGGAAGAGATGATCGATAAAATCCTGCTCTCGATGGCCGGGCCCTTGATTGGGGTGCTCATCCTGGCGCCGCTGTTGCTAAGCTTTGGCCTCAGCCGTGGCCTCGCCCCGTTGACCACGCTGAGCGACGAGTTGCAAGTGCGCAGCCCTGAAGCACTCAGCCCGATCACTTCGCCCAACCTGCCAAGTGAGGTCAAGCCGCTGGTGGAAAGCCTGAACGGCCTACTGGAAACCCTGAGCGGGATGCTGGAAGGCGAACGCCGATTCACCGATAACGCGGCCCATGAGCTGCGGACTCCCTTGGCAGCCATCCGAACCTATGCTCAAGCGGCTGAAGGCGCTGCCTCGCCCGAAGAGCGTAAACACGCGATCGCGCGCTTACTGGTATCTACGGAGCGTGCCACCCATACCATCGAGCAGTTGCTGGCGCTGGCACGGCTGAATCATGCGATCGGGAAAAAGGAGCCAATTGATCTACTTGTGCTTGCGCAGGAAGTCTATGCTGACTGGCGCATTGAGGCAGAATCCCGTTCGCAGAAGGTGGAATTATTATTACAGGATGTACCGGCTCTCTCGAGCTATCGCGGCCTCTTGCGCCTTGTCCTCGGTAATCTTTTGGGGAATGCGATCCTGTATTCACCATCACACGGTGAAATTACCCTGCGCTATGAGGTGGAGGAATCATTGTTACGGCTTATTGTGGAAGATACAGGTCCCGGTATACGCGAGGCGGACGTTCCGCATATTTTTGAATCGTTTTACCGGGGGCGCGAGTCGGGTAATATTCAGGGGGCCGGGCTTGGCCTCGCCATTGTTCGGCGAGCGTGCGAGCGGGCAGGGATGACCATCCACTATGAGCCTCGCTTGGGGCAGGGCAGCCGCTTTATTGTGCAAGGCTCTTTGAGCTGAACCGCAAAATAGCTCCCGATCCTTGGAAAGCAAGTCAGGGCTTTTGGTTTCTCAGAAATTTTGCAACGCAAAGTTAACGCGATCTTCGACGCTATTCCAGTCACCTTTAAACTGTGCAATTTTGTCGAATCGCGTGCCCAGCCCCTCGCGATTTGCTACCTGAATGGCGAGGCCGGGTCGGGCATTCGCTTCCAGCAGCATCGGGCCTTTGGTGCGGTCAAGCACGATATCCGCGCCCAGCCAGCCGAGCCCCGTGATGTCATAGAGCTTGGAAGCCATCTCGAGGATTTTGCGCCAGTTGGGAATCTGACGTCCAGAGATGGAACGGCTGGTTTCCGGGTGGCTGTCCATAAATTTCCCACCGGAGACCCCGTGTAGCGTGATGCCGTCTTTCATCGAGACACCAACGCCGATCCCCCCTTTATGTAAGTTTGCTTTTCCATCGGAGGCGCGGGTGGGCAGGCGTAGCATCGCCATAACCGGGATACCCTTATACAGGATGATGCGCAGATCTGGCACGCCCCGGAAGGTGATGTCGTTAAAGATGGGGTCAAACTGCACGACATATTCCAGCAATACACGGTCAGACTGGCCGCCCATCGCGTACATGCCGGAGAGGATGTTGTTGAGGTGATAGCGCATGTCCCCGCGCGAGATGATGTCACCACTGGCTTTGCGGAAGCCAGACTCGACAATATCATCCACGACGATGATCCCTCCACCACCGCTGCCCTTGGACGGCTTCACCACAAACGAGCGGTGTGGCGCTACCAATTGCTCCAGCTGCTTGGCCTGATTCTGGAACTCAATCACCGCATAGAGCTCGGGCGTTGGGATGCCCGCGGCCTCCGCAAGGCGCTTCGTCTTCAGCTTATCATCCACCAACGGGTAAAACTTGCGCGGGTTATTGGGGAAGATGAAATCCAGGTTGCGGGCATTGATCCCGACGATCCCGTTTTTCTTGTAGGAGAAGGGAAACATCGCGCGGCGCCCTATGCTTTCTTGTTCCGCTCAAGCTCCATCTGTAGTGCTTTAAAGCGGAAATACTCGGTCAGCTTGTAGCCGTTGTAACGGCCCATCAGCAGGGTGCAAGACAGCACGATGAGCAGCAGTTCCGGGAAGGCGAAAAACAGATGGTTGAGCGTTTCATTGGACATCAGCGAATAGCTGATGATGGCCGAGGCAAGGCTGCCGAGCGAGGTTTTCATCGCTGTTTTGGCACCGTATTCATCCCACATCAGCGAAATGCGCTCGATGGTCATGGTCAGGATCACAATCGGGAAGAGCGAGATGGAAAGCCCCATGACCAGATTCATGTTGTTGGCAACCATTGCGACCATGCTGAGGATCAGTACCACCACTGTCAGCACCGACGCCAGGCGTGGGACCAGCAATAGCTGGAGCCGCGCGAAGTATGCACGCACTAGAAGGCCGAGCGCCACGATGGTGACAAACAACGCAATCCCGCTAATCAGGCCCGTTTCACGGAAAGCGAGGGCCACCAGTACTGGCATGAAGGTTCCGAAAGTTTTGACACCTATGATCTGGCGAAGCACGGCGATGATTAAGCCGCCGACCGGGATCATCAGCAGAACCTGAAAAAGAAGCTGGCTTTCCAGCGGCAGATTGTAGAAAGAGAATTTAAGCAGCACATCGGCGATCTCCCCACTTTTCCAAATAGCGCGGGTAAGAGCCTTATCTGTATTCTGACGGACGGAGACGATGACGTCCAGCTTTCGCAGGCCATCTGCTGTGTAGAGCGCATCATCGCCATACCACCAGACGAGATACTTGCCCTGCAGGCCGAAGCGGAAGTTTTCCGGGTCAATGGACTGCCATTTGCCTTCCACAAACACATCCAGCCATGTTTGCAGACGTGTGTTGCGTTGATCGCTGGTCAGGTGCACCCCATGCACCGTGCGGGTCGGGATATTATTTGCTTCAATAAGAATCTGCGCCAGCCGTGCGACGTCATTGCGCAGTTGTAAATTATCACTGATGACAGCGAGGCGGTCATCCCCGCTTTTACGGATCAGTCGGAAGATTTCTCTCACGTAGGTGCGCTCATCTGCGGAGCGTGCACGGGCCTCTTCTACCAGTGCATCAATCGCGATGAAGAGCGGATCTTGCTGAGGTCCAACGCCTGATTGCGGGCGATTGCCCGGCGCAAAAGGGGAGGTTACAGCGGGGCGCTCCTTAGGTGGTACGATTTCCGCTGGGGAGTCCAATTCATAGACCAGTGCGCCATAAAATACGGCTTCATTACGGTCAATCTGTCGCTTGGAAAAGGTGGCAGTACGGTTGCCGTCCGCGGGATCAGCATCAATCTCTTCTCCAAAGCCGCTGGCAACAAATTTCTCTTCGACAATCGCGAAGCGGTTAGAGCTACTGGGTGGTAAGTGGAGTTGGATCGTGGCGGGATTTTCACCTTTGGCATTCCGCCAGCCCGCCGTCAGATTCATACGCGCTTCAACGTACCAGCTGTTGTAGGTTTTATCGGGCGTCAACGGAAACTCAAGCCGTGCGTACTTGTAATAGAACACGCCTAGCGCGGTAAGTGTAAGAACAACAGAAAGAATCAGAACGTGCAGAGTGCGCATGGTAATGAGGGGGGGAGAGGGTGAAAAATTTAGTTATCGCCAGATGCGGTGGGACAAGTGGAGGGCGACGTCAGCATTCGTGAAGCATCCACCACCAGTCCGCCTTTCTCCAACATGTTGCGACCGATTAGTATCGGATAAACGAAGCGGTCACGAACTGCAAGATTAACTTCGTCATCAATCTCTCGCCCCGCCAGGCAGAAGCGCATGCGGACTACCGGGCGACGAATAAAGCCAGCATTTCCTTTGCGTTTGATGCGGGCGAAGCGGATGATATCTCGCTCCAATGTTTTCGCTTTGCCGTGTGCATCCACCACGGAAAAAATGATTTTACCCACGACGTTGGTTTTCACGTCCTTTGTGGCTGCGTCGGCCGAATCGGGAGGCGTGTATTCTACAATATCGATGATTTCTGCATCAATTGAGGAGGTTTTAGCCCCAGTATCCAGTTTGGCTTGGAACTCTGTGCCAATGGCTTGCACATAGACATCCTCTACCCAACCCACCACACGAGGTGAAAGCGTTTGCTTGCTCCCTGCCCATGCAGGTGCACCCCAAACCATCGCGGTCAGAACGCATCCCAATAGGACAAGTGTATATGCGCGAGAGGGCTTAGGCATGGACGAAATTCCCTGAAGAAAACAGCAGTTGTACTTAATGAACTCAGGGCATTCTCGCAATCGCAATATGATCGTCTGGTGTCACAGGACAGCTGGTCCATCTCCTGACTTGCCAGAAGCATAGTAAAGGGATACAGTACGACACTGTATACTGTTCGAGTTATTTTTTTTTCGCAATATCGTGCACTCGCGACCTCACTCGTCGCACATTTTGTCTCTTGTATACTGATATGTTTCCAATGGTGCAGAGGCCATAGCTTGCTGTCTTCGTGACGATGGTGTGGCTGCCACGTGTCTGACTGCTACGTACTGCATGAAAGGTTCCTCACAGACATCAAAGGAGAGATCAATGACGCACTTTGATTTAGAAGATGATGATGTACTTCCAAACTTCAATGAGCTGGAAGATTTTCAAGTACCAGAAGCGCTTGATGGCCGCACGATTAGCTTTGATCAAATGCGGCACACGCTGGATCAGATGTTTGAATCGGACGTCATTCCCGACACAGAGGCCCCCGATTCCGCCATGCGCATTATAGAAGCCGAGAGTCTTTATTCCTCGGCGCTTGTATAGACGGACATTGCTTTATCTGCGGCAAACGAGCGGATCAACCTACCGCATTGCTTGTTGCCGTCGGCTAACTTGCGCCTGTACGCGCAGGGATGGGATATATGACGCTATCTTGCCTAATGGTTAGTTAAGTATCCAGATATTGTAGGCCAGAATCAGTGCGTAGAAGGTCCAAGCAAGATAAGGCACCAGCAATTTGGCTGCTACCCGTGAGTGCCGGTCAAATTGCACCATGGTAAGCACGATAAGGGGGAGTAAAACCACAATCCAGGCAAACCCAAACATGGGGGAACGTAAACCAAAGAAAAGGTAGGACCAAACAAGGTTAACGGAAAGCTGCAAAAAGAAAGTGATGAGGGCAGGGGCAATGTTTTCGCTATGGCGTAAGCGCCAGACTTTCCACACGGCAATTGCCATCATGATGTACAAGGCTGGCCAGACAATTCCAAATAGGTACGAGGGGGGGGTAAACGTGGGCTTCTTAAGTGCCCGGTACCACTCCATTGCTTCGCCTTGGGTGGGCAGAGACGCAAGAAAAGAAAGAAGAAAAAGAACCAGCGTAAACGCAATGAGCGCGCGATATTCTTTGCTAATAAGAAGAAACGACACTTTATTTTTTTCGCGTGCCATGCCCTTTGTCCGCCAAATATGCGAATATCCTTAAGCGTCATCTATATAGGCTTTACGCAGATTCTTCAATCACCCAGCCTGCGACGACAAAAAAAATAAAACCACCCCGTGGAATTCGCCGCGCACGGCTAAATCGTTTCATTTTGCCGTGTGAACGACCATCGAAATTCCGTCAGCTTGGTGGTCACTTCCGTAGAAATAACGATCTGAAGGGTTTTCTGTGGCTTGCCATAATATCCCAGATAAACGCTTTCTTCGATATGCGTTGCTTTGGGCATAGTGCTGGTGAAATACCATACAGCCCCTGCGACGGAAGAAAGCGAAATGGTGCCATCTTTTTGTCGCTGGCACCGAATATCCGGATGGAGATGAAAGCGTAGGCTTAGGCGTAACGCGCTGCCCGGCTCCGCGCGCGCCAGACGAAAACTGTCTATTCCGCTGAATTGCTGTCCATTTGTATTCAATCGAATCTCGCGCTCATGGGCACCTTCTGCTCCGTCCACACGCTCAAGTCGCGCGGTGCGGGCAATCAGCTGACTGCCGTCATTTTGAAAGCTATCCGGTTTAATGAGCGGGGCATCGTCATCATGTGGCGGCAGCCGCAACGGAGAGGATACCCCCTCCAGCGCATCCAGGGAAAGCGTAGAGAAGGCACCGGGCAGCATGGCTGCGCTGCGCCAGCTCTGGCTTGTGCCACGGTAACCACCGCAATTGACAACAAAACGCTCGGAGCCATCACTGAACTCAAAGCTGGCGAACGAGCTGGCATGTTGCGGCCGCTGTGGTTGGCCACTCATGAGCAGGCAGGTATGCCCTCGCTCCAGCCGGAAAAATCCGCTAGCGTCCATATGGGCTGGTACGGGCTCGCCATTATCCGAGCGGCTAATCGCCTGTGCGATGATATGCGGCTCTTCCATCAAGGCGCCGCCAAAAAGTGCCAGGCGTCCATCGCCATGGCAGAAAAAACGCAGGGAGCTGCCCATTGCCATGGTACATTTTTCTAGCGGCAGATTTTCTTCACCTACCCCGAGCAACAGGTCCTGAATCTCTATCAAATGTCGCAGCAGGTGCAGATGGCTCTCTGGCACCCCAGAGGCATGAACACCATCTGCGAGAATGATTTCATCTAACATAGCCTCAAGCATTACCAGCAGGGGGGGGCGCGGGAGGCGCAGCATGGGTAGGTATACCGATGCCGCCAGCAGGCCTTTGATCGCCAGCACCGCTTCTGCGGGGTCGGCGTGCTCCAACTGCCGGTATAAATAAAAGATGTGATGGACAACTGCACGCACAAAGCGGCGCTGAAACCTCAGGCTACCGCTTTTCAAAAGGAAGCGTCGATGATGCAGCCACTCCGCCAGACGTACTCCCTGTACACCAGGACTAAAAGCATCCGGTAATACGTCATCGGCTTCCAGGATAAAATTATTGATAAACTCACGGGCAAAGCTTGATGCCATCTTGGGACTGCCTGTTGAGGCAATATCCTCCAGCCATCGGAACGCATAAAATTCACGATGCCATTGGCTATTTGCACTATCCACCTGCCACGCAATACGTCCTGCCATTTCCACATCGCATCCGGCAAATACAAAGCGTCGTTTGAGCAGTTTCTTCCCGATAACAGGATTGGTTGTCCAGCGGGGTGGCGGCAACTGGTCGTCACCGCGTAAGGTGCGCGCTACTTGTGGTCTGCCGGCATTCAGCCATAGCCAGATTAAACGCAGCCGGCTACGAAGCGGCATCATGGGGTGGCCTCGGCGATGGTTGCCTCCACACGATCCGCCAGCGCATGCAGAAGAAAGATATGTGTCTCCTGAATGCGTGCAGTAATTTCAGACGGCACCGCGATCAGATAATCTGCCAGATCTTGCAGTTGCGCGCCGCGCTGGCCCGTCAGTAGCACCGTGTTGAGCCCTCTGGTGCGGGCAGTGGCAAGTGCAGCAAGAACATTCGGGCTTTTACCGGATGTGGACAGGCCAATCAGCATATCGCCCGCATGTCCGTACGCCTCAACCTGACGAGCAAAAACACGATCAAAACCGTAATCATTACCAACCGCGGTGAGAATACCGCTATCGGCAGAAAGCGCAATGGCTGCAAGCCCCTGACGCTCGCGCGTGAAGCGGCCTACAAATTCTCCGGCAATGTGCATTGCATCACAGGCACTGCCGCCGTTCCCACATACCAACAAACGCCCCCCCGCGCGCAAAATGGTGGCGAGCCGAGCGGCGAGTGTGTCGATTACTTCCGCCTGCTCCATGGCGCAGGCGCGCAGGGCTTGGCAATGCTCTTCGGCAAGGGAGGCCAGCCAGTTGTTGCCGCTCATGCATCCCCCCGCAATGCGGAAATATTTTTCGCATACTCGGACGGATTGCCTTTAAAAACAGCTGAGCCTGCAACCAGCACATCTGCACCTGCGGCAATGGCATCCCGAGCCGTTTGAGGGTTTATCCCGCCATCCACCTGTAAATCAATGGCGCGTCCGGTTGCCTCAATCATCTTGCGGATCTGCGTGATCTTGGGCAGCTGGCTCGCAATAAATGACTGCCCGCCAAAGCCCGGATTCACTGACATTACCAGAATCAGATCCACCATATCCATGACATACTCCAGTGCCGAGGCAGGGGTCGTGGGCACCAGCGATACGCCACACTTGATGCCGCGAGATTTAATCGCCTGCAATGTGCGGTGAAGATGGGGGCCAGCTTCTGCGTGTACGGTAAGAATGTCAGCGCCTGCATCAATGAACTCACTGATAAAGGGATCTACAGGCGCAATCATCAGATGAACGTCGAAAACTTTTTTCGAATGGGGCCGCAATGCCTTCACCACCGCTGGGCCAATGGTGAGATTAGGCACAAAATGCCCATCCATCACATCCACGTGGATGTAATCAGCGCCGGCGTCATCAATCGCTCGCACCTCCTCACCCAGACGGGCAAAATCAGCGGAAAGGATCGAAGGGGCAATACGAATGGGCATAAGAGAAAGTTACTCTGGTTTTTAAGGAAACATAGCGATGCCCTTGGCTAATTGCAATAAACGCGCGTGGGAAAGATGGCGGGATTACAGCAGGGCAGGTTTGCTTATGCATATGGCATAAAATCCGTCCAAGCCGCCTTTTTCTGGCCAATCGCTTGGTAATGTCCGCAAGCCTCCCTCCGTCGTGATCCATGCGGGTGGAATTCCTAGTAAGGCCGCATTAATGGGCTTCACGCGCGCTTCGGAGTGTGTCGCTAAGAAGCGCTGGGCTTGTTGTTCCCCTTCTTCTGCGAGCAGAGAACACACGCAATAGACCAGTTCCCCTCCGGGGGCGAGCAAGTGAAATGCCCGCACGAGAAGTGCGTGCTGTAATGCACCTAATTCTATGACGTCCGCGGGACGACGATGCCACGCTACATCGGGATGACGTCGTAATGTTCCGGTGGCGGTGCAGGGTGCATCAAGCAGGATGCGCTCGGGTGGGCTCTCCGGGGTGTAATCCATGGCATCGGCTTCAACAACGTGTGCCACAAGTCCGGTGCGTCGCAGATTATCATGCAGACGCCGCAAGCGTACCGATGATTTATCAACAGCCGTCACCATGGCCCCTGAAGCAGCCATTTGCAAAGTTTTACCCCCTGGGGCGGCACACAGATCCAGTGATGAGCGACCTTTCAAATCACTGAATAAGCGCACAGGAATGGTGGCAGCGGCATCTTGTACCCACCACAGACCAGCATCGTAGCCAGGCAAGGTAGCCACGTCTGCCGTAAGCGCACGGCGTAGGCTGCCGGTTGGTAAACGAACGGCCTCCAGAGCATTTATTAGTGATTCTGACGGTGTATCATCGCGAAGCGTGATATCAAGTGGGGGGGCTATCTGATGGGCACGGGCCAGCGTGTCAAGCGTTGCATTACCATAATGCGTGAGGAGTTTTGTCCGCAGCCATTCGGGTAGATTCTCTTTCGGATCGCTGCTGGCGCGAAGCAATTCCACATCGCTGGCGATTCGTTTAAGGACGGCGTTTACCAGTCCGGAGAAGGCAAGGAGGCCTATTTTTTTTGCTAACGTTACAGAAGTGTCTACGGCGGCATGGGGCGGGGTATCCAGCCACAAGAGCTGTGCCATGCCAAGCAGTATAACCCTTACCGCTTTTTCCGGCGGACGTTTGCGCAGGTAGGAAGCCAGTTGTGCCCGCATGGCGCCGTAATGCCGCAGCGTTGTCATCACCAGTTGGCGGGTGAACGCACGGTCGCGCGGTTCCCAGTCAGCCATACGGTGAGAAACATTAGACCATGCGTGATCCAGTTCTTTGCCCGCCAGAATGGCGTCCAGAACATCCAAAGCAAGGCGACGGGGAGCAAGAGGCGAGGCGGGGGGCATGGACTTTTTAAAAACGAATGCTTATCTAGAGGATATGGATAGAAATATGACAGATACCCCAAGCCCGGCTTCTCCGCAAACACAGACCTTGCCAGAGGAAAAGGCACCGGATACTCCAGAAATTGGTGGCCCTAAAGGCCCTGAGCCTACGCGGTTTGGAGACTGGGAGCGCAATGGTCGCTGCACGGATTTTTGATGCTGGTTCTTTTGTCGCCGTCCAAGACGCTGGATATGACACCGGTTTCGGTGCCTCTACCGGTAAGTGAGCCCGAATTGTTGCATGATTGCCAAGAACTTCTCGTGCACTTGCAGGCTCTAAGTGCTGGGGATCTCGCCAGTCTTATGCATGTCAGCGTAAAGCTGGCAGCATTAAATCACGAGCGTTACCAGCAGTTTGCTTTTCCGTTTACCCCGACCAATGCCAAGCCAGCTTTTTTTGCGTTCAAAGGGGACGTGTATGAACCACTTCCTCTGGAGTGCTACACGGCTCAGGATGTTGCTTATGCCAATCAGCATGTCCGCATTCTCTCCGGTTTGTATGGTTTGTTGCGGCCATTGGATCTGATGCAGCCGTACCGCTTGGAAATGGGCACGCCGCTTCGTACAGGGCGGGGTAAGGATTTGTATGCGTTTTGGGGGGATCGCATCACGCAGGCGATCAATCGCAGCATGCGGGATCAGCCTCATCGTCTTGTAGTTAACCTCGCCTCGCAGGAATATTTCAAAGCGGTACGTCCTGCGCAGCTTGAGGGGAGGCTGATCCATGTGCAGTTTCTTGATCAAAAAGGGAATGGTGCGCCAAAAGTCGTCGGTCTTTATGCCAAGCAGGCGCGTGGGATGATGACAGATTTTATCATTCAAAACCGGATTGAATCTGTAGAGGGCATTCAGACATTTTGCCGTCACGGATATCAATTCAACGCCGCGCTCTCGACGGATCACACGTTATCTTTTACGCGTATCCACCATTAAACGCGCTCCGGAGCGTCGCGACTAAAAAGACATCAGCAGATTTACAAAATCTTTAGAAAGATTCGCTTTAATCCAACAACGGTGGAATTCCCCTCCCGCTGGTATCGGATTTTTCTATGAACGAGTCATTCCTTATTGCTGAGCTACTTTGCACACGCCTGTGCCACGACATCACCGGGCCGATCGGTGCCGTGAACAATGGAGCAGAGTTTTTAGAGGAAGAAAACTTCAGCATGAATGAGGATGCATTGAAGCTGATCACCGATAGCGCGCGTGAGGCGGTCAGTCGTCTGCAGTTTTTCCGCCAGGCCTATGGCCTGATCAAAGAGAGTGGTGATGTACCGCTGGGCGAGAAAAAAGAACTGGTAGAGGCGTTTTTGCGGCAAACCCGCGTAACGCTTGATTGGCCTGATACGCATACCGATGCCTCGGGCGTGGGCATCAGTCAGGGTATGGCCAAGCTGTTGCTGAATATGGTCGTTCTGGTGAACGGTGCTCTTATCAAGGGTGGAACATTAAGTGTTCGTATCGAAAAATCAGGCGCTGACGGTAAACAGGTGCGTGTGCGTGGCGAAGGCGATGCAATCAAGGCAGATGAGCAGATTGTGGCAGCGCTCAATGGGCAATTAGCGATGGAGCAGTTGGCCCCCAAAAATGTTCAGGCCATGTTTAGTCAACGCATGGCCGAGCATCTGGGCATTACGCTAAGTCTGGATTATTCGTCCGCACATTTTGAACTGATTGCGCGTAAATAGGAGGGGGTTGTGGACGATCTCATTCAGGAGTTTATTACCGAGACTTCAGAAAGCCTCTCGACGCTCGATCTAGAGTTGGTCAAACTTGAGCAGAATCCCAACGACACCGAGATCCTTGGGAATATTTTTCGATTGGTTCATACCATCAAAGGAACCTGTGGTTTCCTCGGTCTGCCAAGGCTGGAGTCGGTCGCCCACGCAGGTGAGAATGTGCTGGGTAAAATTCGTGACCGCCAGATTGAGGTGTCCTCGCAGGCGATTTCATTGGTGCTGGAGGCTCTTGATTGCATCAAGGGCATTATGGAGTATCTGGGCGAGCATGGAGAAGAGCCCAAAGGCGACGATCGCGATCTGATCCGCCGCCTTAATCAGTTTGCAGACTCCAACGGTGCGGTTTACGAGGGGCCCGGTGAGGTAGATACCGCGTTGCAGGATTCTTCGGAGCATGTCGCAGTCGATGATGTTGAGGACTTTGTTCCAGTCAAAGCAACGTGGGTTCCGGATCCAGAGCCTGAAGAAGCCCCGGTGGTTGCGGCTGTTCCTGAGGTGGCGGCTCCAGTGGTGGTCGCGGTGGAAGAGAAGCCAACGGTACCTGAGCCGCCCAAGCTGACACCGCAGGTCAAGCAGGAAGCAATTGAAAAAGGTCTGGCCACGGATGCAAAAGCAGCCCCCGCCAGCGGTGATGCGGCAAGCATCCGGGTGAGTTTGAGCGTATTAGAAAATCTCATGCAAATGGTGGGTGAGCTAGTGCTTACCCGTAACCAGTTGATGCAGATTGTACGGAGCCGCGATGATAATGAAATCAAAGCCCCACTCCAGCACCTCAGCCATATTACGACCGAATTGCAAGAGGGGGTGATGAAGACGCGCATGCAGCC
>DBAU01000080.1:42352-80174 GCA_002291845.1 Alphaproteobacteria bacterium UBA1002 | reverse complement strand
CCTTGGCCAGTTCGCGCAGGCCTACCTGCAAATCCAGCTTGCCGAGGCTGCCTTTGGCGGCGATCTCCCAAAAACTGGCGGCACTGACATAGACCTGATGTTCTGGCGCGGCGATAGCGGCGCGTGCTTCCGGTTTCAGCCGTTCGACATCCCCCAGCGCGGCGAGGAAGACAAAGGTATCAAGGAGGAGATTCATAAACAGTGTCCTGTTAGACGCGTGCCAGAGAGGCGCGAGTCAGTGAGGTGCCCGCGAAGCCGCGCCTGTTGCCGAGGCCAGCACTCTGGCGTGTGCTCCGAAGCCTTAACAAAGGGGAAAGCAGGGGCAAACAAAATCTCACTTCTCCAGCCCCAGCTGTTTCATCAGTTCCGGGCTGGGGTCATCAAAGCCGGAGGCAATCTGGATGCGGCCTTTCAGGGCGCCAAGCGAGCGGCGCTCTTTCGGCGCGTCATAGCGGCGCAGCACCACCAGCGGCCCCGGCTCTGTGCCGAGCAGGATCTCTTCTCCGGCAGCGGCGCGCTCAATCAGCTCCACCAGCCGGTCGCGTGCATCTTCGATGGTGTAGCGTTCCTGCATGAGGGCAGGTTAGCGGGATGAAAGCCGGGCGGCAAGTGCAGCAAAGCGCGCGGCATCGATGCGCCCGTCATCGGCTTCCTGACGCAACGCCGGCTGCATCGGCAGTTGAGCGAGTAGGGGCAGATCAAACGCCTCGGCAAGCGCCTGTCCGCCGCCTTCGCCAAACAGGGCATGGCGCTGCCCGGCGGGGTCGTCAAACCAACTCATATTCTCAACAACACCGAGGATGGGCACATGCACTTTGCACCACATTTGCGCGGCTTTGTGGGCATCCTCCACCGCCACCATTTGCGGGGTGGTGACCAGCAGCGCGCCCCCATGATTGTATGCAAGTGGCGCGGCTTGCGCGAGGCTGAGCTGGATGTCGCCGGTACCGGGGGGCAGGTCGACCACCAGCACATCGAGGGGCTGGCCTTCTGCGCCCCACCAGGTGCCGCGCAGCATCTGCTGCAGCGTTTTAGTGATGATGGGTCCGCGCACTACGGCGGCGCCTTCCATCAGCAAACCCATGGAGAGGCACTGCACCCCATGCGCCAGCGGTGGCACCAGCCGCTGCTCGCGTAGTGCTGGTTTATCGTGCAGCCCCATCATCCGCGGCAGGGAGGGGCCGTAGAGATCTAGATCCAGCAGGCCAACGCGCAAACCCTGTGCCGCTAATGCTAGCGCAAGGCCCGTCGCTACCGTTGATTTACCTACCCCACCTTTACCTGACGAGATGGCTAAAATGCGTTGTACATTCTCTACCGGACTGAGGTTCCACTGTGCCCGCGCGCGTTCAGGCCCTACGCCTCCCTGTGGTAACGGATCCCCCGGTGCAGCCTGCGCAGTGAGCACGGCCGTCACGTCGGTGATGCCGGATACGCCGGCAACTGCTTTCTCACAGGCTGGCTGCAATGGCGCGCGCGCTGCCTGCTGTCGTGGGTCGATGGTAATGAGGAAGCCGGCCTTGCCTTCTTTGATTGCAATGCCGGAAATCAACCCGGCAGTGATGACGTCCTGCCCGGTGAGCGGATCAATCACAGCGCGCAGTGCATTTCGCACATCATCTGGGGTGGGCGAGTGTGTCACTTGAATTCCCTGCAAAGCATTGCTTATATGTGGCAGTGAAAAGTTTCATTGGTGAGCGTGATGTAGGCGAGAGCTGAACAACACGCAAGCCCCAACCCGGTAAGGCTCATGAACTGGACGAATAAAGGATCAGGTGGACAAGGTCCCTGGGGATCACGCCCGGGCGGTGGATCAGGCAATGGTGGTGGCCCCCGCCGTCCAAGCGATCCGCAACCTGACTTTAATGATATGCTGCGGCGTAGTCAGGAGTCGTTTAACAGCATGTTTGGCGGTCCCGGGAGTTCGCGTTCACTCCTGCTGCTTGGATTGGGCATTGGGCTGTTGTGGCTTGGCTCGGGCATTTACCGCGTGAATGCCGATGAACTTGGCGTTGTACAGCGCTTTGGCCAGTATCACCGGACCACTCAGCCGGGCCTGCGCTACCATCTGCCGTACCCCATCGAGTCCGTGCAGAAACCCAGCGTCACCCGAATTAACACCGTCGATATTGGTGCCTCGGCCAGCCAGTTGGGTCAGGAAATCTACAGCCGATCTTTTGCGGAGGCGGCAAACTTTTCGCCGTTGCAGGAAAGCCAAATGCTGACGGGTGATTCCAACATTGTTGAAATTAATTTTGAAGTGCAATGGAAAATCAATGCCGCGGAGCCGGAAAAGTTCCTCTTTAATGTGCGTGATGCGGCGGGCACGGTAAAGCCTGTGGCAGAATCTGCCATGCGGGAGGTGGTTGGCCAGATGAAGCTGCAGGATATTCTCACGACCGAACAAGGTAACATCGCGACACGTACCCAGGCAATTATTCAGGGTACGCTTGATGCGTATGATGCCGGAATTGAAGTGGTCGGTGTCAATATCTCCAAGCCGGATGTACCGGATGAGGTGATTGAATCCTTCCAGGATGTAAAAAAAGCCCAGCAGGACCGTGAGACTACGGTGAATGTGGCACAGCGCTACCGCAATGAGATCATTCCCAAAGCCAATGGGGATGCCTCGCGTATGGAACAGGAAGCCCTCGCGTACAAAAATCAGGTCGTCAACCGCGCCAAGGGGGATAGCTCGCGCTTCCTCGCAGTCTATGAAGAGTTCCGCCAGGCGCAGGACGTCACGCGCAAACGGATCTATCTTGAGACCATGGAACAAATCATGCAAGGCATGCAGAAGGTTATTGTGGATGAAAAAGGCAGCGGTGCGGGCGGTGTCGTGCCCTATCTGCCGCTCCGTGAACTCTCACCCGCCGTTGGCAAGGAGAAACGCTAATGCGTACCCCGTTGGTTGTATTTGGTGGCGTGGTGCTGCTTTTCACCGCGCTCAACAGCCTGTTTGTAGTGAGCCAGACCGAACAGGCACTGGTGACTCAGTTCGGCGAGATCAAGCGTGTCGTAGATACGCCGGGCCTGAAGATGAAAAAGCCGTTTATCGAGAGCGTCGAATTCTTTGATAAGCGACTGCTGGATTTCAACGCCCCGCCCACCGAGATGATCACTCAGGATCGTGAGCGTATTGTGGTGGATGCTTATGTCAAATATCGCATCTCTGATCCGCGCCAGTTTTACATTTCTGTTAAAACGGAAGAGGGACTGCGTAGCCGCTTCAACAATATCCTTATCTCTTCACTACGCAGGGAAATCGGTGGCGTGTCGCTGCGTGAGCTGCTCTCCAGTGAGCGTCAGGTGACCATGCAGGCTGTGCGAGACGAAGTGAATCGCAAAGCATCCCGCGAGGTGGTGAAACCGGCCGCGGCAGCGGATCAGGCCAGTGCTGCGGCACTGGAAGCACCGCAAGCCGCTGAAGCGCCGGCAGAAGCGACCCCAGCGACCAGCCGTGGCTTTGGCATTGAGGTGGTGGATGTGCGCATCCTGCGTGCCGATCTTCCCACCGAGATTTCGCAATCGACCTTCAAGCGCATGCAGGCAGAGCTAGCCGAAGAGGCACAAAAATTCCGCTCCGAAGGCGATGAGGAATCCATCAAGATTCGCTCTAGTGCGGATCGTGAGCGCACGGAGATCCTCGCCGAAGCGCAGCGTAAGGCGGAGATCATTCGAGGGGAAGGTGATGGAGAAGCGGCCCGCATTTATGCGGATGCCTTCAGTCGTGATCCGGAATTTTTCGATTTTTATCGTTCCATGCAAGCCTATCGTGCCACGCTTGGTAAGGATGATACCACCGTTATCCTGTCCCCGAAAAACGAATTCCTCCGTTACCTTGAGAAGCGTTAAACCATCTCTTTCTCGACCTCTTTTTTATTTAGTGATGAGGCCATCATGCACATTCGCCGCCTGTTCCCGCTTTTGCTGATTGCTGTGAGCCTCGCCACACTGGCGTGGCCGAAATCCGGCGTGGCACGGCCAACCCCTGAGAGCTTTGCCGACCTGGTAGAGCGGTTGAGTCCGGCGGTGGTAAATATTTCCACCTCGCAGAAAATCAAAGGGAATGCGGGAGGGAGCATCCCCGGGTTTCCGTTTATGTTGCCACCAGGACAAGAAGAACAGTTCCGTGATTTCTTTGAGCGTTTTGGGATGCCTGATGGAGAACATGGCATGCCGGTTGAGCGTGAGGTGCAATCCCTCGGTTCAGGCTTCGTGATTGATTCTGCAGGCTATATCGTCACCAATAATCACGTGATTCAGAATGCTGAGCAGATCACCGTTATTTTTCAAAATGATACTAAGCTTGAGGCCGATGTTGTTGGCCGTGATCCGAAAACAGATATTGCCTTGTTAAAAGTAGAGAGCTCCAGGCCGCTCCCATATGTCACCTTCGGTGATTCTGACCAGACCCGTGTGGGTGATTGGGTGCTTGCCATCGGTAACCCGTTTGGCCTTGGTGGTACGGTCACGGCAGGCATTATTTCGGCGCGAGCGCGCAACATTAACGCTGGGCCATTTGATGATTTCCTGCAAACGGATGCTGCCATCAACCGCGGCAATTCCGGCGGCCCGATGTTCAACATGAATGGCGAAGTGGTCGGTATTTCCACGGCGATCTTTTCTCCCACGGGGGGCAATATTGGGATTGGCTTTGCCACGCCCTCCGAGCTGGCTAAGCCAGTCCTTGAGCAGCTGCGGCAGTTTGGCCGTACCCACCGTGGATGGCTGGGCGTTAAAATCCAGCAAGTGACCGATGAAATTGCCGAGAGTGTGGGGCTGGAGACTGCGCGTGGTGCGCTGGTGCTGGAAGTGAATGAAGGCAGCCCCGCCGCCGAGTCTGGCCTGAAAACAGGAGATATCGTGCTTTCTTTCAATGGCCAGCCCATTAAGGAAATGCGTCATCTGCCTCGACTGGTTGCAGAAACCAAAATCGGAAGCCAGGTGGAAGTGGTGGTATGGCGCGATAGCCGCGAGCGCCGCTTTACAGTAAAGCTGGGCGAGTTAGATGAAACCGAGGAAGCAAGCCAGAAAAACAAGAAGAGAAGTGCTCCCAAAGACATGAAGGGTGAACAATTCCTTGGTATGCGCCTGCGCACGTTAGATGATACACTCGCCTCACAGCTTGGCCTTAAAGAGGTGCGTGCCGGCGTTGTGATCGTTTCTGTGGATCGTGGTGGGGCTGCGGTAAAGCGGGGAGTACGTCGCCTTGATATCATTGTCGGTGTGAATCAAACGGCGGTAAAAACGGTGCAGGAGTTCCGCGCTGCAATTAAAGAAGCAGCAGATGCCGGAAGAGAATATGCGCTGGTGCGTGTGGCCCGCGGCAAATCGGAATCCTACATCACGTTGCCCACCTCGTCTAAGGTCAAGGAATAAGCCTCACGCCACCAATGCACCCAGAAGCGTATCGAGCACGTGCAGCCCGGCATCGGTGACGCGCAGATGGGTGTTGTTTTCCTCCATCAGACCCATGCGGATCAGTTTTTCCCGGGCAGGTAGAGGAGCAACTGACGAGAGGGTGACTCCCGTGGCCTCATGCAAAGCCCCCTTGTTAAGACCCTCCCGTAGACGTAGTGCGGTGAGTAGGATTTCCTCAGCGCGCTCCAGTGGCGGCACATGGCGCGATTCTTCTTGTCCATGACCCTTCGTCTGCACCTGCGTCAGCCATCGCTCCGGCGATTTCACCGTGGTGGTTGCCACCCATCTCCCTGCATGATCGCGATAGCGCCCATGGGCACCTGGGCCGATGCCGAGATACACCTCCCCACGCCAATAGGCGAGGTTATGGCGGCTCTCCTGCCCCGGCTCGGCAAAATTAGACACCTCGTACCGTTGCAATCCTGCTTCCGCACAACGTGCCAGCGTATGCTCGTAGAGCGCCGCGGCGGTTTCCTCATCAGGCAGTGTGAAATCTCCGGCTTTGTAGACACGTTCAAACGGCGTGTCTGGCTCGATGGTCAGCTGATAGAGCGACAGGTGCTCCCCCGCCATAGCCAACGCTTCATCCAGCTCGGCCCGCCAGTCAGCGAGCGTCTGGCCGGGGCGGGCATAGATCAGATCAAACGAGAAGCGCGGAAAGATGCGCTGCGCAAGCTCCAAGGCTGCCCGCGCTTCTGCGACGTTATGCTGCCGTCCGAGGAACTTCAGATCCGCGGCCCGGAGTGACTGAATGCCGAGGGACAGACGGTTGACGCCCGCGTGCCGGAAGCCTTCAAAGGTCTGTGCTTCGGCGGAGGTTGGGTTGGCTTCCAGTGTTATTTCCAGCCTGTCACTCACCTGAAGCCGTGTGGTGGCACGCTCGATCAGTGTGGCGGCCATCCGAGGCGGCATCAGCGACGGCGTTCCTCCGCCAAAGAAAATGCTCACCAGTTGATAGCCGCCCGGCAGCAGAGATAGCGCGTGATCCAGCTCGCTGAGCAATGCGCGCTCCCATGCGGCTTCATCCACGGAGGCTCGCACATGGCTATTAAAGTCGCAATAGGGGCATTTAGCCTTGCAAAACGGCCAGTGAATATAAAGCGCCAGAGGCATCATAGGGCTTGCCGATTGGTAATTCCGTAAATACACGCTACATATACGCTTATAACACCCTATCCAAGCCGATTACGTGAAACCATCGCCACAGGAACAAGCCACCCTTATCCAGCTGCTGGACCGCATCTATGAGCAGATCCGCGGCATCGAGGCGGCGTACCTGATCTTTGGACAGGAAGGGGATTATCGCCCGCGTATCGAATATTATCATGATGCCATCCGTGCCCTGATGTCAGGAGAGGATCGTGGTCTGACCAAAAATAGCCGTTTATCGGCGGAACGGCTGGCCTATGACGTGGCGATGCTCCGCCATATTCAGGCCAAGCCCATGACCGCCGGGCGCGGCCAGCAGCATTTCTCTGCCTCCACGGCCGTGGCGCGGCCGGGTGAAACCTCGGCGCCGCCGGAGCCGGACCGCGAGGAACGCGCCCTGCTCAAGCAGCGCTACAAGGATTACACGGTGCTTTTTGTGGCCCTGCTTGCCGAGAAGGCCGACCGCAACGCCCAGACCCGCATTGAGGAGGCCAATGTGGTGGTCTCGGATTGTGCCATGCTGAAGAACCTTCTGGATAAGCTCAGGAAGGGGCAAATCGGCTTGGCGGAAGTGCAGGCGGCCGTGGAGCATCTGGAGCATGACGAGCTCCGCAAAGCCCTGCGCGCGCTCCTTTCCATGGGCCGCCTGAAGCCGGAAGAAATTGGCCAGGCAAGTGGTAAGGTACAGGAAGCAGGAAAAGCCGCCGATGACGAAATCAAACGTATCGATCAGGCGATGATGCACTTCGCCACGGCACAGCTTGCGGTCTATGAGGAAGCGAAAGACACCGTGAAATCCCTGGCTTCCCAGGGCATGAATATTGCTGGGAAGTTTGTTGAAAATGCGATGCGTCAGGCGCAGGGTCAGGGCCGCGGGCGGTTCTAACGCGTCCGTGTTTTGCTTCTTTCCTTATTGCGTCTCTGCTATGAGAACACATGCGCGCATCCTCCCTTGCCTTGCCTTTTGCCCTGATGGGCCTTTTGTTGAGCTGGCCCTCAGCGTTTCCGGCCATCCGTATTGCGGTACGTGATTTTACGCCGCTGGAGGTGACGGCGTTCCGCCTGACGGGTGCAGCGGTGCTCATGCTGCTGATTGGCGCAGTGAAGGGCATACAGCGTCCCGCGACGAAGGATATTCCCCCCATCGCCGTCTGCGGAGTAGTAGGGCTGATGCTCTATAACCTAGGCCTAGGCTTCGGGTTGCAAACAGTCACCGCTGCGACCGCAGGATTTATCGTGGCAATCGGGCCCGTGTTTATCGTGCTGCTATCAGCGCTATTTCTAAAGGAGCGTTTCGGTTGGAAAACCGGCGGTGGCATTGCGATCAGTTTTCTCGGCGCGGCGGTGATTGCGCTCTCCAAGCCGGAAGGCTTTGCGCTCGAGTGGGGCGCGGCCTATGTGCTGGTAGCCGCATTATCCGCCGCGGTGATGACCCTGACCCAGAAGCCGCTGCTTTCACGCTATAGTCCGTATGACCTGACCACGTACATGACGCTGGCCGCGGCGCTCTCCGTGCTGCCCTTTGGCTGGGCCGTGTTTCCCAAGGCTTTGGCGCAGCTGGGTTCCCCCGGCGTATGGGCGCTGATGCATTTAGCGGTGATCGTGTCGTTTATCGGGTATCTTTTCTGGGGCTACGTGCTGATGCGCTTACCGGCCTCCCGGGTGGCCAGCTTCATGTATCTGATTCCGATTTCCGCCACGTTTCTTGCTTGGGTGTGGATCGGTGAGCGCCCGGCGCTGATGACATTGGTGGGTGGCGTCGTTGTCATTGCCGGGGTAGCCATTGTGAATTTGCGGCGGGTGCAGAAAAAACAAACACCTGAAGTGATGGCCGAGGTGTAAGCGCCGCAAAATATAATGGGGTTCCATCCTAAAGATGGGGCGGAAACATTGAAAAGATCGGCGCTGCCTCAGCGCCCGATCAGACCATCATTGTCCTTAGTAATGGCGACAACCGTCGGACGTGGGGGGCCACCCGGGCGCTCGCTTGGCCAGTGGGTCGAGGGGTGTTCGAAGGTTGAATCCTCAGGCAGCTCCCCCGGATGCTGGATAGAAACAAACAACGTCGTCCCATCCGGCGTGAAGGAGGGACCGGTGACCTCAGCGCCGATGGGGGCGGTGAAAAACAGCTTCGGCTTGCCGCGCTCAGCCCCCGTGGTGGGCACCGCGTAGATACCTTCGCCGCTGCTAATCGCTTCCTGCTGGCCGTCGGTGCAGATCCACAGGTTATTGTCGCGGTCGGAGGCCAGATTATCCGGGTTGGTCAGCCAGCCATGCTCGCTCGGGCGATGGAGGTAGCTCGCCAGATGCTCCTCCTGGGCGGGATCGCCGCCCTCCAGAAACACCTGCCAGCGATAGGTTTCCGCCGTATGGTTGCGGCCAGCGCCGGCTTTGGGCGGAATCATCTCGATGACATGGCCGTAAGGGTTCGGGCCGCGGCGATTGGCTGGCAGGCGCTGGGCCTTTTTGCGGTCGTAATTCTTGGTGAGCGAGACATACACCCGGCCTTGCGCGGTGACTTCCACATCCTCTGGACGGTCCATCGGGGTGGCCCCCACCAAATCCGCGGCGCGGCGGGCGTAAATCACGACCTCTGCCTGATCGCGGAAGCCGTTCTCCTTGGTCAGCGGTCCCTGCCCATGCACCAGCGGCAGCCAGCGCAGCGTGCCGTCCGGCTCAAAGCGCGCCACGCTCAGCGTGCCTTCATCGAGCAAATGGCGGTTGGCGGCGCGGTTGGCCGGATCATACGGTTTGGCGGTCACGAAGCGGTAGACATACTCAAACACCTGATCATCGCCGGAATAGACGCTCACCCGCCCATCCGGATTGACTACGCAGGTGGCGCACTCATGCTTAAAGCGGCCAAGCGCCGTGCGTTTGACGGGCATGGCTTCCGGGTCATAGGGGTCATACTCCACCACCCAGCCGAAGCGGTTGCATTCGTTCGGCTCCTTCGTCACGTCGAAGCGCGCATCGAAGCGGTGCCAGTTGTAATACTCGTTATTGCCGATGGTGTAGCGCTTCCACAGCGCATTATCGGGATGACCGTCCGGGATGTTGGCGAAATACTGATCGATGTTCTCTTCACAGGTCAGCACGGTGCCCCATGGGGTCACGCCCCCGGCACAATTGGCCAGCGTGCCGAGCACACGCGTGCCAGTGGGATCGGCGTTGGTTTTCAGTCGCGTTGATCCCGCTGCCGGGCCGCTGACGCGTACGGGGGTAGTTGCTGTGATGCGGCGATTATAGCGGCTGGATTCCAGCGCACGCCAGCCTTTGCCGGGCAGGCGTTTGATCTCCACCACGCTGCAGCCATGGGCTTCCTGCTCTACGCGGCCTTGCATTTCGGTGGCCTGATAGCGCTCGTTGATCTTTTCCAGGCCAGGGAACATGAGGCGCAGGATGGTGTATTCATGATTGACGCAGAGCAGCCCATGATCGCTCGCGCCGTCCAGCGGCAGGTAGGCAGTGAAGTCATTGTTGAAGCCGAAGCGGCGCGCCTGCTCAGCGGGTGACTGGATGGACGGGTCAAAGCGCGCCCCCTGGTCGAACAGCGGGTCGCCCCAGGAAATCAACGGCTCAATGCGGTAGCCGGGTGCGACCGCCGGCTCAGCAGCCAGCCGCTTAGGAATTTCGGTAAAAGTGAGGGTGGAGGGCTGCAGGCTCGTCGTGCTGGCCAGCACCCGCGACGGCAAAGCCGAGGCGGCCAGCGCACCGAGGCCCGCTGCACCCGCCAGCCCGAGAAACTGCCGGCGGCTCAGGATGACCTGCTCCAGCGTGGGGTGGGGAGTATGCGGCGCGTCGCTCATGGCTTCTTTATATAGCGCAACGCGCTGCAAGCGTAAAGGCAGGCTGCTTTTTTATCAATCCGCGGGACGCTTGAATCCACACGACCTGTGCTCTGGGTCCTAGCTTTCGCTGGGATGACAATGATACCTGATTTGAGCGCAGGAGGCGCGAGTCAGCCATGAGCCCGTGAAGTGACGCTTACTTGTGGAGGCCAGAAGGCCGGAGCATAGGCAAACGAGAAATCTATTCCGCGTCGCCGTCGGTATTGGCGTAGTTCTTGCCGCCGGGGTTTTCTTCCAGCGCATAGCCCGCGGAGCGCACGGTGCGGATGAGGTCGGGCTGTTTTCCGTCGTAATTCAGTGCTTTACGAAGGCGACGAATGTGCACGTCCACGGTCCGTAGCTCGACGTAAATATCATGGCCCCAGACGGCATCCAGCAGCTGCTCGCGGCTGAATACGCGGCCCGGATGCTCCATCAAATAGCGCAGCAGGCCGAATTCGGTTGGCGAGAGATGCACCTCCGTGCCATCGCGGGTCACTTTATGGGTGGAGATATCCATAATGATGCCCGCGAACTCGAGCTTCTGCTCGGTCAGCGAGGGGCGGATGCGGCGGAACACGGCGCGGATGCGCGAGATCAGCTCGCCGGGGGAGAAGGGCTTCACCATGTAATCATCGGCGCCGACGTCGAGGCCGCGGATACGGTCGCCTTCCTCACCACGCGCGGAAAGCATGATGATGGGGATATTCTTGGTTTCGGTATTCCAGCGCAGATGCTTGCACACCTCGATGCCGGTCATGGAGGGCAGCATCCAGTCGAGCACGATGATGTCCGGCTTGTATTCCTTCACCATGGTGATAGCTTCCTCACCGTCTCCGGTGGAATAAACGCGGAATCCCTCGCGCTCCAGGTTATAGCGCAGCATCGTGACAATCGCTGCTTCGTCCTCGACGATCAGGATGGACGTTTCCATGGGGACTCCTCGTAGAATTTTTATTGACCTTACCGAGGCACAGTTAACAAATCAATAATACGAGGTTATGGGCACAGGGGGCGGTCTATCAGAGCGTGGATTGTGGCCAAACTACGCCGTGAGCAGCTGCAACAAGGTCTCGCGCGTCAGGGTAAAGTCACTGCCAATCCACGCGTGCTCGAGGCGACGCAGGGCCTTGCCCATCGCGGGGCCTGCAGCGATGCCACGGGCTTTCAGGTCTTCCCCCGAAACAGGTAAACGCGGCACCGGCCAGTGGGCGGCCTCCCACCAGAGGGGGGAGAGAGTACGCCCGTTCATCCCCGCTTCGGCAGCCAATAGCAGCAGGTGCAGCGGCCCCTCTGCCTCGCCATGGGCATAAAGCAAGCGATGCACCATATGGCTATCGATCAGGGAATCGGTAACAGTCACGCAGAGCTTCTGAAGCAGCGCCGCTTCGTGGCCGGATAATTTCCACCGTGCCGCGATGGCGGTGTTTTGTGATGGCGCATCCCCGGCAGCGCGCAGGAGGCATGCCAAGCGCACCAGCGGATGCGGCTTAAGATGCAGCGCCTGCTCAAGTGTAAGCAGAGGGCGCAGGCATACCGGTTCAAAGGCATGGCCAGTGACTACTGGCAGCACGCCGGTCTGTAGCATCAGCTCCAACGCAGAGATGGGGTCAGGTGCGGCCAGTAGTTTCAGCATTTCCTGGCGGATACGCTCGGCGGAGAGGTTCAGCAGTTCCAGCGCCGCCGATTCGCAGGCAGCCAGCGCACCGATCTCGGCTGGTTCACGTCCATGTGTCGCAAGAAAGCGAAAAAAGCGCAGGATACGCAAATAATCCTCTGCGATACGCGCCGAGGGCTCGCCGATAAAGCGCACGGTGCCGCGTGCCAGATCCTCCTGCCCGCCGAAATAATCATACAAGGTGCCCTCCGGCGTGAGGTAGAGCGCGTTAATGGTGAAATCGCGGCGGGCGGCGTCTTCTTTCCAGTCATCGGTGAACGCGACAACCGCATGACGGCCATCGGTGGCAACATCACGCCGTAGAGTGGTAATCTCCAATGTTTCTCGGTCACGTACAGCCGTGATGGTACCATGGGCCAGCCCGGTGGGAATGGCTTTGATCCGTGCCCGCTTCAGCAAGGCCAGCGTTTCGTCAGGGGTGGCGGTGGTCGCGGCATCAATGTCGCCAACAGGGCGTCCTATCAGATGATCGCGCACCGCGCCTCCAACAAAACGTATCGGTCGACCTGCCTCAGCAAAGGCCGCGGTAATAGCCTGTATCAGCGGACGCTTGAGCCATTCGGGGGGCGGCAGGGTGTTTTTCATGGCACCTGCGGCGCTACGCCGCCCGGGGTGATACGCCCGCCCGGTTTATAGGTAGGGGGCACATAGGTACCGCGATGCAGCGTGGTCTGGTGGCCAGACCAATAAAGCAGGCAGGCCGCGATGAGCAAAGCGCTGGAGAGTATGGTCCAGAACAGTGGCCCGGAGGTGAGTTTCTGGCGTGTCTTTTCTTTCCGCAACAAGGTCAGCCAGACAACATACAGCGATAGAGGCAGCAGGGCTGGCCAGAACTCCACCAAGAAACGGGACATGGCAACTTTCCTTTTCTTAAGGATTGCCCTACATTGAGGCCTCCTGCAAGTCTGAGGTCATCCATGCGCCGCCTTCTGTGCTATTTTCTGCTGATCTGCCCCGTTGGTGCGCAGGCGGCACCCTCCTCCACGCTGGCTTCCTGCCGGGAGTTTGCAAGTCTGAGTGAGGCGGTTTTTGTTCGGCGCGATGCGGGGGTGGCCTCCGCGCAGCAGTCTGCAGATTGGGAGCGTATCATTGCCGGACGTTCGGACGCCGCCACCGCCCGCCAACTGATGAAAAACATCCTTGATTATGCGTATAGCCCTAAGGCGCGCGCCATCACACCCAAACAGGCCAAGACCGACTATTTCCGTGGGTGCCTCGCATCGGTTGAGTAGTATCTGCCTCACGGGCCTTTGACATAACAGGCCAAAGCTCACGCGCAGGGTAAACGGTGCTATTAGCGGCTGCCGACGAGTGTTTGCAGCGCCCGGAGGAGATTCTCCTCCAGCGTTTTTAATTTTCCCGGGTGATCCAGCTTCATGCCGAAGCGGTCTTTGAGGTAGAACACATCCACGGCCTTCTCGCCATACGTGCCGATATGCGCAGAGGCGATGTTGATCCCTGCATCGGCCAGCGTTCGGCAGAGCGTATGCAGCAAACCTACGCGGTCGGGCGCGGTGATTTCCAGAATGGTGCAGGTGCCGGAATAGCCATTCTCAAAAAAAAGTTCGATAGGCGTGTCAAAATGCTCGTGCTTGCGTGACGCGGGCTGCTTGGGCAACGGTGGGGCTGGAGCATTGGCAGCAATCGCGCTCTCCAGTGCCTTGTGCAGTCGCTTGCGCTTGGCGCCGTCGGTGATGGCCTGGCTGCCGGTATCCTGCACCTGCCAGAGCTGTACAGCCCAGCCGGATTTCAGCGTGGTGATACGGGCTCCTGCAACGCTCACCCCTTCACGGGCAAACGCCCCGGTGACATCGGCGAGCAGCCCCGCGCGGTCGGGTGCGATGACAATCACACGCGAAATATCATGAAACACATGGCTGGCGAAATCGAGCGCCAGCGTATCGCCCCCGAGCCAGATGCGTGCCAGCATGGTGAGAATCAGGGCATGTTCGTCTTCCGGGCAGCTGCCAAGGAACGCGGGCTCTGCTTCCGCAATGTAGCGATCAGCGACCTGCCGTTCTTCAGGTGACAGCGTGGCAAGTACATTGCCCAGCGCCTGCTCAGGCGCCGGGGCATCCAGAGAGCCGGTGCGGATGAGCTGCTCGGCGCGGCGGTAGAGTTCGCGCAGCAGCGCCGCCTTCCAGCCATTCCAGATATGCGGCCCCACCGCGTGCATATCGACCACGGTCAGCACCAGCAGCAGGCGAAGCCGCTCCAGTGACTGCACAAGATCAACAAAGCGGCGCACCGTGTCGGGATCGGTAAGATCACGCTTATGGGCGGTGTCGGAGAATTCCTGATGATGCAGCACCAGCCATTCGGCAATATCCGTTTCGGCAGCGGAAAAGCCAAAGCGCTTCGCCAGTTGTCGTGAGATAGCGGCGCCCTTTTTTGCATGGTCGCCGCCGCGTCCTTTGGCGATGTCATGGCACAGCGCGCAGAGAAACAGGACGCGGCGTGACTGCACCATCTTCACCACCTCGGAGGCAATGGGGATAGATTCCGCATAGGCCCCGCGCTCCAGATCATGGAGAATACCTACGGCACGTAAAATATGCTCATCCACTGTGTAGATGTGGAACATATCAAACTGCATCTGGCCAACGACGCGAGCGAAATCAGGCAGGAATTTACCCAAAAGCCCCACCTCCCGCATCCGGCGCAGCGTGTCGGCGGGGTTGTTGTCCGATAGCAGGATGGTCAGAAAGCGCTGATTGGCTTCTGGGTTTTCACGAAACGCCTTGTCCACCAGATGCAGATGGCGTGACACCGCTTGCAATGCTTCCGGGTGAATATCGATTTCCTCCTCCAGCGACTGATGGAACAGCTCAAACATCAAGAGCGGCTGTTTCTCCAGTGCGTCGTCGGAGGGAAAATCCAGCCGCTCGCCCGCCAGCTTCAGCCCGCCCAGACGTCGACTACGTGGCCGCCAGAGCTCCCACAGTTTTTTCGGTGCGCGGCGGTGATGGGCTTCCAATGAAGCGCAGACCAACCGGGTCAGCGCCCCCACATCTCCTGCCACCAGAAAATAACGCTTCATGAAGCGCTCCACGGCACGGTTGGCTTCCGTTTCGCGGAAGCCGAGCTTCTCCGCCAGTGCGCGTTGCTTGTCAAAGGTCAGCCGTTCCTCGGCGCGCCCCGCCATGTAATGCAGCTCCATACGCACCACGCAGAGAAAGCGCAGGGCGCGCTGGAAGCGTTTATATTCCTCATCGGTGAACAGCCCCCTGTTCACTAGCTCCTTCATATTGCGCACGCCGTAGGCATAGCGGGCGATCCAGTAGAGTGTGTGCAAATCACGCAGGCCGCCCTTGCCGTCTTTGATATTGGGCTCGAGCAGGTAGCGCGAGTTGCCATGCTTTTCATGACGGCCATCGCGCTCGGCGAGTTTTTCCTCCGTGAACTGGCGCACCCGCGTGTCGTTGGCCTCTTCCTGTAGCAGGCGCATCAGCTTGGTGAGCAG
Source organism: Alphaproteobacteria bacterium UBA1002 (assembly GCA_002291845.1). Classification (GTDB taxonomy): domain Bacteria; phylum Pseudomonadota; class Alphaproteobacteria; order Rickettsiales; family UBA998; genus UBA998. The sequence continues at coordinate 64,630 of DBAU01000080.1, read as the reverse complement.
GCGGCGCTGGCCGGTGACCAGCCGCGCATCGAGCAGCGCGGTGAGCATGGTATGATCGCTCTTGCTGGCATCCAGCGTTTCGGTGAGGGTACGCACTGACTGGCCGACCTTAAAGCCGAGATCCCACAGCACGTAATAGATGAACTGCGCCACTGGTTGCAGCGCATCGCCCAGCGTCTCGTTATGCAGCAGCAGGATGTCGAGGTCGGAGTAGGGGAACAGCTCGCGCCGTCCATAGCCGCCGATGGCCAGCAGCGCCAGCGGCGAGGATTGCTTTTCCGAGTCAATGGCGGCTTCCGGCAATTGGCCTAATGCCTCTGCCTGCCGTAGTGCCAGCTTGAGCAGGCCCTGCAGCAAATGATCAATGCTGTCAGAGAACTGGCGCAGGGTGCGGAAGGCATTGCCGGTACGCTCAAAATAGGCACGGGTATGGGCACGCTCCAGCGCCAGCCAGCTCTGCAGATCAGGGAGCAAAGCCCGGCGCAGCATATCCCAGTTCGCCATGGGCTCTAGTGGGGGAAGCGGCGTGATGGGAAGAGGGCTGGCCCCACTCGCTGCAAAGGGGGAGTCGGTCAATGCCGCATCGCGTGCGGTCTGAAAGGAATGTTGTGTCGCGTGATTCGCGTTCATGCCTTGCGTAAAATTCAGTTCACCTCACCCTAGCCGAGATTGACTCCGCCCGACAAGCCTGAAAGAACAGAGGTCATGTCCCCGACCGTTCTTTATCAACGCTTCAGCGCGCACCCGCTGGCCGGTATTGGCTTTTATACCTTTGCGATGCTGTGTTTCTCGATCATGAACACGCTGATCCGTGACGTAACGCAGGAGGTGGCACCGTCGCAGGCGGTCTTTATGCGTAATCTGTTTTCCTTCCTGTTTCTGCTGCCGGTGGCGCTGCATTTCTGGCGGCGCACCGCGCCCTCAGAGAAGCTATGGCTGCATTTCTGGCGGGCAGCGGTGGGCTTGTTTGCTATGGAAACCTGGTTTTTATCCCTGTCGCTGATGCCCGTCAGCCACGCCACCGCGCTGAGCTTTACCACGCCGCTGTTTGCTACCCTGTTTGCGTTCCTGTTTCTCCGCGAGCCGATTGGCCCTTGGCGCATTGGAGCGCTGGTGGTCGGCTTCCTCGGCGCGCTGGTGATTCTGCGTCCGTGGGAAGCTGGTGGCTTTGATGCGAATGTTGCCATCGTACTTTTCTCCGCGGCGATGATGGCCGTGGCTTCGATTGTGGTGAAGCGGCTGGCCGCTACCGAGCCTGCCTGGCGCGTGGTGTTTTATATGGCGACGTTTATGAGCTTACTTTCCGCTCCGATGGGGCTCTGGCAGTGGCAGCCGGTCAGTACGCACGCTGTGATTCAGGTGGCGGCCATTGCGCTGGCCTCCACCGTGGCGCAGTTGGCGATGGTGCGCGCGTTTTCCAATGTCGGGATTGTGCTGCTGATGCCGTTTGACTTCCTACGCCTGGTTTTTACTGCATCACTGGCCGTTACGTTCCTTGGTGAAACCATTGATGCGCCGACGCTGCTGGGTGCGGCGATCATTGTGGCGTCCAGCGCCCTGATTGCCTGGCGGGAAACGCGCCGCAAGGAACAGCCAACGTCCCCCTCGCTTGAGGTGCGTTAATTTTAAAATCGTTTTTCATCGGTAAGGTCGATAGAGCGTGGCCAAAAGAAGAAGTAAGGGATTATTCCGCCTGATAGCGTCTGGAGTCAGCGTGTTTTTCTGGAAAACACAGTGCGGTGTGCTATGACCAAAAATCAGCGAAATGCCTCGGTCAGGCCATCGCTCATGGTATTTTGATTGTGTGATGCTCATGGCTTCTGTTGTTTCCTCCGCCCCTGAAGATCACTTAAAGCCTTATTTTCTTCGTGCGCGTCGCACATTCTTGTTTGCCTGGCTTTTTTCCTTCTGCGCCAGCTTGTTTATGTTGGCTCTGCCGCTTTATTCGTTGCAGGTGCTGGATCGCGTCCTCTCCAGCCATTCCATTGAAACGCTGCTGATGTTGACGCTCATTATGATGGTGGGCATTGTTTTTTACGGTATTTTTTCTGCTCTGCGGACGAGCTTACTCAATCAGATTGGCTTGTGGCTTGAGGCCGCGCTGGCACCAAAACTGTTAGAAGACGCGATTACCAAATCTTCGTTAGGGCAGTTTGTCAATGCGGCGCAGCATCAGCGTGATTTAGCCGCGATTAAAAGTTTTCTCTCCGGCGGTGTCAGCACCCTGATGGATGCGCCCTGGTCACTGCTCTATCTACTTGTGATTTATTTGATTCACCCTCAGATTGGTGTCCTCACGGTTGTGGGGATTGTGCTCCTCTGCGGTTTTGGTGTCATCAATGAGCTGGCCATCCGTAAGCTAAATGCGCTTTCGAGTGAGGAGTCCCTGAAGAGTAACCTGCTTGCGGATACGGCCAGCCGCAACGCAGAGGCTGTAGAAACCATGGGTATGATGGCCAACATCATCCACCATTGGCAACGGTTTCAAAAGCCCGCAGCGGATCATGCAGAGCATGCGGCAGCCCGGGCCAATCTGATTCAGTCCGTTGCCAAAATTGTCCGTCTTTTCCTACAGATTGCGGTCACTGCGATTGGGGCGTGGCTCGCATTGAACAATGAACTTACGGTGGGCGGTATGATTGCCTCGTCCATTTTGATTGGACGGGCCTTGCAACCGTTCGAGAATGCTATTGCTCTCTGGAAGAGCTTCCTGATCGCCCGCGAGTCCTATCGCCGTTTGAATGCGGCCTTGGCTTCCACTACCCAGCTGGAGCGGGGCACGTTGGAGCTTCCGGTACCAGAAGGCCATATTTCGGTTGAGAACATAATTTACACGCCGGCTAAGTCGGCCCCGATCATCAAAGGGGTAACCTTCCGTCTGGCGGCGGGTGAGTCGCTGGGCATTATTGGGCCCTCCGCAGCAGGAAAATCCACGCTGTCCAAACTGATTATGGGCCTCTTGCCGCCAACCCATGGCGCGGCCCGGCTGGATGGGGCTGAAACCTTCAAGTGGAACCGAGCGAATTTCGGGAAATATGTCGGCTATATGCCGCAGCAGGTCGATCTTTTCTCCGGAACCATCAAAGATAATATCGCGCGCATGGACCTTGAGGCGCCGATGGAGAATGTCATTGCCGCGGCACAAATGGCCGGGGTGCACGAGATGATTCTTCGGCTACCCAACGGGTACGAGACGCAATACGACCAGATGCGCTATAGCCTTTCTCCGGGGCAGCGCCAGCGCATTGGTCTGGCTAGGGCGCTGTATAATAATCCGCGTTTTGTGCTGCTTGATGAACCCAATACCAATCTTGATGGCGATGGTGAACGCGCCTTACTGGGCGCTCTGACGCGAATGAAACAGGCTGGGATTACGTTTATCGTGGTAGCTCACCGCCCCACAATTGTTTCCATGGTGGATAAGATTCTGGTGCTGAAATCCGGAACGGTGGAGCGTTTTGGACCGCGCGATGAGGTCCTTCGCATGTACACACCGGCGGGCATTAAGCATGCGCAACAGCAAGCCGCCGGGGAGGTTGCTGACTTGCCTCCACACGCCGCCGAAGGAGGCTCGGTATGAACGAGACGCCCCCCATTCCGCAACCTGCCCCGGATTCGCCCGTTCCCCTGCAGCGCCTTCAGTCATTCGCCACGCGTTTTATCGAGTGGGTTGATGCGATGAGTGAGCGGATTTCTCCGCGTGTATTAGACGTCACGGCCACACCGGAAGCCATTGCCCGCCCAACGATTCTTTTTGGCGTTACCGCCATGGCAGTTATTTTTGGAATCTTTGTCTTCTGGTCTGCGGTGGCGCCTCTCAACAGTGCCGCGGTGGCATCGGGTAGCGTCATTCTCGATTCGAATAAAAAGACCATCCAGCATTTGGAGGGGGGCATCATCGACGAAATTTACGTGCGTGAGGGCCAATTTGTCGAAAAAAATGAGCCGCTGGTACGTCTGGATGAAACAGCGGCGAAAGCCCGCTATGATCTGCTGAAGAGTCAGTTTATCAGTTTTAAGGCCGCCGAGGCCCGTCTGCTGGCTGAACGCGATGGCCATCAAGAGGTTTCGTTTGGCAAAGAATTGCTGGCGTTAGAATCAAAAAGCCCTGTCGTACAGGAGAACCTCGACAGCCAGCGTCGCTTATTCGAGTCACGCCGCCGCAATATCGAGGGTAAGGCTTCCGTACTCAATCAGAAGATTGAGCAGAGCAAACGTGAAATTCAGGGCCTTGAAGCTCAGCAGGCATCTGCATCGGAGCAGATCCGCCTGTTGCGCGATGAGCTGGCAGGGGTTCGCAAACTTTATGCCAACAACAATATCAGCAAACAGCGCCTGCGTGCCCTAGAACGCGAAGAAGCCAACATCATCGGTCAGCGGGGTGAATATGTAGCGATGATCTCACGCGCGGAGCAGACGATTGCAGAGGCCGAGATTGAAATTTTGAACCTTCGCAATGATTTCCAGAAAGAAGTGGTTGAGGAATTGCGCGAAACACAAACGCAGCTTGCCGATCTCGAAGAGCGCATCCGTGCCAGTGCTGACACGTTCCAGCGTATTGTGATTGCAGCCCCGCTGGCCGGCACCATTGTTGACCTTAAAGTGCATACGGTGGGCGGGGTTATTGCGCCCGGGGAGAAAATTCTTGATATCGTGCCGCAGGATGACAAGTTGATTGTGGAAGCCAAAGTACAACCGCAGGACATTGATGTGGTGCGTGCGGGTCTGGAAGCTCGTGTTCGCCTCTCTGCGTACAAAACGCGCACGGTGCCTCCGGTCAGTGGCGTAGTACGCCATATTTCAGCGGATCGTTTTACCGATGAGCGTACCGGACAGAGCTATTACTTAGCACGCATAGAGATTGATGAAAAAGAGCTGACACCCTTGCAAGGGGTGGAGCTATATCCCGGTATGCCGACCGAAGTGTTGATCGTTACCGGTGAGCGTACGCTGCTTTCCTATCTGTTTGCGCCCATTACCGAGTCCTTCAACCGGGCCTTCCGCGAACAGTAAATCTCCCCTTCCAGCTTATCGCAGGCCAAGCGGTTTCCAAAGGCCGGGCGGGAGGTCAAGGTCATCCCCAAGGCCGCTCTTTCCTCGCAGAGGCGCGCTATTTATCTCTGCCTGTGTCGGAGGAAGACTGGGCGGTTTTGCATTTTCCACCTCGCTCGGCGGTCCCATAGAGATACGCTCTACGCGTTCTGGATGATCATAGGGGAATTTAAATCCTACGGCGGTGATTTCAAACCCCTTGCGTTGGACGCTGATATTGGTGAAGCCGATATCGCGAAGTAAAACTCCAAGATGTTCATGGGTGTAGCCGCTGCGATGCTGGTAATGGGCTTCCCCCTGAGCGATCCCGCTGCGTAGCCCGTAGAGCAGATCAAGCGGGGTAATGGAGCCGAGCTTTGTTTCATACAGGCTGTGCAGCGGCTGGTTGTTGGCGAAATAGGTGGCAGCAATCTGGGCGTTGGGGACGGAAACCACGAGCCGTCCCTCATCCTTCAAAACACGAAACGCCTCGCGCAATATCAGCGGTACGACGCTTAGTGGAAAACGCTGAATCAGTTGCGGGGCATACACTACGTCGATGGAGTGATCTGCCACGCCATCCAGCCGATCCAGCCGTCCGATCAGGTCAGGTTGCATTCTGGCATCGCAGTCATAGCGAATTTCTCGCCATTCCTGAGGGGGAAACATCTGCGTTAAGCGACCTTTTGCCGCAGACATCCAGCCAAGATTCAAAATTACCTTTCGTGCGTCGTGTAATACGGATTCTTCAGTTGTGGGTTGGGACATAACGCACTCCTTCTGGCACATGCCCATGCCGCGCCATCATCTGTGCATGGGTGGGAGGGGGCAGACGACCCGCTGCCAGATCGTCAATCAGCGCCATGTGCAGAGGCAGCAGATCTTTCAGCGCATAATGATCGAGAATGGTCTGGCGTGCTGCCTGCCGCATCTCCTGCATGCGGTCGGGGCTTTCCAGAATGCGTAGCACCTGTGCCGCGACATCTTCTGCGGAGAAGAAATCTGCCAGCAGTGCATTTTTCTCATGCTGCATCACCTCTAAAACGGGCGCGGTACGTGAGCTGACCATGGCGCACCCTGCTGCCATCGCTTCCATCGACGACCAGGAGAGCACGAAGGGGTAGGTGAGGTAAATATGCGCGGCGGAGATCTGAAACAGCTTCATTAGATGGGCATATGATATGTTACCCGGCCAATGAATGCGCGAGTCATCCAGTGTTACCTTGCTCTGCATAATCCGCCGCCAGGTCTGGTCTTTGCCCAGATGCTTGCCGTAGCTTACTTCATCAGCCCCCACGGCGATGATGTGGCAGCGTGGGCGCTCACGCAGAATGATTTCAGCCGCCCGCATGAATGTTGGGAAGCCGCGGTAAGGCTCAAAATTGCGCGCAATGTAGGTTACCACTTCGTCACCGGGACGGAAGCTGTGCCCGGCGATATCAAAACGGGCATCGGGGTCAGGCTTTGCAATATCGGTATCAATCCCATCATGCAGGATCGAGATTTTAGGCAGAAACGCGGCAGGATGAAGGCTTTGTTGCCATACGGTGGGTGAAATACCCCAGTCGGTAGATTCGAGGCTCATCAGATTAATGAGATTTTTGGTACGCACCCGTGCCGCATCGTCATCGCTGGTTGGCTCTGAGGGGTCAAAGCCCACATCTGCTCCGTGGCTGCGATAATAAAATTCAAAGAAAGATAGCACCCTCGTTTGTGGAAAGATCTCCTTGATATAGAGTGCATCGCCCCAACCCGGGTGGGTACACACTACGTCGGGGATAAAGCCTTCCACATCGCGCAGGCGCTTGCACATGCGCCAGACCTCCTGTCCCTGAAGAATGCCGCGCTCTACACCCACCAGATAGCGGTGTGTGTGCGGTGAAGGTTCACGCTGCACGCGGTACTCGACCTTATGTATTCCGGGAAGATCGAACGGTTTTGGTTTGGTAATAAACACCACGGTATGCTGTGGGTTTGCCGCATAGGCCCGGCAGAGATGCTTGTACTGCCCCGGCATATTGGGGTGCATGAAAAGAATCTTCATTCGTAGCAATCCTAGAAAAAACCAAGCATCACAGGCGATTGTACGGAAACAGAAAAACCCTTGTAACGCAAGAAACGGCTAATAGAGGAACTGTTCTTTGATGATCCGCTCCTCAAGATTGTGTTCGGGATCAAACAGCAGTGTCAGTGAGATCTTGCGTTGCTCGAAAATGGCGACGGAAACCACATCACGAATTTCAGTGAAATCTGCCACAGCACTCACTGGGCGCTTCTCTGGTTCGAGGATTTCCAGATTGATGCTGGCATCGTGATGGAGCAGGGCTCCTTTCCAGCGCCGTGGACGGAACGGGGCCAGTGGGGTCAGCGCGATCAGGTTGGCAGATAGCGGTATAATCGGCCCGCCCGCGGAAAAATTATACGCCGTGCTCCCGGCGGGGGTGGACACCAGAATTCCGTCGCAAACCAGCTCCTGAAGGCGGGTGACATGATCAATCGCCACGCGGATTTTCGCCGCTTGTCGGCTCTCGCGGAATAACGACACCTCGTTGATGGCCAGGGCCTCGGTTTCCCGGCCATTCAGGCAGCGCGCATACATCGATAAAGGATAAAGTGTGGATTCCCGCGCATGGCCGAGGCGCTCTTTAAGTTGATCCAGCGAGAAATCATTCATCAAAAAGCCGACCGTGCCGCAATTCATGCCATAGATGGGCGTTTTGCGTTCCATGAATTTATGCAGCACCTGGAGCATAAACCCATCCCCGCCGAGAACAAGGATAACGTCCACATTGCCGCGCTGCGTGCGCAGGTCAATCACACCGTATCGTTGCTTCAGCTGCTCGAGCGCGGCCTGCGCTTTTGCGGTCTCATCTGCAATGCAGCCGATTTTTTCAAAGCTCATGCTCTTGTTATACGGAGGTAAAACTGACTCCGAAAGTCGAAAATGCATCCGAAACAGATGATCTTACGCGCCATCACTGCTAAACTGTCAATATGTCTGTGTTGTTGCTCATCGCTGATGCCATTCAAAAGGCCGACAAATCCTACCTGTTTGAGGATTACACCAAGCAGGCGCTTGCGGTGGTGCAGGCGCTCAAGCAGGAGGGCTACACGGTGGTTCCCCGCCAGCCCACCGAGGCCATGCTTGAGGCAGGGGAGCGTACCATTCTGCCCGGAAAAATCCCGCCGAAAGAATTAGTGCGCGGTATTTATACGGGTATGATCCATAGCGGTGAGCGGGAGCGGCCGGTCGTGGCTGAGCATCCTGCGGACGCTTAAATGCACAGGAATGCAAATCACCGCCGACCTTTTGAGGGATAATTTGCACACAATCATTAACGAATTGGGAACTTTTTTAACCTAAATTGGAAAGTCAATCGATGGAGGCAATGGCTATGCCACAGTTTCGTGCATCTGGTGCGCAAGCGCGTGATGGCTTTTCCGGTAATCCTGTTGTGGGTAATGGGTTTGTGATGTGTGGCGAAGACCGTATGGCGCAAGGATCTGGCTTTCCCCAACGCTCAGGCACAGCGGGCCAGGCTGCCGTTCGCATTACCGGCACGGTAGTGGCAGGCGCGTCCTTTATTATGCTGTGTTGAGTGCTTCCGTTTTTTTGCAGCGGATATTCGGGGGCGCTTTAGCTGGCAAACAATAGGGCGCGTTTGCCCTTACCATTTCCGGTCACGCCGCCCTCACGGTCCGTCAATTCCACCGGATAGTCACCCGTAAAGCAGGCGTCACAAAATTGCGGCATCTGCTGGTTACGGTTCGCCGCGCCAGCCGCCCGGTACAACCCATCCACCGAAATAAAGGCAAGGCTATCCACCCCGATTAATCGCGCCATCTCTGCCACGTCATGACGGGCGGCCATCAGCTGATCACGCTCGGGCGTGTCCACCCCGTAAAAGCAGGAGTGAGTGGTGGGCGGGGAGGCGATGCGCATATGCACTTCCGCCGCGCCGCCTTCACGTACCATGGCAACAATTTTCTTCGAGGTTGTGCCCCGCACAATCGAATCATCCACCAGAATGACGCGCTTGCCTTTGAGAATATTGTCATTGGCATTGTGCTTCAGCTTGACGCCCAGATGCCGTACCTGATCGGTTGGTTCAATAAACGTACGGCCCACATAATGGTTGCGGATAATGCCCAGCTCAAATGGTAGGCCCGAAGCTTGTGCATACCCTAGTGCGGCGGGCACCCCGGAATCCGGAACCGGGACCACGATGTCGGCGGGGGCGGGGCTTTCTTCGGCTAAAACACGGCCGATCTGTTTGCGTACTTCATACACATTGTGCCCCTCACTGAAGGAATCTGGACGAGCAAAATAGACATACTCAAACACACAGAAGCGATGGCTGACCTGCGTAAACGGCTTGAGCGAGCGCAGTCCGTCCAGGGTGATGGTCACGATCTCGCCCGGCTCTACGTCACGCACGAAATCCGCGCCGATAATATCCAGCGCGCAGGTTTCTGAGGCAAACACGTAGGCATCCCCTAGCTTGCCGAGCACCAGCGGGCGAATGCCATACGGATCACGCACGCCAATCAGCGTATTTTCCGCCAGTACGACCAACGAGTAGGCCCCTTTAATCTGCTTGAGCGCATCGATCAGCCGCGCCTCGACGCTGGTTTCCTGGCTCACCGCGATCAGGTGAATGATGGTTTCGGTATCGGAGGTGGACTGGAACAGGCAGCCGCGTTTTTTCAGCTCTTCGCGCAGGGTCAGCGCATTGGTGAGGTTGCCGTTATGCGCCACCGCCAGCCCGCCAAAGCTATATTCGGCAAAGAGCGGCTGCACGTTACGCAGCAATGTTTCGCCGGTGGTGGAATAGCGGTTATGGCCCACTGCAATATGGCCTTTCAGCTTCTCAATCACCGAGGCGGAGTTGAAGTTATCCCCCACCAGCCCCATCGCGCGGTGCGAATAAAACTGTGTGCCATCGTGGCTGACAATGCCCGCCGCCTCCTGCCCGCGATGCTGCAGTGCATGCAGGCCGAGGGCCGTATGCGCGGACGCTTCCGCATGGCCGAAAATGCCAAAAACGCCGCATTCTTCGCGCAGATGGTCACCGTCGAAGGGGGTGGTCATGAATAAATACTCCTAAGGGCGGATAACGCGAGGCCCGTCGCCGCTGTTTTCCGGATCTTTCTTGGTTTTGCTAAACATTTCCTGCAGCTTTTCGACGTTCAGCGACTCAACCCCTTGTGTCGGATCGAGCATCCCCTCGCGCTGCATTTGTTCGACCATTTTCTGCTTTTCTTCAGGCGAGGCCTGTAGCAGGGTGGTCATATTCTGCAGATAATCCGGCAGTAATCCCACAAAAACCTTGGTCGCGGACTGGATGGTGGGATAGCTCCATGCAGTTTTGATCTCTTCAGGCATGCTCTCCTCGTCATAAACGAAGGTAAGTATGTAGTAGCCTAGCACGACGATCACCGCCCCTTTGGTGATTCCAAAAGCCAGCCCAAGAATTTTATCAAGCGCCCCCACTTCGCTGCCCGGCTTCAGGTAGCGCAACAAAAAAGCATTAATGATGCTGATAACAATCAGGGCAAGAAAATAGGTGCCGAGGGTACCTACGATAACCGAGGCTGCACCCCCTCCCAGCGAGGGCTTGAGTATTTCTGCAATTTTATCCGCATTATAGAGCGTAATCAATGCAGAGCCAACCCACGCAATAATGGAAAGCACTTCGCGCACAAAACCACGGAAAAGCGATAGCAATCCCGACAAAAAAAGGATGCCAAAAATGATGGCATCAAAGATGTTTAATTCGACATGCGCAGAAACCATGCGCGACGCTATATCACGGGCGACTAGCAAGAATCTAGTGCAGAGTGACAGCTTATGATGCGGAGGCTGTAATTTTTAGCCAGCGCGCGAAGGTCGCGGTGTGACGTCCTTAAGGTGGCCTCGATCAATACGTTAAAGAAATTAACTAAATTTACGCCCTTTGTTAATCTTGGGTAAATCTTTTCTTGATAAAACAGACGTGTGGCATTGCTTTCGCGAGTATTTGCAGAAGATTTACTTATCTTAAGGGGATAATTTATGCGTCATGCTATTTCCATGGTTCTGGGGTGGTTAGCGCTTAGCCTGGCCGTGACGGTCCCTGCTTTTGCGGACTGCGTAGTCACAGGGGCGGATGGCAAGCAGACCTTTGTACGTGGCACATGCTCAGAGAATTTTGCAAAAGACCCGCAGCCGAGGCTTAATCCCTATCAACCCATTTATCATCCCACTCAGTACGGATATGGGTATCAGGCACAGCCATATTACACGCGCTATCATGTGCAGCCGGACTATTATCGCACGTCCAAAGATGACAATATCGCGGCCATACAGACCAAACTGATCCGTCTTGGGTATTGGGTCGGCCCAGAGGGCGTCAATGGCATCCGCGGTAGTGATACGGTACAGGCCATCAAGGATTTTCAGCGTAATCACGGCCTGAAGGTTGATGGCGTGGTCGGTCCTCGCACCGCATACAAGCTCAATGAGCGGGCAGCGAATTTCGCCCTATCCAACCGCTGGGTCAGCTATCCAGAGCAGCGCCCTGAATATTATCGTTAATTCTGCACCTTCATCGCAAATTGCAAGGGGATGGTGTAGGTTTTTACTAGCTGCAACAGGCCCTTACAAGTTCCACCAGTTCACTGACATGCCTCAGTGGCGTGATCCGCAGGCCCTCTGTTTCTGCCTTCGACTTGCTGACGTAAGGCAGATACCCACGGCTGAAACCCAGCTTTGCCGCCTCTTTCAGGCGCGTCTCCTGCCGGGAGACAGGTCGTATTTCGCCGGATAGGCCAATTTCACCAAAGAATACCGCCCCCTCCGGCAGTGGGGCGTCGAGCAGGGCAGAAAGTAGTGCTGCCGCGGCGGGCAGATCGGCCGCGGGCTCGCCGATGCGCAATCCGCCTGCAACGCTCAGATACACCTCCCGATCGGCAAAGCGTGCGCCGCCACGGGCCTCTAGCACGGCGAGGATCATCGCTAAGCGCCCCGCATCCCAGCCCACCACGGCACGGCGGGGCGTCGCCATCATGGAAGGGGCCACCAGCGCCTGCATCTCCAGTAGGACCGGCCGTGAGCCTTCAATCCCCGCCAGAACCGCGGAACCAGAAACCACTGTCGTTCGCTCGGTGAGAAAGAGGGAAGAGGGGTTCTCTACCTGTTGCAACCCTTTGTCGGACATCTCGAAGACACCAATTTCATCCGTGGCACCAAAGCGGTTCTTTACGGTACGCAGGATGCGGAAGAGATGCCCTCGCTCGCCCTCAAAATACAGCACGCAGTCCACCATATGCTCAAGCACACGAGGCCCGGCAATCTGCCCTTCTTTAGTCACGTGGCCAACCAGCAATATGGCAATATCGCGCTGCTTGGCAAAACGGATGAGCTCATGCGCTGAAGCGCGTACCTGGGCGACCGTACCGGGCGCGGAATCAAGTGAATCAAGAAACATGGTCTGGATCGAGTCGATAATAAGCACATCGGGTCGCTCACCCTCCAGCGAGGTCAGGATATCGCGTACTGAGGAGGCGGCTGCCAGCTTCACCGGGGTGTTGCCTAGACCCAAACGTTCAGCGCGTAGCTGAATCTGTGCTATGGATTCTTCCCCCGAAACATACGTTACGGAGGCCCCTGCGCGCGCCATACTCGCAGTCATCTGCAGGAGCAGGGTAGATTTTCCGATACCCGGATCGCCGCCGATCAGGACGGCCGAGCCGACCACCAACCCGCCCCCCAGAACCCGGTTTAGCTCCGACAGGCCGGTATCCCGGCGTGGCGGGGTACTGAGAGTGGGAGAATTCATGGCATGAAATTCAAGAACTTTCCCCTTTCCTTTGCCCAGCCCCTTGGGAGCGGAGGAGAGGGGAACCTCCTCCACCAAGGAGTTCCAAGCGCCACAGGCATCACAGCGCCCTCCCCATTTCGGGTGGGATGCGCCGCATTCCTGACAGACATAACGGGTTTGTGGACGAGCCATAATTCTACCAACACGCAAGCACTAGCGGGTTTTGAGGCAGGTGGCCAGTCTTTCTGCCATGCATTGTATGGATCGCTGATATAAGGGAAAAGCGCGCCTAACGTCATGAAATTGTCATATGCCTGCCGTATGAGAAGGCACACACGTGGCCACTCAAGAGCCACGAATCAGGCAAGTACATATGTCACATCCATCTCCTCATTCCCTGCCGCAATTGCTCGATTTCGTTAATGCGCTGCTCACCGGTAAGCGCCCGCTTGTGGATTACCAGCGCGGGAGTACGGATCCATATAGTTGCCTGGTTGATCAGATGAAAACCATGTTCGATCGTGGCTACATCGTCGATTACCCCGGGATGTATGCCATCATGGAACGCTATGGGGATGTGCGTATCGCGGGAGACCTGCACCGAGAAACCGAAGATTTTCGTCTGCGTTACCCGGCGGATACCTCTAAACAATCCCTTTCATTGCGGGGGATTGAAGCGCAGCAGCAATTTCGTTTGTGGTTGAAAGAGAAAGGCTACGGCCAGAACGTGTTGCTAGCCGTCTATGACCACCGCTTGCGGCGTGAGCCAGGGGCGTTGGTCCGTCACGCTGCTCAACATCAAGCAACTGTCATTCTGCCGGGCGGGCTGTTTGCTCTGCGGAGCGTACTGGAGCTCATTGATCATCAACGTACCCATCCTGAGACGCCGCTACCGCCTATTTATTTGGTCAATCCTCCCGTGTGGGAAGGCAAGCCTTACCGTTTCTGGGATGGTTTACATGATGCGTTGGAGCCGTTGCTTGGTATGCCGCCGCGTGATCGCAACCAACCTCGCGACTGGGCAAGTATGGGAAAAACGTTAGAGGCGCTTGGCATCCATCTGGTAGACTCCGTAGAGCAATGCCAGCAGAAGCTGCAAGCCCAACTGGCGTCCAAAGAGGTGAAGAGTCCGCAGGCAGATTCTGACGCCGCACTCTTGCCCGCACGTTACCGTTTTGCGCCCGGTGCGACCATTTTCTTCTCGACTACTTCACCGGATAAGCTGGAGGAAATGCGAAAGATTCTCGCGCCGTATCAGGTGCGGGTTGCGCGGTTGGATCAACTCACACCAAGCAATAGCCCGGAAGAAAAGAGCGGAACCTATACCGGTAATTGTAGTGAGAAAATGCGCGAATCGCTCAAAGCCGTGCGTGAATTGCAGAAGAATCATCCCGAAGTATTTGCGGCGCGTCTGCGTGCCATGGGCGTAGAACCCGCCAATGCGTTCATTATGGTTGAAGATTCCGGTGTGCATACCACCGACCGCCGCATCATAAAGCATTTGCCGCTGGATGGAATGGAGCACGGAACCCGCATCCACGGTGAGCAGGGAATCGGTCCGGAATTTGGCCCCGCCACCATCGGCGCGCTCGGCGAGAAGAAATTTTTTGAAAGCCTGAACCGTGCCATTGATAACGCCAATAAGGATGCCCTAGCAAACCACAGGGACAACGAGATTATTGCGGGGATGCAAGCGCAGGAGCCTCGGCTGGTTGGTCGCATCCAGCTGTTACGCGGCACGGCCCCGGCGCGTCCGATCATGGTACAGACCAGTGTCGTTGGGCTCGCGCCCATACAGCAGCCAGATGAGCGCGATGACTACGAGATTTTCTCAGCAACCCAGAGCATGAATGTGCTGCGAGGCCCTCAGCCTCCGACGGACCGTATCTTCCATGCCGGGCATTATCTGGCGCCCCGTGGTCAGGATAACCCCCATGGCCTGTCACAGGTGGAGCTGGATCAGGATCATGACCGGTTTACACGCGCGCTCAGTTCCCGTGCCCGTGCGGTGAAGGGGATGGTTCTCGCCTGTCAGGCTCCCCTGCGAACACGTGAGATGGATGTTAGAGCAGCGGACGTGCGATACCATGTCCATTTACAGTCGCAGACAGAGACATATGTCAGCCAGGGGCTCAGAGGGGCTCTCGGCCAGCATCGCTACCATCTTTCCAAAGCGGCGAGCGCTTCGGATGCAAACCCGCTTGCGGCCGCAATTGAGCCGCATCTGGCCGCCAGTGAAGCGGCGATCTTGATGCCGTTTGCAGCAAAACATGAACCCAAAGCCCATTTAGCGGCACGAATTTATCAGCTTTTTTCTCAGATTGTGGCGCGCCAGATTCATCCGCGTGACCGTGACAAGCCGCTCATTATCTACAATCCCAAAGAAGGCCTACTTGGACGCTGCTGGGATCCGATTCTGGCCTATTATGATGAGCTGCGTGAAGTTGGGATGATCAAGGATCAAAAGCGTGTACTTTTGCAAGAGGCGGCGAGCGAAAGCGAGGTGCTCGACCTTCTCGAGCTCAGCCGGAATAACTACCTGAGAACGCCCGGCGATATGGAGGCTCCTGGTGTGGTGCAGGAGCATGAGTTGACGCGCTCGAATACGTTTAATGTGGCTGTCTTCTGCGCGGCCACCAACAAGAATCAAAAGCTGCTTGATCTGGCGAGGAAAACGGGATTTGACTTGGCAACTCAGGGCTTTGGTCTGGTGTTTGGTGCGGGCAATCGCAGCATGATGGGCGAGGTACTCACGGGGGCCTTGCGCGGGGAGCGAGTAGCCCCTGCGAGCAACATCACAAATGACGCAAAGGTTTTTATCGCGGGCTCTAGTACGGATGCGATATTAAAGGTGGAAGCAGACAACCCAGAGGAGCTGAAGCGCACCATTGACGCACATGGTCAGTATTACCACGCCAAAGATATCTATCAGCGCATGCAGTTTATGATTAAACAGTCGGATGCGTTCCTGATCGAGCCGGGTGGGGCGGGTACCGTGCAGGAGCTGGCGGCGCTGATGCTGCTTAAGCAGGCGAATCACCCGGATATGCGCGGCAAAGAGATCGTGGTGCTGGATTTGCCTTATCACAAAGCAGGGCTCTTTTCTCCTAAGGATGAGCGAGGGTTCTTCACCGGGCTGATGGAGCAGATTCCGCAAAAGGAAATGTTTGGCATCCATGTCTGTAAGTCTTTGGAGGAAGCACAGCGCACATTAGAAGCCCTGCGCCAAAAAAAGCAGTCCCCGACCCACCAATCTAAAGCGTCTGCTAGCGATTGGCGCCGTAGGCTCCTAGAAAAATCCCCACCAAAACCTGAGCGTTTCTTTGGGAATTAGGCCTAAGTGATGGGGCCGGTGGCCCGGCCATGGACAAATTGATCGACGTAGGGGTTACCACTCTCCATGATCTGTTCCGCGGGACCATCATGGATGATCTTTCCCTGATAAATCATGGCGATACGGGTGCCAATTTTGCGCGCCGAATGCATGTCATGGGTGATGGTGAGGGTGGTTTTCCCCTGCGAGCGGGTGCAGGCCACAATCAGATCATTGATGACATCGGCCATGATGGGATCAAGGCCTGTGGTGGGCTCATCAAAAAAGATGATCGGCGGATCGGCGCAGATGGCCCGCGCCAGCGAGACGCGTTTCATCATGCCACCAGAGAGCTCTGAAGGGCGTAGAAGCGCCGTTTCCGGCTTCAGCCCAACCGCCTGTAACTTCTCCTGCGCGAGCGCCAGCCGTGCATCCTTTTTCATGCCGGAGCGGGCCAGCGCGAAGGTGATATTCTCCCATACAGTAAGGCTGTCAAAGAGGGCACCGCCCTGAAACAACATACCGAACTGGCGCATCCGTTCTTCACGGGCGCGTTGGGAGAGTTTCGCCGTCGGCTCCCCATTAATCAGCACTTCCCCCGCATCGGGCGCCAGTAGCCCAAGAATGCATTTCAGTAGAACCGACTTTCCCGTACCTGATCCACCGATGATGACCAGCGATTCCCCCTGGTTCACCGTTAGGTCAATACCGTCCAGCACCACTTTGGGGCCAAATGCCTTGTGCAGGTTACGGGTTTCAATGACGGGGGTGCTCATGTGCCGAAAAAGAGTGAGGTAATGAAATAGTTAAAGAGCAGAATCAGAATAGACGCACTGACCACTGCATTGGTGGTTGCTGCGCCAACGCCCTGCGCGCCGCCCTTGCTATGATAGCCATGGTAGCACCCCATAAGTGCCACAATAAATCCAAAAGCAGCCGCTTTAACCAGTCCGGAGATCACATCGCGTGCTTCCAGAAAATCGAGCGTATTTTTCAAATAGGGACCGGGTGAGAAGCCGAGTTTATTGACGCTGACCACGTATCCGCTAAAGACCCCGATAATATCGGCAATCAGCACCAAAAACGGCAGCATCAACAGTCCGGCTATTAATCGTGGGAAAACGAGATATTTAAACGGGTTCGTTGACAGCGTGACCAGTGCATCGATCTGTTCGGTGACGCGCATGGTTCCAATTTCCGCGGCGAAAGACGCGCCAATGCGTCCCGCCACCATCAGTCCGGCCAATACCGGGCCCAATTCCCGGGTAATCGATAATACCACCACGGTGGGGATAGAGGATTCCGCCGAGAAGCGGGAAAAACCGGAGTAGCTTTGCAGTGCGAGCACCGCGCCGGTGAAAATGGCTGTCAGGCCGATGACCGGCAGGGAATAATAGCCGATTTCGACCATCTGACGTATGATCTGGCGTGGATAATACGGCGGCGCAAGGGCAGCGCTCAGCCCCTGCCAGGCAAACAATACCAGCCGCCCAACTGCGCTCAAAAAGGCAAGAAAGGTGCGTCCGATCGCTTGCAGAAAATGAAAAATACCAAACATGTTACTCTCGCTCTTAGCGAATTGGGCACATGGAGACAAGAAATTCAGGTCAAAGGAGGCCGCGGCGCCTGAAAAATCTAACCGCTGTCGCGTATGATCCAAGAGGCTTGGGCGTCTCGGGTATGGAAAAAGGCCCATTCGGGGCTGATAAAAAGGGCTAGTCAAAGCCCGAGCCCTATGCTAGGGCATTTTTCACATCGATTTCACTTGCGCTCAAGTGCGCATTTGAGTTTAACCATGCTCTCTTTTTTTGAGTATTATTAGGAGATATACAAATGAGCGACATCGCAGAACGCGTGAAGAAAATCGTAGTTGAGCACCTCGGCGTAGAGGCCGACAAGGTGACCTCCGAAGCCAGCTTCATTGACGATCTGGGCGCTGATAGCCTTGATACGGTCGAACTGGTAATGGCGTTCGAAGAAGAATTTAATTGCGAAATTCCGGATGATGCAGCGGAAAAAATCCAAACAGTGAAAGATGCCGTCGCCTATCTCGAAGAGCACGCGGCTTAATCGCGGTTTAACCCTACTTCATTTTTTTGATCTCACATGCGTCGTGTCGTTGTTACCGGCCTGGGTCTTGTCACTCCGCTTGCTAGCGGGGTTGAGGACACGTGGTCTGCAATCAAGGAAGGCAAGTCTGGCCTGCGTCGGATTCAGTCCTTCGATTTGACAGATATCCCAGCGCAGGTGGCCGGTGAAGTGCCGCGCGGAACGGAAAAAGGCCAGTTTAATCCGGATGATTATCTGGACCCGAAGGATCAGAAAAAGGTCGATGACTTCATTCTGTATGGGATCGCTGCAGCCGAGCAGGCAATTGCTGATTCAGGCTGGAAGCCTCAGACACATGAACAGCAATGCATGACGGGTGTTTTAATTGGCTCAGGCATTGGTGGCCTGAAGCGCATTGAGGAAACCACCCTGCTGATGATAGAGAAGGGCCCACGTCGCGTGAGTCCTTTCTTTATTCCGGCGTCACTGATCAATCTTGTCTCCGGACAGGTATCCATCAAGCATGGTTTCAAAGGGCCTAACCACGCCGTGGTTACGGCGTGTTCCACTGGAGCGCATGCCATTGGTGATGCCGCCGAGATGATCCGCCGTGGTGACGCCGATGTGATGATCGCTGGTGGCGCTGAAGCAACGGTCTGCCGTATTGGCATTGCCGGGTTCGTTGCCCTGCGCGCGCTCTCAACCTCCTACAACGATACACCCGAACGGGCCTCCCGTCCGTGGGATAAGGGCCGGGATGGCTTCGTGATGGGAGAGGGTTCTGGCTGCGTGGTGCTGGAAGAATATGAGCACGCGAAGAAACGCGGCGCAAAAATTTACGCAGAGTTGATTGGCTACGGCCTCTCCGGCGATGCGTACCATATCACCGCGCCGGAAGAGCATGGGGATGGTGGATACCGTTCGATGCAGATGGCTATGCGTAAAGCCGGGCTGAACACCGATCAGGTGGATTACGTTAATGCACACGGAACGTCGACCCCGCTGGGGGATGAAATCGAACATGGCGCGGTAAAGCGCCTGTTTGGACAGGATGCGTACAAACTGGCGATGTCTTCTACCAAATCAGCGATTGGCCATTTGCTGGGCGCTGCGGGCAGCGTAGAAGCCATCTTCAGCGTGCTCGCTATTCGAGACAATGTTGCGCCGCCGACACGCAATCTGGATGATCCCTCTGATAGCTGTGATCTGAATCTGGTCCCGCATACGGCACAGCAGCGTCCGATTAACGTGGCGTTATCCAATGCCTTTGGATTTGGCGGCACTAATTCAACGCTGATCTTCCGCCGCGTGTAATAACCGCGTCGCTTTTCTCTGGCGTGTGCGGGTTCACTCTCGCTACTATTTTCTCATGTTTCGTGTGGTGCGTGTTTTACTGGTGCTAAGTCTGGTTGCCTGTGCGGTGGCGGCGGCACTGGCAGCGTACGTCTGGCGTGATTACGCTAAGCCGGGGCCCTTGGCGCACGATGTGGTATTGGTCATCGAGCCGGGTACGCCATTTCGAGGCATCGTTGCCCAACTGAGTGACGCGGGCGTATTGCGCTATCCGCTCGCCTATCAGGCCATCGTTGCCCTGCGGGGTGAACAGGCCCGATTCAAGGCAGGGGAATACCGTTTTGGTACCGGGATTCGTCCGGTAGAGGTCACCCATCTTTTGGTGGAAGGTAAATCTATTACCCATTCGCTGACCGTTCCAGAGGGACGCTTAAGTGCCGATATTCGAGCCTTGCTGGAGGCAGAGACCGCGCTGACCGGCGATGTCCCGGAGCCTCTACCCGAAGGAAGCCTCCTCCCAGAGACCTATTTCTTTTTACGACATGAAACCCGTGCGGCGGTTGTGGATCGTATGCGTCGGGCCTTGCAGCGCACTCTGTCGGCGTTATGGGAGAGCCGCCAGCCCGGTTTGCCGCTAGCCAGCCCGGACGAAGCGCTGATCCTTGCTTCCATTGTAGAGAAAGAAACTGGGGTAGCGGATGAGCGTGGGCGCGTAGCGGCTGTCTTTATCAATCGTTTGCGCGCCGGGATGCCGCTGCAGTCCGACCCAACTACCTTATATGGCATTTATCATCGTACCGGTATCATGAAGCAGGTGCTGAGCCGACAGGAACTCACCGTAGAGGATCCGTTTAACACCTATGCGATCCGTGGTCTTCCGCCGTCCCCTATTTGCCATCCGGGGCGCGCCTCTCTGGAGGCGGTACTTCAGCCTCCCGCAACGCGTGAGCTCTATTTTGTAGCCGACGGTGCTGGGGGGCATCGCTTTGCTGAAACGCTGGCAGAGCATAACCGGAACGTAGTCGCCTACCGAATGATCCGGCGCAGGGAATCCTCGTCGGCACAGCCGGAATAACTCCTCTCCTGGCCACATCATGGCGCAATTATTTTGCCCTCCTTCGACTCCTGCCTAAATCATTAGGTGACAAACCCTGTTTCTGATATAGTCCGCTCGAACATAGGGTTACCCTATGGGCAATGAACGCAAATAACTCGATGAAGGATGATTTATGAAGAAGTCAACTCTGCTGCTTGCCAGCACATTTCTGATGGTGGCCCCGCTCGTAGGTCAGGCACAGCAGGCAGACCTGCGCGATGCGGTAAAAGATAACCAGGGCAATATCATTACCAACAGCTTTGATAACTGCGTGCGCACACGCTGGGATAACGGTGCCGATGCTTGCATGGCCGGTGAAGTGGCGATGGATCGTGAGGCATTGACTGTCTACTTTGCCTTCGATAGCGCGGAGTTGACCCCCGCTGCGGCCGCCAAGCTGGATACGGTTGCGTCCATTCTTGGCCAGTCAGCCGCCGTAAGCAGCGTCGACATTGTTGGGTATGCTGATGCCATTGGCAACACTGACTATAACTATACCCTCTCGCGCCGTCGCGCGGATGCTGTGCGTTCCTACCTCGCCAGCCGCGGTTACCTGAAAACCGATGCCGTGGAAATTCGTGCGCTGGGTGAAGAAGCTCCGGTCTCTAACTGCGAAGGCATGGCACGGAATGAGGCCATTGCCTGCCTGTGGCGTGACCGTCGCGTAGAAATCGAGCTGAATATCGCGCGATAGGGTTAACATCACATGACTGAGAAAGGGAGCCTTCGGGCTCCCTTTTTTGTTAGTAAAACAGAAAACATTTTATATTTTATGGTAAATTCGTTACGGGCCGATAAAGGGAAAATTATCATTGCATTTATCTTATTAACTAAATATTAATTAAACCCCTGTTAATTTGTTAGTCATTGTTACGCGTCAGGCGTACCCCTGACCATTCTCTGATAAGGTAGCTTCATGTCCAATACGATTAATGGCACTTCCGATAATGATACTCTCTCCACAACGGGCAATTCGGATCGGGTGTTTGGGAATGAAGGCAACGATTTCCTTGTCTCCACCCACGATCTAACCTCGCTTTTTGGAGGACTGGGGGATGATACGCTTGTCAGTGGTGGAAATGGATTTAGAACCTTAATTGGTGGTTCGGGCGCAGACACGTTTAGGATTTTGCGCTCTGTTGCCCCGGATTTTTCTGAGACGCAAATCAATGACTTCAATCGCCTCCAAGGCGATAAAATTGACCTCACGGATTTCACGGATATCCGTTCATTTAGTCAGATCATTCAATTGCCACGATTTGTCCCTCAGCTGATCATCATTAATGACGATAATGCGGCCCTTACCTTCGCCACGGGACTCCAAGCCTCTGACTTTATTTTTTACACGCCCCCGCCTCCCACCCTGAGTATTACCGTCAATGGCCCGTCCTCCATTCTGGAAGGGGATTCAGGCTCCACCACCGTGAATCTGACCATCACACGCGCGGGTGAAGTTACGGGAACCAGCTCGGTCTCCTGGTCGGTGCAGGGTGCCGTAAATGCAGATGATTTTTCAGGGGGTATCCTGCCCTCCGGTACCGTTAACTTCGCCGCCGGGGAAACGAGCAAAATCATTTCTGTTTCGGTGGCTGGCGATACGAACTTTGAAGCCGATGAGGCGTTTGACATTGTACTAAGTACTCCCGTTGGTTCAACCATCGCTTCCGATCGAGCCACGGCGACGATTACCAATG